>NZ_JBSWYX010000005.1:0-302758 GCF_056161345.1 Salipiger sp. ABF4_146 | reverse complement strand
CCGAGGCGGCAGTGGTCGGCTACCCGCACAGCGTCAAGGGTCAGGGCATCTACTGCTACATCACCCTGATGAACGACATCGAGCCCAGCGAAGACCTCAAGAAGGAACTCCGCACCTGGGTGCGCACCGAGATCGGCCCGATCGCCAGTCCCGACCTGATCCAATGGGCCCCCGGGCTGCCGAAGACCCGTTCCGGCAAGATCATGCGCCGCATCCTGCGCAAGATCGCCGAGAACGACTACGGCGCGCTTGGCGACACCTCGACCCTCGCCGATCCTTCCGTGGTCGACGAGCTCATCGAAAACCGCGCCAACAAGGGGTGAGCCACGCGCCACCCGCGACAACACGCGAAGGGCCCCGCTGGGGCCCTTTTTGCATCGTCCATCCAAAGGCCCTGTTTACCGGTTTTGCGAAAATTCTCTAAATTGCGGTCTATCCCGCTGCAGTGCCACGCCTGCTGTGCTAAAGAGGATGCGTGGGGACCGATAGCAGACGGAGCATTTCGATGCAGTTCACAGGTGTTCCCCAAGTGGTGGCACCTCTGGCCACCGGGCACCCCCTCGGCTTGCCCGGAGCCCCGGTCAGAACGGCCGAGGAGACCAAGGTGCAACCGGTCAAAGAGCAATCGACCACCGATACGGATCAGGGCGGCGATCGCGGCACCGATGGCCAGCCGCCCGCAAGTTTCTGGCGCAGCCTGACCGGGCTGCCCGACCCGGCCAATCACGTGGCTCCACCCTCAATCATGCAGATCCGCATCTCGGCGCTGCTGGAAGAACAGGCGGAAGCGCTGCTGCGGGACCTCCGCAGCAAGGCCGCCGCCGAGTTCGCCCCGTCGGAAGCTGCCGAAGAAAGCGCGATGCCCCCCTCTGGCGACACCGCCGCCTCGCCCCCCCTGCCCGGGCAAACCGCGCAACAGCCACGAACCGGCGTGGTCCCCCCCGAGGCGGCTGCGCCAAGCGAACGCGTGGCAGCTCAGACCGCGGCGGCTCAGCCCGTGGCGGCTCAGCCCGCGCCGACACAGTCCGTTACAGGCCAGACCAATTCAGGCCAGATCAATCCAGGCCAGATCAATCCAGGCCAGACCGCGCCGCGCGCTGCTGCCCCCCGGCCCTCGCCGATCGCTGGCCCGGTATCGCCGCAACCCTCATACGCTGGCCCCGGCACACCGACGCCCCCGACCACGTCAGGCCGCCGCGGACAGGCACCGGAGGGACCCGCCGTCACGACCACGGCCACCGGCGGCGCAGAAGGGCAAAGTGACACGCCAGCGCCGAGCGTGCCACTCATCGGCCAGGGCCCGGGTCTGCGCTCTCCGGACCGGCCATCCGGGCGCGCCCAAGCCGCGCTTGAAGGCACGGAGCGAGCGGCCTCGGACCGCGCGGAGCGTGGCTATGGCACTGATTCGCCGCTCCCGACACGCCCTGCGCGCAACGACAGCGCCGCCTGATCCGCCCCACCGCACCGCCGGTCGTCACGCAATCGCCATGGTTCCAGCACCGCGCACGCGCGCGCGATCCCCACATTTGCCACCCTGACTGTCCGGTTTTCACTCCTCGCCTCGCTTTTCATGCGTTAAAGCATCGCCTATAAGCGCGAAATCATCAGGCCCCGCAGAGACCGGGACCAGCATAACACCGGCGAGGACCGCATGAGCAAAGATAACCATGAAGCGGACGTGGCCTTCATCAAGGCCCTGGCAGAACTGCTGCGCGAAAACGATCTGACCGAACTGCAGGTCAAACGCGAATACGGCGAAGAGGACAGCCTCAACGTCCGCGTCAGCCGTGCCCTTCCGCAGGCGCCGGTGGCTGCATCGGTCGCCGTACCCGCCGCTGCGCCCGCAGCCGCTCCGGCCCCCGCAGCCGCGCCTGCCGCAGCCGAGACCGCCCCCGAGGACCCCGCCGCGCATCCCGGCGCCGTGACCTCGCCAATGGTCGGCACCGTCTACATGCAGCCCGAACCCGGCGCCCCGTCGTTCATCACCGTCGGAGCACAGGTCAACGAGGGCGACACGCTGGTGATCGTCGAGGCGATGAAGACCATGAACCACATCCCCGCACCGCGCGCGGGCACCGTCAAGCGCATCCTCGTCGAAGACGGCGCCCCGGTCGAATACGGCGCCCCGCTGGTCATCCTCGAGTAAGAGGCAGACCATGTTCGATAAAATCCTCATCGCGAACCGCGGCGAAATCGCGCTCCGCGTGATCCGCGCCTGCCGCGAGATGGGCATCGCCTCGGTGGCGGTGCACTCGACGGCGGACGCCGACGCCATGCACGTGCGCATGGCCGATGAAACCATCTGCATCGGCCCTGCCTCCTCGACCGACAGTTACCTGTCGCCGCCCGCGATCATTTCGGCCTGCGAAGTGACCGGCGCGCAGGCAATCCACCCCGGCTATGGCTTCCTGTCGGAAAACGCCCGCTTCGTGCAAATGGTCGAGGATCATGACCTCACCTTCATCGGCCCCACCGCCGAGCACATCCGGGTGATGGGCGACAAGATCACCGCCAAGGACACCATGAAGGCTCTCGGTGTGCCCTGCGTGCCCGGTTCCGACGGCGGCGTGCCCGACCTCGAGACCGCCAAGCAGGTGGGCCGCGACATCGGCTATCCGGTCATCATCAAGGCCACCGCCGGCGGCGGCGGGCGCGGCATGAAGGTCGCGCTGAACGAGGCCGAGATGGAACGCGCCTTCCAGACCGCGCGAGCAGAAGGCAAAGCGGCCTTCGGCAACGACGAGGTCTACATCGAGAAGTACCTGCAGAAACCGCGCCACATCGAGATTCAGGTCTTCGGCGACGGCAAGGGCAAGGCGGTTCACCTTGGCGAGCGCGACTGCTCGCTGCAGCGACGCCACCAGAAGGTCTTTGAAGAGGCGCCCGGTCCCTGCATCTCGCCCGAAGAGCGCGCGCGCATCGGCAAGACCTGCGCGGATGCCGTGGCCAAGATCAACTACACCGGCGCTGGCACCATCGAGTTCCTCTACGAGGACGGCGCGTTCTACTTCATCGAAATGAACACCCGCCTGCAGGTGGAGCATCCGGTGACCGAAGCGATCTTTGGCGTCGACCTCGTGCGCGAGCAGATCCGCGTCGCGTCGGGCATGGACCTGTCGTTCACGCAAGACGATCTCGAGATCAACGGCCACGCCATCGAAGTTCGGATCAACGCCGAGCGTCTGCCCACCTTCGCGCCCTGCCCCGGCAAGATCACCCAGTATCACGCCCCCGGCGGTCTGGGCGTGCGGATGGACAGCGCACTTTATCAGGGCTACTCGATCCCGCCCTATTACGACAGCCTCATCGGCAAGCTGATCGTGCATGGCCGCGATCGCAAGGAAGCGCTGTCGCGCCTCGACCGCGCGCTTGGCGAGTTGATCGTGGACGGCGTGGACACCACGCTGCCGCTGTTCTCGGCGCTGCTGCAGGAAGAGGACATCCTCACCGGCAACTACTCGATCCACTGGCTCGAGAAGTGGCTGGCCAGCAAGCTGGCCGACGCCTGACCCGCGCGTGAGCAGAGCGGACGCACACCACCTTGCGGCCCCTTCCCAGTTTTGGGGAGGGGCCGCATGACTCTGACGCCCGAGATCCTGCTGCAAGCCTATCGCGCGGGCATCTTCCCCATGGCCGAGCATCGCGACGACCCCGAAATCTTCTGGGTCGATCCACGCCGCCGTGGGATCATTCCGATGACTGGCTTCAGAATCTCGCGCAGCCTCGCCCGGCGTCTGCGCAAGAACGATTACGAGGTAACTTTCGACCGCGATTTCCACGCTGTGATCGATGCCTGCGCCGACCGGCGCGAGACGTGGATCAACTCGGAAATCCGCGCGCTGTTCACCGAATTACACCGCCGCGGTCACGCCCATTCCATCGAGGTTTGGATGGAGGGCGAACTGGCGGGCGGTGTCTATGGGCTGGAGATCGGTGGCGCCTTTTGCGGCGAGTCGATGTTCTCGCGCCGCCGCGATGGCTCGAAGATCGCGCTGGCCTGGCTGGTCGACCTGCTGAAGCGGGCGGGCTTCACCCTGTTCGACACGCAGTTCCTGACCACGCATCTGGCGTCTTTGGGTGCCGTGGAAATCCCGCGTCACCAGTACCGGGCGCAGCTTGCCATGGCGCTGACCGTCACCCCGGACCTTGCCAGCACGCCGCTGGCGGGCTCAGGTCAGGAGGTGGTGCAGCGCAGCACCCAGACGTCGTAGCGCTGATGGTCCATGGGGTTGAGCGCCGGCGACGAGGCGATCATCCAGCCCCGAAACGCAGGATCGGCCTTGCCAGCCTCGCGGATGGTGAGAAAGGCAAAGGCGTCGCCCGCCTGATTTCCCTCTGGATAGCGGCATTCCCCAAGCGCGATCTCGATACGGCCCAACTGCGCGCTGTCACCGCTGGCAAGCTGGATGTCGGTGACCTTGCCGGTGAGCTTATCAAGCCCGCGCAGCGTGGCGCCGGTGCCGGTTTCCGTGGCTTCCTGCTGTGCGCTCACGGCGCCGGCAGCGGCCAATCCCAGCCCCATCACGAGTGCCAATACACGGGTCATTCACTGCCTCCGGCCACATATTTAAAGAGCAGCGACATCAGGCTGACCGAGCCCTGCGTGTCGAGGATTTCGTCGCCAGCGCCATAGTAGAAGGGCGAGCCGCCGGGGCTGATCTCGACGAAATTGCCCCCCAGCAACCCTTCGGAAGAGATCACGATGGCGCTGTCGTCGGGCACCTGCACATCGCCCTGCATCGCAAGGGTCATGTCGGCGCGGTAGGTTTCCGAGTTGAGGGCGATGCCGGTCACCGACCCCACCTTCACGCCCGCCAGCCGCACATCGCTGCCGACAGAGACGCCTTCGAGGGACCGGAACGAGGCGCTGAGCGGGTAGCCCTGCCCGCCGCCGACGCCAAAGCCGGTCGCACTGACCGCGTAGGCGCCAAAGGCGATAGCACCGGCAAGCACCACGCCGCCAACGATCACCTCAGTGGCCGTGTGAGTCATAGGGTTATTCCGGGCTCCATGCCTCGTAGTCCCGGCGCGGCGCCGGTTCCGCGCGGCGGATCGAGCCCTTGGGCGCATAGGCCAGCGCCGTGCCCGTCAGATTCTCGATATGCGGCTTTTCCCAGCTCTTGCGGGGCAGCGGCTTTTCGGTCGGCGGATGCGGATAGGTGTGGTGCAGCCAGCCGTGCCAATCGGGGCTGACCCGCGTGGCCTCGGCCTCGCCGTTGTAGATCACCCAGCGGCGCTTGCCGTCCTTAGTCTGGTAGAACACGTTGCCCTGCTCGTCCTCGCCGACGCGCTGGCCCTTGCGGGATGTGTAGAGCTGGGTGTTCAGGGTCGCCCCGTTCCACCAGGTAACGGCCCGCAGCAGCGTGTTGAGAATGCCCATGGACGACTCCTCGCTTAGTCCTGACACGTGTATGACCAAAAGCGCCGCCGAGGTCCAGCCGCGACGGCGCCCAGCAGCGGTTCAGGCCGGTGCCAATGCGGTCAATTCGATCTCGATACGGTATTTCGCATCGATCAGCGCCGTCTCGATCATCGTCGCCGCCGGAGGGTTGGCACCGAACGCCTCGCGCAGCAGCGGCCAGCAGGGTTCGAACTCGGACGCGTCGGGCAGATAGTAGGTCACCCGCACCGCGTCGGCAAAGCTTGCCCCGGCCTCTGCCAGCGCCTTTTCGATGGTCGCCAGCGCCGCGCGGCACTGGTCGACCACCGTGTCGCCCTGCCCCACTGTGCCGGCGACATGCACGAAGCCGCCGGCGACCACCGCGCGGCAGTAGCCGATCTTCGCCTCGAACTCACCGCCGGACGAAATACGCCTGATTGTCATGATCTGTCAGTCTCCATACCGGATGCGCGCGGCGATCCGGTCGGTTGCGGAATAGATGTGGAGATCCTGCCCCACGTCATCGCGCATATACCAATTACCCGGCGCGTCCAGTGCGCGCTGCAGTTCCTCGGTCAGCGCGACATCCCACTCCCCGCCGCAAGCGTCGAGCGGCGCGCGCCCGAAGCCGCTGCTAGGTGTCTGCCGCCAGTCACCGCCAAAGCGTTCCCACCACGCCTTGCCAAGATCGGCGGTTGGCGGGCTTGGAGAGATGCCGGGGCCTGTGCGGATGATCGCATAGGTGCAGCCGCCCGCCGCGTCATCGGCGTAGGCCTTGCTGGCCAGCACAGCCTCGACGGGCAGCAGCCCGCCAAACAGCTTGCCCGGAAGTTCATCTTCCTCAGCGGTCGGTCGCGATGCCCCGCTGGCTTGGCCAGCGCCCTGCATCCGCAGGTCGGCATGCGCCGTGGGCAGGCTGCGCGCCTCGGCCTCGCGGCCTGCGAAATAGGCGAACCAAGCCCACCCCCCCAAAAAGAAGATGCCTGCCACAACGGCAAGCATCCTCAAAGCGTTCTGAACAAGCTGGGCAACGATCCAGGCCATGTACTTGATACCAGTCATTCCATCACAACGACGTTATCCGGCCGACGCGGGTTCCTTCTTCGGATCCGCGTAAATCAGCAGCGGCTTGGCATCAGCATTGACCGATTCCTCGTTCACCACCACCTCGGTCACGTCTTCCATGCCCGGAAGCTCGAACATTGTGTCGAGAAGGATACCCTCGAGAATCGAGCGCAGACCACGTGCACCGGTCTTGCGAGCGATCGCCTTGTTGGCGATGGCCAGCAGCGCATCGTCGGTGAAGGTCAGTTGGCTGTCCTCCATCTCGAAGAGGCGTTGGTACTGTTTGACCAGAGCGTTCTTCGGCTGCGTCAAGATGGTGACCAGCGCGTCCTCGTCGAGGTCCTCGAGCGTTGCGATCACCGGCAGACGGCCGACGAATTCCGGGATCAGGCCGAACTTCAGCAGATCCTCGGGCTCGAGATCCTTGAACACCTCGCCGGTGCCACGCTCTTCAGGGTCACGCACGTCGGCGCCAAAGCCCATGGCGGAGCCTTTGCCGCGCTGCGCGATGATCCGGTCGAGACCGGCAAAGGCGCCGCCGCAGATGAACAGGATGTTCGTGGTGTCCACCTGCAGGAATTCCTGCTGCGGATGCTTGCGCCCGCCCTGCGGCGGAACCGAAGCCACGGTGCCTTCCATCAGCTTCAGCAGCGCCTGCTGCACGCCCTCTCCCGACACGTCGCGGGTGATCGAGGGGTTTTCGGACTTGCGGGTGATCTTGTCGACCTCGTCGATGTAGACGATGCCGCGCTGCGCGCGTTCGACGTTGTACTCGCTTGCCTGAAGCAGCTTCAGGATGATGTTCTCGACATCCTCGCCCACGTAGCCGGCTTCGGTCAGCGTGGTCGCGTCGGCCATGGTGAAAGGCACGTCAAGAATGCGCGCCAGCGTCTGCGCCAGCAGCGTCTTGCCGCAACCGGTCGGGCCGATCAGCAGGATGTTGGATTTCGCAAGCTCGATATCACCGCTTTTCTGCGAGTGGTTGAGCCGTTTGTAGTGGTTATGCACCGCCACCGAGAGCACGCGCTTCGCCTTCAACTGGCCGATCACGTAATCATCGAGCACGTCGCAAATCTCGCGCGGCGTGGGCACACCTTCGGAGGATTTCAGGCCCGCGCCCTTCGTCTCCTCACGAATGATGTCCATGCAGAGCTCGACACATTCGTCGCAGATGAAGACGGTCGGTCCCGCGATCAGCTTGCGTACCTCGTGCTGGCTCTTGCCGCAGAAGCTGCAATACAGGGTGTTTTTGCTGTCGCCGCCGGAGTTCGTCGCCATGTCACACCTTTCCAGGCCTTTGGGTTTCAAGCGTCGGGGCCGTTGCCCCGACAAGGCCTATCGTCTCTGCCTAGTCCGGAAAGTCTAAGACAGGCCTTTCCGGTCCACAATGTCAAAATTGCCGCGCGCGGGATCACGCGCGGCATGGGAAGAAGCTTACGCCTCGTCAGCACCGCCGCGCTTCTCGACGATCTCGTCGATCAGGCCCCACTCTTTGGCGTCCTCGGGCGACATGAAGTTGTCGCGCTCGAGCGCCCGCTCGACTTCCTCGAGGGTGCGGCCGCAGTGCTTCACGTAGATCTCGTTGAGGCGCTTTTTCAGTTTCAGCGTCTCTTCGGCGTGGATCATGATGTCGGTCGCCTGACCTTGGTAGCCGCCCGAGGGCTGGTGCACCATGACGCGGCTGTTGGGCAGCGAGAACCGCATGCCCGGCTCACCAGCGGCGAGCAGCAGCGAGCCCATGGAGGCCGCCTGACCGATCACCAGCGTCGACACCTTCGGCTTGATGTACTGCATGGTGTCGTAGATCGACAGACCCGATGTCACAACGCCGCCCGGGCTGTTGATGTACATCGAGATTTCCTTGCTCGGGTTCTCGGCTTCGAGGTGCAGCAGCTGCGCCACGATCAGCGAGGACATGCCGTCATGCACGGGGCCCGACAGGAAAATGATCCGCTCCTTCAGCAGACGCGAGAAAATGTCGTAGGCCCGCTCGCCGCGGCTGGTCTGTTCGACAACCATGGGAACGAGGGTGTTCATATATGTCTCAAAAGGATCTTTCATCGTCGCCTGCCTGCTGTGTCTTTTCCAAATGTGCCTATCGCGCGCGCGTTAAGCGAGTCTTAGTATCGGGCCTGAGGGGCTGCAAGGGCCGGAGCAGCAATTCGCACCCTCATGCCCCACCCCAGTCCTGCGGAGTCGCACAACTGTGTCGGCTGCACTCCAGTTCAAGGGTCACCTGTGCGAGTCCGAAACGGCTTTGCATCTCGTCCTTCACAGCACGTTTTATGCCATCGGCCCGTGACCACGCCCCCTCGTCGACCACCAGATGCGCCTGCAGCGCCGAGGTGTGCTCGTCGATCTGCCAAAGGTGCGCCTTGTGCAGCCCGGCGACGCCGTCGATCTCTTGCGCCGCCTCCAGCACCGCCGAGGGCACCATGTCCGGCGGGCTGCCGAGCATCAGCACACGGATCACCGATCCGATCTCGGCCAGCGCCATCCACAGGATGTAACCGGCGATCAGCAACGTCACCAGCGGGTCGACCCACGTCCAGCCGAAGAGCAAGATCAGCGTCCCCGCGAAGATCACCGCCAGCGAGCCCATGGCATCGGCCACATTGTGCAGGAAGGCAGCACGGATGTTTTGGCTGTCTTTCGACATGGCGTAGGTGAGCATCGCGGTGATCACGTCGATCACCAGGGCAACGCCAGCGATCACCACCACCATCCAGCCGGTGACCGGCTCGGGCGAGAGAAACCGCAGAACTGCTTCGATCATCAGGTACACGCCAATGACGATCAGCGTGGTGTAATTGATCAGCGCCGCCACCGTCTCGGCCCGCGCATAGCCAAAGGGCATATCGGCACTGGCCGGGCGCCGGGCAATCTTGCGCGCCAGCGCCGCGATGATCAGCGAGATCGCGTCCGAGAAGTTGTGCAGCGCGTCGGCGATCATCGCCAGGCTGCCCGACAGAATGCCCCCGACCACCTGCGCGACAGTCAGCAGCATGTTCACCAGAACCGCAAAGGCCATGCGGGCGTCGCCCGCATCGGGATCAATGTGGTGATGGTGGTGATGATGGTGGCCGTGGCTCATGGCAGCATCAGGGACTCGTGCGGCGCCAAGGTCAAGCCGATCACAGGCGCGCGCCGGTCTCGTTCGGCGCATCCGCATGCTGAACGCGCGTTATTTCGAAGCCCGGATCGGGGCTGTTACCCTCAGGAAACAATCCAAGCGCCGCCGTGAGCGCCAGAAGCGCAGCGATACAGACAATCCAGCGGCGAAAATTCATGCGTCGTCTTCCTTGGTCGTGACTGCCCGGGGGCTGCCAAGGATATGGGGCGCTCAGGGCAAAAAACCAGAACGACCAAGGAGGTTAACGCCGAGACAGCCGCTCAGAATCCCGCGACCACAGAGGCGCAGGAGCGATGTCAGCTCATCTCCTGCAGCCGCGCCACGTAGCGGGCCATCGTATCGATCTCGAGATTGATGCTGTCGCCGACTTTCACCCCGCCCCAGGTCGTCACTTCCTTGGTGTGCGGAATGAAGTTGATGCCAAAGACCGAGCCCTGCACCTCGTTCACCGTCAGAGAGGTGCCGTTGAGCGCAACCGAGCCCTTGGGCGCGATGAATTTGGCTAGATCGTCGGGCGCGCGCAATTGCACGCGGGTGCTGTCGCCTTCGTCTTCCACCGAAATCACCTCGGCCAGCCCGTCCACATGGCCCGAAACGATGTGCCCGCCCAGTTCGTCGCCGACCTTAAGTGCGCGTTCAAGGTTGACGCGCTTGCCCTCGGCCCAGTTGCCAAGGTTGGTTTTCGACAGGGTTTCGGCGCTGATCTGCACATCGAACCAGTCGTCGCCCAGAGTGACCACCGTCAGACACACGCCGTCGCAGGCAATCGACGCGCCGATCTCGATGCCCGAGGTCTCGTAGGACGTGCCGATCCGCGCGGTCAGATCGCCCGCCTGCTCGAGCGTGCGGATTTCCCCCATGTCGGTGACGATACCGGTGAACATCAGCATATCCTCTATGACCCAAGGGCTCTGGCCACGGGCCTTATTTTGGTCAAACAATCCAGCTATCGAAGGCTGCCCGGCCCCTAGACCAGCGCCACCGATGACGAGTAGGCCGATCCTTAACGAGTGCCCATGACCAAGGCAACCGCAGAGCCCTTTCCGGCACAGGCCGGGCGTGTCTTCCTGTTCCTGCAGGGGCCGCATGGGCCATTCTTTCATCGTCTTGGCGCCATGCTACGCCGGGCGGGCGCCGAGGTCTGGCGCGTTGGTTTCAATGCCGGTGACCGCGCGTTCTGGTTCGACAGCGCCAGCTACCTGCCCTTCACCGCCGCCCCCGAAGACTGGCCCACCTACCTGTGTGCTCAGTTCGACGAAAAACGCGTCACCGATCTGGTGCTCTACGGCGATACCCGCGCGATCCATGCCGACGCGATCGCCGAGGCACGGCGGCGCGGCCTGCGCGTGCATGTCTTCGAAGAGGGCTACATGCGCCCCTACTGGGTGACCTACGAACGCGGCGGAGCCAATGGTCATTCGCGGCTGATGGACATGCAGGTGACGGACATGCGCAGCGCGCTGGAACGCTCGGACATGGAAGCGCCCCTGCCCCCCGGTCACTGGGGCGACATGCGCCAGCACATCTTTTACGGCGCGCTCTACCACTGGTTCGTGATGTTCCGAAACGGCGACTACGCGGGCTTCCGCGCCCATCGCGACCTGCCGGTGGCGCGCGAGTTCCAGCTTTACCTCAAACGCCTGCTGCTGATGCCGCTGACCCGGATCGAGCGGTTCTTGGAGAGCCTGCGCATCCGGCGCGGCGGCTTTCCCTACCACCTTGCCCTGCTGCAACTGGAACACGACTCGAGCTTTCGCCAGCACTCGCCCTTCGGCTCGATGTCGGAATTCGTCGATCTGGTGCTCGAGGGCTTTGCCAAGGGCGCGCCGGGGCACCACCACCTTGTCTTCAAGGCGCATCCGCTGGAGAACGGACAGGTGCCGCTGCGCCGGATGATCGCCACCGCGGCAGGCCGTCTTGGGATCGCGGGCCGGGTGCATTTCGTGCCCGGCGGCAAGCTCGCGCAGCTGCTCAACGACGCGCGCAGCGCTGTCACCGTCAATTCAACCGCCGGTCAGCAGGTGCTCTGGCGCGGGATTCCGCTGCGCACCTTCGGGCGCGCGGTCTATGCCAAACCCGAGTTCGTCTCCGAGCAGCCGCTGGCCGAGTTCTTCGCGCAGCCGACCCGCCCCGACAGCCGCGCCTATAAGGATTACCGTCGGTATCTGCTTGAAACCAGCCAGCTTCCGGGCGGCTTTTACGCCGCGCGAGGCCGCCGCCAGCTGCTGCGGCAGGTGGTCGACATGATGCTCTCGCCGCATGATCCTTACGACGCGCTGCGCAACGGCACCGCGGCTCCTCGGCAACAGTTGCGCGTGGTCCGCTGACGCCGCGCCAAGCCCAGACTGGTTTTTGAATCCGGATTCTCGTACCTTACGCCAAAAAGCTCAGGCAGATAAGAACAGGTCGAGGAGACCGAGCAGTGAAACAGTCCCGCTCCCGATGGGCGAAATCCGTCGTCCTTCTGGCCGCAGTGTCGATTCTGGCATCCTGCGCCCTGCCCCGCGTCGGCCCCAACAAAGATGAGATTTACGCCGGTTCGGTGATGCGCGAAGGCGACTCCTTCGTCGTCAGCGTCAACGACCGGGTCACCCGCGCCACCGCTGTGGTGCCCGCGCTCGGCTTTTCCGAACAGTTCCAAGGCGCCGGCGTGGTCGGCTCCGACACCATCCAGCCCGGCGATACGCTGGGGCTGACGATCTGGGAAAACGTCGACGACGGGCTGCTGGCCGCAGCCGAGACAAACGCCACCCTGCTCGAAGAGGTGCAGGTCGACGGCTCGGGCTTCATCTTCGTGCCCTACGCGGGCCGCATCAAGGCATCGGGCAATTCGCCCGAGACGGTGCGCCGAGTGATCACCGACAAGCTTTCGGAACAGACCCCCGATCCGCAGGTCGAAGTGCGCCGCCTCGCCGGGGACGGCTCGACCGTGAGCCTCGTCGGCTCGGTCGGCGGTCAGGGTGTCTACGCCATCGAACGTCCGACGCGCACGCTGTCGTCGATGCTGGCCCGCGCCGGCGGTATCACCATCGAGCCCGAGATCGCGCAGATCACCGTGCTGCGCGGCGGCCAGCAAGGCAAGATCTGGTTCCAAGACCTCTACAAGAACCCGCGCTTCGACATCGCGCTGCGCGGCGGCGACCGTATTCTCGTAGAAGAAGACACCCGCGCCTTCACCGCGCTCGGCGCCACCGGCACGCAGGCCCGGGTTCCCTTCGAGACGCAGACGCTCTCGGCGGTCGAGGCGATCGCGCAGGTGGGCGGTCTGGTGCCGACTTCCTCCGATCCCACCGGTGTCTTCGTGTTCCGCAACGAACCCGCAGAGGTGGCCAACCAAGTGCTGGGCCGCAGCGATCTGATCGGTGCGCAGCGTATGGTCTACGTGCTCGACCTGACCAAGCCCAACGGCATGTTCATGGCGCGCGACTTCGTGGTGCGCGATCAGGACACCCTCTATGTCACCGAGGCCCCCTACGCGCAGTGGAGCAAGGTGATCTCGGCGCTGACCGGCACGCTGACCGCCATCGCCACCGTCTCGACCGTGCAGGACGCGGTCTCGGGCGGGTAACCGGATAAGAGCCCTGAATACATATAACGAGGGACAGGGCAGCGCCGGGGGAGAAATCCCCCGGCGTCTCTATGTGCGCACCGCCGGGTTCTTCACCCGGACGCGGCTGAGGCGGATGCTGGCGCAGGCCGGATGGCGGCTGTCGCTGGGCACGCCGGAGCCCGAGGATCATGTCGGTGTCTGGGGACAGTCGCCCTATGCCGCACGCGGCGAAGCACTTGCGGCGAAAACCGGCGCGCAGATCGTCCGCATCGAGGACGCCTTCCTGCGCTCGCTGCATCCGGGACGTAACGGAGAGCCGCCGCTTGGCCTGCTGATCGACCACAGCGGCGTGCACTTTGATGCCTCGCAACCTTCTGATCTGGAAACCCTGCTGGCCACGCACCCGCTCGATAATCACGCCCTGCTCGAACGCGCGCGCGGCGGT
Source organism: Salipiger sp. ABF4_146 (assembly GCF_056161345.1). Taxonomy (NCBI): domain Bacteria; kingdom Pseudomonadati; phylum Pseudomonadota; class Alphaproteobacteria; order Rhodobacterales; family Roseobacteraceae; genus Salipiger; species Salipiger sp. ABF4_146. Next base: position 289,185 of record NZ_JBSWYX010000005.1, on the reverse strand, counting down.
ATGGCCCGCATGCGCGCGCACCATCTAAGCAAATACTCGGGCTTCGATCCCGCGCTTGCGCCGCCCGATCCCGGCTACGTGCTGGTCATTGATCAGACGCGGGGAGACGCCTCGGTGCGCGCCTCGGGCGGCGACCGCAGCCGCTTTCTCGAAATGCTGTACTGGGCGCAGGAAGAGAACCCCGGCGCCCGCATCGTGATCAAGACCCACCCCGAAACCGCACAAGGCTTGCGCAGCGGCCACTTCTGCGCAGAGGACGCACAGGGCAGGATCAGCCTGTGCACCGCTCCCGTCTCCCCTTGGGCCCTGCTGGAAGGCGCCGTGGCGGTCTACACGCTCAGTTCGCAGATGGGGTTCGAAGCGATCCTCGCCGGGCACAAGCCGCGTGTTTTCGGCACCCCCTTCTACGCAGGCTGGGGGCTGACGCAGGACGAGACACCGCTGCCGCGCCGCGGTCGCAGCCTCACCCGCGCGCAGATCTTCGCCGCCGCGATGATCCTCTACCCCACGTGGTACGATCCCTGCCGCGAAAAGCTCGGCACTTTCGAAGACGCCCTCGGCGCCTTCGAGGCGCAGACGCGGGCGTGGCGCGAGGACCGGCAAGGCTGGATCGCCTCGGGCATGCGGCTGTGGAAACGCCGCCCGCTGCAAGGTTTCTTTGGCGGCCAGAAGGCCTTGGTCTTTGCCGAGGGCGACGCGGTGCAAAAACCGCTGGCGCAGGGCCGTCGCCATATGGCTTGGGCCAGCAAGGCGCGCGGCGACGAAGTGCGCGTGGAGGATGGCTTCCTGCGTTCGCGCGGGCTTGGTGCCGAATTGGTGCCGCCGCTGTCGCTGGTGCTGGACGATCTGGGCATCTACTACGACCCCGCACGCGCCTCCCGGCTCGAAACGCTGATCACCGCCAACCCTGACCTGCGGCCCGACCAGCGCCTGCGCAGCGAGCGGCTGATCGAACGGCTGACCGCTGCGGGGCTGACCAAGTACAACCTTGGAGCGCCGCCGCCGGCGCTGCCCGAGGGGCACCGCATTCTCGTGGTCGGTCAGGTCGAAGATGATGCGTCGATCCTGCTCGGCAGCCCCGAGTGCCGCACCAACGCCGATCTGCTCGCCCGCGCCCGCGCCGCCAACCCCGAAGCCGTTCTTCTGTGGAAGCCGCACCCGGATGTCAGCGCCGGGCTCCGCCGGGGCGCGGTGGAGGCGCCGGAACACTGGGCAGATGCGACACTCGAGGGCATCGACATGGGCGCACTGCTGCGCGAGGTGCAGGAGGTTTGGACGATGACCTCGCTCACCGGTTTCGAGGCGCTGCTGCGCGGCGTGAGGGTGACGACGCTGGGCGCGCCCTTCTATGCCGGCTGGGGGCTGACCCGCGACCTTGGCCCCGTACCGGCGCGGCGGCTGTCGGGCCCAAGGCCCGACCTTGCCGCGCTGGTGCATGCCACGCTCATCGACTACCCGCGCTACCGCGATCCGCTGAGCGGCCTGCCCTCCACGCCGGAGTTGGTGGCCGAACGGCTGGAGCAGGGCAGCATCCCGCGCCCCGGCCTGCCGAACCGCCTGCTGTCGAAAGTGCAAGGGCTTCTGGCCTCTCAGGCCCACCTCTGGCGCTAGGGCTTCAGCGGCGGCCCTTCAGGCCGTGCAGGCTGGCGGTCACCGCAAAGATCAGCGTCGCGGCGCAGACCATGCTCGGCCCCGCTGGGGTGTCGAAAAGCAGTGCGCCCTGCAGCCCGGCCAGCGCCGACACCCCGCCGATCCCAGCCGCCAGCAGCGCCATGGCCTCGGGCGTGCGGGCGAAGGGCCGCGCGGCAGCGGCGGGGATCAGCAGCATCGCCCCGATCAGCAGCACGCCGACCACCTTGATCGCCACCGCCACGGTCAGCGCCAGCGCCACCGTCAACACCCGGCTCTCGAGCCGCGGGTTTATGCCGCTGGCATGCGCGAGGTCCGGCGACAGTGTGGCGGTCAGCAGGGACTGCCAGCGCCAGACCAGCAGGGCCAGCACCAGCGCCGCGCCGCCCCAGATCACCAGCAGGTCGGACTTCGTCACGGCGAGGATGTCGCCGAACAGATAGGCCGTCAGATCAAGCCGCGCGCCGGGCACGAAAGTGATCGCCACGAGGCCGATGGCCAGCGCGCCATGCGCCAGCACACCCAGCACCGTATCAATGCCAAGCCCGCGCTCACTCAGCGCGCCGACGAGGAAGGCCATGATCAGCGCCACGCAGAGCGTGCCAGCCACCACCGGCAGCGACAGCGCCAGCGACAGCGCCACGCCGAGGATCGCCGCATGCGCTGTCGCATCACCGAAGTTGGCCATGCGCCGCCACGAGACGAAACAGCCCAGCGGAGCGGCGGCCAGCGCGAGGCCAAGACCGGCCAGCGTCGCGCGTATCAGAAAATCGTCCAGCATCAGTGCCCCTGCCCTGCGTGATGGGTGTGATCATGCGCGCACTCCGGCCCGTGCTCATGACTGTGGTCGTGGGTGTGATCATGGTCGTGGCTATGGGTGTGCTCGTGCCGGTAAAGCGCCAGCGCGCCATGCGTGCCGGTGCCGAAAAGCGCCCGGTACTCCGCCGCCTGCGCCACCGTTTCCGGGTGCCCCTGACAGCAGACATGGCCATTCAGGCACACCACCCGGTCAGAGGCGCTCATCACCACGTGCAGCTCATGGCTGACCATCACCACCGCACAGCCAAGCCGGGCGCGGATCTGCTCGATCTGCCGGTAGAAGGCCGCCGAGCCGGGCTGGTCGAGCCCCTGTGTCGGCTCGTCGAGCAGCAGCACTTCGGGGCGGCTGAGGATCGCCCGCGCCAGAAGCACGCGCTGGAACTGCCCGCCCGACAACCCGGCCATGGGCCGCGCCTCAAGCGTGCCTGCCCCGGCTTCTTCCAGCGCGGCGCGGCGCGCGGCGCGGCTGACCCGGTGCGGCAGCGACAAAAACCGCCCGACCGTCAGCGGCAGCGTCGCGTCGATCTGCAGCTTCTGCGGCACGTAGCCCACGCGCAGCCCCGGCTTGCGCGTCACTTTGCCCGACTGCGGCGTCACCGCGCCGATCAGCGTGCGCAGCAGCGTCGACTTGCCCGAGCCGTTGGGCCCGACGATGGTGACGATCTCGCCCGGCTCGACATGGAAATCCACATTTTGCAGCACCGGGTGCTCGCCCAGTGTCACCCGCAGGCCTTTCGCCGAGATCAGCGTCACGCCGCCGCTCCACGACAGAGCGGGCACAGGCCCTCGGCCTCGACCACCATGCGCTCAAGCTCGAAGTCCAGCCCCTCCGCGGCCTTGCGCACCGCCGCGCCGATGTCCTGCGAGGGCATTTCTGCCACCGCGCCGCAGGACCGGCAGAGCAGGAAGGCGGGCTTGTGCCGCTCGCCCGGATGGGCGCAGGCGACAAAGGCGTTGAGCCGCTCGATCTTATGGGCAAAGCCGTTGGTCACCAGAAAGTCGAGCGCCCGGTAGACGGTGGGCGGCTGCGCACCCAAGCCCTCTTCGCGCAGCACGTCCAGCAGCTCATAAGCGCCCATAGCCCGATGCTTGCGCAGCAGGATCTCCAGCACGCGGCGGCGCTGCTTGGTCAGCGACAACCCTTCGCGGGCACAGGTTTCCTCGGCGGACTGCAACGCCTGCTCGCGGCAATGCGCGTGGTCGTGCTGAGTGAACCCAAGCGGGTCGGTATGTGCGGCCATGTGCCCTCCGCGGATGCCAGATTTGCCGTACGCGGGATCGCGTGCGGCGGATGGGGGTTGATATGTTATAGTGTCCACGATATCAAGCCCGCCAGTTGTTATGATATAACATCTGATTTCAAAGAATCGACACCCACGAGGCCCCGATGTATCGCTCTCTTCTTCCCGCTCTGCTGCTTGCCAGCCCCGCCTTCGCCGACGTGCCGAAGGTGGTCACCGACATCGCTCCCGTGCAGGGGCTGGTGGCCAGCGTCATGGGCGATCTGGGCGATCCGGGACTGCTGATTCCACCGGGGGCCTCGCCGCACAGCCACGCGCTGAAACCCTCCGAGGCGCGCGCCTTGCAAAACGCCGATGTGGTGTTCTGGATCGGCGCGGCCCTGAGCCCCGATCTTGGCCGCAAGATCGAGGCCATCGCTGCCGACGGTGCCGCTGTCTCGCTGTTCGATGCGCCCGGCACACAGCACCTTGCGGCGCGCAATGACGTGCTGTTCTCCGAGCCCGGCGCCGCGTCGCATGACCACGGGCATGACGACGAGGCGCATGCGGATCACGACGACCACGCCGATCACCATGACGATGATAACGACGCACATGGGCACGGGGAACATGGCCACGACGAGCACGAGCACGAGCACGAGCACGAAGACCATGCGCATGAGGCCGGTCACGACCACCACCACGAGGGGGACGATCCGCACGTCTGGCTCTCGGTCGACAACGCCGTGAACTGGCTGCCGCTGATCGCGCAGACGCTCTCGGATGCCGATCCGGAGAATGCCGACACCTATGCCGCCAACGCCGAGGCCGCGGCCGCCCGCATCGACGAAGCCCGCGCCGAAGCCGAAGACCTGCTCGCCCCGGCACAAGAGCGCCACTTTGTGGTCTTCCATGACGCCTTCCAATACTTCGAGACCAGCTTCGGACTGACCGTGCTGGGTGCCATCTCGCTGTCGGATGCCACCGCCCCCAGCCCGGCGCGGCTCGACGCGCTGCGCGATGCCTTGCAGGACGCGGATGCCGCCTGTGTCTTCGCCGAGCCGCAGTTCGACCCGCGCCTCATCTCGGCCGTGACCGAAGGCGCCGACACCCCGGTGGCCGAACTGGACCCGCTGGGCCAGTCGCTGGAGCTTGGCGCGAGCTTCTACCCAACGCTGATCACCGCACTGGCGCAGAACGTCGCCGAATGCGCCGCGCAATAAGCCTGCCGACCAACCGCACCTCAGCCCCCTTTGCGCTGACGGCAAAGGGGGTTTTCCTTTATCAAAATCCCGACTAATTAGCTTGGATAAAGCGCGCCCCGCCGCGCGGCGCCGGTCTCGAAGGGTTCAAGGGCCAGACCGGCATCTCGATCCAAGGAGTCTCCATGCGCCCCTGCCTTACCGATTTCAGCCGCCGTGGCTTTGTGGTCAGCGCTCTGGCCGGCGCGGGCAGCCTCCTTGCAAGCCCGCCGCTGCGCGCCGCTGACGAAACGCTCCGCTTTGAACATGCCTATGGTGAAACGGTGCTGGACGCGCCCGCGCGCCGGGTGGTCTCGCTTGGCTACACGACGCAGGACAGCCTTCTGGCGCTGGGGGTCGTGCCGCAGGCAATCCGCTATTGGTACGGCGAGCATCCGCATGGCGTCTGGCCTTGGGCGCAACCGCTGTTGGGCGACGCCAGCCCCGCGCTGATGACCGGCGAGGTGTCGATCGAGACAGTCGCCAGCCTCGCACCCGATCTGATTGTCGCCATCGGCTCGGGCATTTCCGAGGCGGAATACGCGCTGCTGTCGCAGATCGCGCCGGTGCTGATGCAGGCGCCGGGCCATTCGGCCTATGGCATGCCGTGGGACGCCGAACTGCGGATGATCGCCCGCGCCACCGGGACCGAAGCCAAGGCCGAGGCGCTGATCACCGGCGTACAGGACAGGTTCGCCGCGCTGCGCGACCGGCATCCGGAGTGGCAGGGCCAAACCGCCGCCTGTGCGTGGCACGAAGGCGGCCAGACCAGCGCGTTCACTGGCGGCGATGCGCGGGTGCAGTTCTTCCAAGAAATGGGCTTTCAGCAGCCGCCAGCTCTGGCAGCGCTGAACTCGGCAGACGGCTTTTATACCGCGCTCTCGCCAGAGGATCTGTCGCCGCTGGATGCGGACCTGCTGATCTGGATCTCGACCCGTGATCAGGCCACCGACATCGCTGGGCTGGCCATGCGCCGGACCCTGCGCGCCAACGCCGAGGGGCGCGAGGTCTTTTGCGGCGAACTGATTGCCGGCGCGCTGTCGTTCGGCAGCGTGCTGTCGATGCCCTTCGCGCTGGAGCAGCTAGAGCCCGAGATCATCGCCGCGCTCGACGGCGATCCGGCAACGCCGGTGCCAAGCGCGCAAGACGCCGGCCTGCTCTGATGCTGCGCCTGCTCGGGCTCTTGGCGCTGCTTGGGGTGGCGCTGGCACTGGCCTTGTCGGTGGGCGCGCGACCGGTGAGCCCCGGCGCTGCGCTTGAAGCCGTGCACAGTTTCGATCCGACGAACCCCGATCACGTGACCCTGCTGGCGATCCGCCTGCCGCGCATGGCTGCCGGGCTGATCGCCGGAGCGGCGCTGGGGATCGCCGGCACGATCATGCAGGTGATGACCCGCAACCCGCTGGCCGATCCCGGCCTGCTGGGGGTCAATTCGGGCGCCGCCTTTGCGCTGTTGCTGGGGGCGACGCTGCTCGGCCAATCAGGTCAGGCTTCGGTGGCGCTGCTGAGCTTTCCCGGTGCCGCGCTGGCCTCGGCGCTGGTGTTCATCCTTGGCGGCGGGCTGCGCGGCGATGTCGGGCCGGTGCGGCTGACGCTGGCGGGCGCGGCGCTCAATGCGCTGCTGCTGTCGCTGGTCACCGCCATCGTGCTGATCCGGCAGGACACGCTCGATCTTTTCCGCTTCTGGGTGGCGGGGGCGCTGACGCAGGCTGCAAGCCGACCGCTGGCGGAAATGGCGCTGGTCGCCGCCGCCGGCGGCGGGCTGGCGCTGGCCATGGCACCGCAAATCGAAGCGCTGTCGCTCGGCGCGGCGCTGTCGCGCGGTCTGGGCACCAAGCCGCGCCGGGTTCAGGCGGCGGCGCTCGCTGTGGTCACGCTGTGCACCGGCGCGGCGGTGGCGGTGGCCGGACCCATTGCCTTCCTCGGGCTGATAGTGCCGCCGCTGGCGCGACTGGTGGCCGGGCACTCGCTGCGCCGCGCGCTGATTGCCTCGGCGTTGCTGGGGGCCACGCTGCTGCTGCTGGCTGACACGCTGGGCCGGGTGGTGATGCCGCCCGCCGAAGTGCGCGCCGGTATCATGACAGCGCTGATCGGCGGGCCGGTCTTCCTGTGGGTCGCCCGCCGCCTGCGCCCCGGAGCCACCGCATGAAGGGCACGCTGACCCTTGGTTTGCTGCTGCTGGCCGCCACGCTGGCGGCGCTGATGCTGGGACAGGTCCGGCTGAGCCCCGCCCTGCTGTGGCAGGGGCTGAGCACCGGCGAAGGGCCCGGCGCGCTGGTGCTGGGCACCATCCGCGGCCCGCGCGTGCTGACCGCGCTCGGCGCGGGCGCGGTGCTGGGCATGGCCGGGGCGCTGTTTCAGAACCTGTTTCGCAACCCTCTGGCGGCGCCCGACATCATGGGTTTCACCGCCGGGGCCGGGCTGACCATCATCGCCGCCATCGCCCTTGGCCTCAGCCTGCCGCTGCCGCTGCTGGCGGCGGGCGGAGGTCTGCTGGCAGCGCTGCTGGTGGCCATCTTCTCGCACCGCCGCGGACATGCCACGCCGCCGCTGACGATGATCCTCGTCGGGCTGGGCATCGGCTTTGTCGCCTCGGCCCTGTCGAGTTTCCTGCTGACGCTGCTGCCGCACCCGCAGGCCGCCGAGGCGCAGCGCTGGCTGACCGGCTCGCTGGCGGCGCGCGACTGGCGCCATGCGCTGCAGGTCTGGGCGGTCGGCGGCCTTCTGGCGGCGCTGGCGCTGGTGCAGATGCGCCGGCTCGCAGCGCTGCAACTGGGCGAGGACCTTGCTGCCGGGCTTGGGCTGAAGGTCGGAGCGGCACGGCTGGCGCTGGCAGGCACCGGCGTGCTGCTGGCCGCAGCGGGTGTCGCCGTGGCCGGCCCCGTGCCGTTCGTCGCGCTGATGGCCGGTCCGCTGGGCCTCCGCCTTGCCGGCGCCCGCGGGCTGCAGGCCCGCCTCATCGCCGCCGCCGCCACCGGCGCGCTGGTGCTGCTGCTGGCCGATCTGGCCGCCCGCGCCGCCCTGCCCGGCGTCCAACTGCCCACCGGCGTGATGACCGGACTTCTGGGCGCCCCATACCTGCTCTGGCGCCTGTCGCGCGAAATGGAGAAAGGCGAGCTATGACCTCCAGCGCCTCCCAACCCTGCCTGCGGGCAGACGCCCTGTCGCTCGGCTATGCCGACCGCCCGGTGATCCGCGAGCTGACGCTGGATATGCCGCGCGGCGAAATGACCGCCATCCTCGGCCCCAACGGCTGCGGCAAATCCACCCTGCTGCGCGCCATGGCCCGGCTGCTGCAGCCAAGCGCCGGGAGGGTTCTGCTCGACGGGCAGGACATCCACCGCCGCGACACCCGTGCGCTGGCGCGGGAACTGGCGATCCTGCCGCAGTCCCCGATCGCGCCCGAGGGCATCACCGTCGCCGATCTGGTGAAACGCGGGCGCACGCCGTGGCGTGGCCTCTTCACCCCGTGGCGCGACGCCGACGCCCGCGCCTGCGCCGAGGCGCTGGAGGCGGTGCAGATGACCGCCTTCGCCGAGCGCCCGCTGAGCGAGCTTTCGGGCGGCCAGCGGCAGCGGGCGTGGATCGCGCTGGTGCTGGCGCAGAGCGCGCCGCTGCTGTTGCTTGATGAGCCGACCACCTACCTTGACCTCGTGCATCAGATCGACGTTCTGGCGCTGCTGCGCCAGCGCAACCGCGAGGCCGGGCTGACGGTGATCTCGGTGCTGCATGACCTCAACCTCGCGGCGCGTTTCTCGGACCGGCTGGTGCTGCTCGGGCCGCGGGGCCTTGTGGCCACCGGCACGCCTTGGCAGGTGCTGAGCCCCGCCAACCTGCGCACCGGCTTCGGCCTTGCCGCCCGCGTCGACCCCGACCCGGTGACCGGCACGCCGATGATCATCCCGCTCTGATCCGAAAGGAGACCGCGACATGACACCCGCTTCCCGCTCCATCTCGACGAGCCGCTTCGAAGGCCCGCTTCCCGACGGGTTCGTCGGGGCGCTGCGCAGCCGCCTCGACGAATTCGGCATCCCCAGCGAGCAACGCGGCCGCCGATTGAAGGTGCACACCAGCGGCGCCGAGGTGGCGCTGCGCATGGACCGGCGCGGCTTTGACGTGGAGATCGCCGCCGACGGCGACGCGCCGCTGCACCAGTGCCGCGAGACGGTGATCTACATGCTCGATCACCTGCTGCCCGAGGCCGCCACCCGCATGTCGTGGAGCGGCATCGAAGCCGCGCGCACCCCGCCCAACTTCCACCTCGCCACGGTGCGCGGCACCCGTCGGATCTCGGCCAACTTCCTACGCGTCGAGATGGCCTGCGAGGGCATCGCCGCGCTGTGCGAGGGCGGCATGCATTTCTCGCTGCTGCTGCCGCCGGAGGGCCAGCAGCCGCGCTGGCCGGAACTGACCGCACAAGGCCGCACGATCTGGCCCGACGGTGCCTGCGCGCTGCACCGTGCCGCCTATACGTTCGTGTGGCTCGATGCGGCGCAGGGCCGCTTTGCCTTCGACATCTTCGAGCATGAGGGCGGCCGCACCACCGCTTGGGCACAGCAGGCGACGCCCGGCACCACGGTCGGCGTGATGGGCCCCGGCGGCGGCGACTTTCCCGATGCCGCTTCGCTTTTGCTGGCCGGTGACGAGACCGCCCTGCCCGCCATCCGCCGCATCCTCGAGCATGCCCCGGCGGCGCTGCGCGGACGGGTCATGATCGAAACTGGCGCCGAGGCCGACCGCCCGGACCTGCCGCTGCCCGCGGGCATGGACCTGCGCTGGATCAGCCGCGACGATGCCGGCGGGCTCGGCACTGCGCTGGCCGAGATCACCGAGATCGAAGACGGGCAATTCGTCTGGGTCGCCGCCGAGAAAGCCACCGTTCGCGCCGCGAAGGCGCAGTTCAAAGACATGGGTCTGCCGCGCGAGCAGGGCTACTTCTCGGCCTATTGGATCAGGGGCTGAGGCGGTCGCTCAGACCCCGCCGCTACGCCCCGAAAACGCCTTCAGCGCAACGCCCGCACCTTCCAGAGCAGCGCGTACCGCGCGCGCGATCTGCAGCGCGGTCTTGCCGTCGCCGTGCATGCAGATGGTGTCCACCGCCGCCGGGATATGCGCGCCGCTTTCGGTGATGATCGCGCCCGCCTGCACCATTTGCACCATGCGCGCGGCGGCCAGATCGGCATCATGGATCACCGCACCGGGCAGCGCACGGTCGACGAGCGTGGCGTCGTCGTTATAGGCGCGGTCGGCAAAGATCTCGCCCGCCCAGCGGCAGCCCAGGTCCTCCACCGCAGCCTGCTGCTGCGTCGCCGCCAGAACCATGACGATGATCTCGGGATCGACCGACAGCGCCCCCTGATAGGCGGCCAACGCCATGGCCTTGTCCTCGGCGCACATATTGGCCAGCGCGCCGTGCAGTTTCAGATGCCGCACCTTGCCGCCCGCCGCACCCGCCATCGCCTGCGCCGCGCCCAGCTGATACGCCACAAGATTGCGCAGGCTGTCGTGAGACATGTGCATCCGGCGCCGGCCAAAGCCCTGCAAATCGGGAAACCCCGGATGCGCACCGATGCCGGTGCCGTTCTCGACCGCCAGCCGCATCGTCGCCGCCATGACGTCGGGATCGCTGGCGTGAAAGCCGCAGGCGATATTGGCCGAGGTGATCACCTCGAGCAGCGCCGCATCCTGCCCCATCACCCAAGGGCCGAAGCTCTCGCCCATATCCGCGTTGAGATCGACGCTGGTCATCCCTGTGTCTCCTTCTGTCAGAGCCTGCGGCTCAATGGTCGTGATACTCGCCGTTGGAAAAACCGCTGACCAGCTTGTGGCCCAGCAAATCGGTCACCTCGGCCGGGTCGCGCGTCAGCGGCTCGGTGCGGCGCGGCAAGTCTTTCAGCGCCGCGCGGTAGGCCGCCTCTGCGGCCAGCGCCTCGTCCATCGACACGAAACTGAAGCTCAACTCGGCCCCGGCGGGCGCCTGCGCCACGCGTGGCAGATCGGCAGGAATGACGGTGGCGAGGCGCGGGTAGCCACCGGTGGTCTGGCATTCGGCCATCAGGACGAAAGGCGCGCCATCGCCGGTCATCTGGATGTCGCCCGGGGTGATGATCTCCGAAACCACCGACAGCCCGCCGTCGACACCAAAAGGCGCACCATCAGGCACCAGCTTCACCCCCATGCGGTTGGCGCGGGAGTCGCGCGTGAACCTCGCCTCGCCAAGCCGCCGCCGCTGCTCTGCGGGGAACAGTCGGGTCTGCAGGCTCTCCACCACCCGCAGCGCCCCGCCCGAGAAGCGGTCCTCCACCGGCAGCATCCGGGCCACCGGCCCGCCCGCGTCAGCGCCCACCGGCAACCGGTCGCCGGCCTGCACCGCGCGTCCCAGCCCGGCTGTCAGATGTGCAGAGCGCGCGCCCAGCACTTCCTCGGGCTCCAGCCCGCCACCGACCGAAAGATAGCCATAGGCCCCCGATTGCACAGGGCCGATCTCCAGCACCGCGCCCGCGGGCAGCGCGTGCGCGGCGTTCCAGACCACCGGCGCGCCGTCGATGCTGGCGCGCATGGCGCCGCCGGTCAGCGCGATGCGCAGGTCGCACCCCGCCTCGAAGCGCCCGCCAACGCCGCCCATTTCCAGCGCCGCCGTCGCGCCCTGTCCAAGCAGCGCCGCGCCCTCGGCCAGCGCCAGCCGATCCATCGCGCCGCCACGCGACAGGCCATAGGCGATCCAACCCGGCCTGCCGTCATCCTGCACCGTGACCGCAGGCCCGGCGCGATGAACGATCAGCGCCCGGCTCATGGCAGGTCCTCCCAGCTTGCCCCGCCCTCGGGGTCGTCCTGCATGCGGGCAAAAACCTCTTCGCTGACTTGCGGGAACTCCACCTCATCGCCCGGCGCCAGCAGGAACGGCCGCTCCGCCCCCATGCGAAACAGCGGCGCCGCCGTCTGGCCCACATGGCGCCATCCGGTCGGCGCGCTGACCGAGAAGATCACGAACTGGCGGATCGCCAGCACCAAAGCGCCCTTCGGCACGCGCGGCGTCAGCCCCTGCTGGCGCGGAATGTTCCACGTTTCGGGCAACTCGCCCAGATAGGGCTGGCCCGGCGCGAAGCCAAGCGCCGTCACCCGCACCCGCGCCCGGGACAGAGAGGCCACCGCGTCGGCCTCGCTCAACCCGGCCTCCGCCGCCGCCTCGGCGAGCTGCGGCGCAAGGTCGCCGCCATAGACGGTGGGAATGCGGTGCAGCCGCCGGCCATGCGGCAGATCGGCCTGCAGCCAGTCGCGCGCGGCCATCAACTGGCGTAGCTTGGCCTCAAGCGTGGCATGGCTCAGCGCCAGCGGATCAAAGCGCAGATAGGCCGAGACCAGCGAGGAGGAGATCTCCTCCACCCCCTCGGGCGGCTCGCGTTCAAGCGCAGCACGAAAGGCCAGCGCGGCGCGGTTGGCAGGTTCGCTCAGCCTGTCGCCGAAGCTGACCAGCATGCCGTCGATGCCAGCGGTGCGAAGCAAGGGGTAAGACGCCAGAGCGGTCGGATCGTCAGTCATGGACCGGACGTTAGCGAAGCCACCGGTGGCTGCAACCAGCAATAGCCGCCAGCCGCCAGCCAGCGTGGCCGCGCTGCCCCGTCCGCTGCCAGACGTGCAGACCGCACCCATCGCCCGTTCCTTTTGCCCCGCGCGCGCATTAAACCTGTGACCGAGGCAGAAGACAGGAGAAACATATGCGGCGAACAATCGTCATGGTGCTGGCACTGGCGGCTCTGGCCGGATGCGGCGCGCCCTCCGGCAGCAACGTCTGGGGCGACCGCTACGAGGTCTACGGGGTGGACGACGACGACATGCTGAAACTGCGCGGCGGGCCGGGCACCGGCTTTGACGTGCTGGCCGGGCTTCCGAACGGAACGGTGGTGCGGGTCTATGAGTGCACGCAAACCGGTGGCACCCGCTGGTGCGAGGTCTCGCTGGATCGCGAGCCGGGCATGAAGGGCTTCGCGTCCTGGGCCTACCTGCGCGAGCTCTGAAAGCGCGCAGGACCAGCGACCAGACCCTTCGTCTAGACAAAAATATCCCGGGGGCGCCGCGCCACGCGCGGCGGGGGCAGCGCCCCCGAAATCACCTGTCGATCAGTGTCGCGTTGGGTTGTTGAGTTCGCGCTCAGCCGCCTCGATGGCCTCTTCCACGTCCTGCGGATCGGTCGACGGTACGGCGTAGCTGCCCGACATCCATTTCGCCAGATCCACATCGGCGCAGCGCTTCGAACAGAAGGGCCGGTATTTCGCGTCGGTCGGCTTGGCGCAGATCGGGCAGCTCATGACAGCATCCCCGGCTTCAGCACCTCGCTCAGCGGCACGCGCTCGCGCTTGCGCTGCAGCTCCATGAGCCCCAGCTGCGTCCAGCCTGCAAGGATGGTTTCGGTCGGGTCCTGCTTCAGCGCCGCACGCAGCACCGACTCGATCTGCCGGCGCTCTTTCTTCGGCATCGGAGCCAGATCGACGATGACCTGCCCGCCCAGGCCGCGCAGGCGCAGCTGCCGCGGCAGTTCGCGCAGGGCGGCGATATTGGCTTTCAGTCCCGCCGCAGGCGAGGTGTCGCCGCCGGTGTTGACGTCGACAGCCACGAGCGCACGGGTCGGCTCGATGCTCATCGAGGCGCCACCGGACAGTGGCACCAGCGGGCGCGACAGCGCGTCGATCAACTCGTGCACGCCGTGGCGCTCGAAGCTGCCAGCCTCGGCATCCACAGCGCCCTCTTCCCACTCACGCCATGCCAGCGCATGCGGGCCGTCGCCTTCGACCAGAACCTCGGCGTCGCCGGAAACGTCGGCCATCACCTGCTGGCACAGCTCAGCCATGGCGGCCACGTCCTCGGCGATCTCATCGGGATCGCCTTGGGCGCAGGACGAGCGCATAATCAGGCCGTTCTCGGCCTCTTTCGCCCCGGGCATCACCTCGTGGGCGATCTCCAGCAAGCTCTCGCGGATGTCGTCATCCTTGATCCGGCGCGAGATGTTCAGCCCCGGCGCGCCGGGCGTGACGATGGCGTAGCGCGATTTGAACAGCACGCGGGTGGTCACGGGAATCGCCTTGCCCGGTTCGGCAAAGCCAGTGACCTGCACCACCAGCGGCTGGCCGGGGGACAAGCCCTTCACCTGTCGCAGGAAGGCCGAGCCTTCGGGCGTGTCGAGGAACATGCCGCCCTGCCCCTTCATCGGGCGCTGCGCGATGCCGCGGTAGATGGTGCCGGGGCGCGCGTGGTCGCTGTCGATCAGCAGATCCTCGAGCTTGCCGTCGACGATCAGCGCCGCCGCTTCGGCATCGCCGAGGTGGTCGAGCGCGATGGTGCGTCCCTTCATGCCAGTTCTCCGGGCTTGTAGAGCGGATAGCCTGCAGCGAGCAGCAGGTTCGCGGTTTCGGCAAGCGGCAGACCGACCACCGAGGTGAAGCTGCCGTTGATCCAAGGAATGAAGGCGCCCGCCATTCCCTGAATGCCGTAACCGCCAGCCTTGCCCTGCCAGTCGTCCGAGGCAAGATAGGCGTTGAGTTCCTCGTTCGAGAGGTCCTTCATCTTCACCTGCGTGACCACATCACGCTCCCACAGCTGATCGCCGCGGCGCACTGCGACGGCGGTGATCACCCGGTGACGCCGGCCCGAGAGCTTGGTGAGGAACTCCGCCGCTTCGCCGGCATCGCGGGGTTTGCCCAAGATACGACGCCCCAGCGCGACGGTGGTGTCGGCCGAGAGAACGATTTCGTCAGCGGTGGCGGGAATCGCCTGCGCCTTTTCGCGTGCGAGGCGCACGCAGTAGGGGCGCGGCAGCTCGCCCGGCATCGGATCTTCGTCGATGTCGGGCGGGCGGATGTCGTCGGCTTTCACGCCCAGCTGCGCGAGCAAATCGCGCCGCCGGGGCGAGCCGGAGCCGAGAACGAGCTTCATGCGCGGACCTCGCAGGTCCAGCCCCGTGCAGCGGGAACCGCCTTAAGATTCGGGACCATCCGGCGCTTACTTGAAGCGATAGTTGATCCGGCCCTTGGTCAGATCATAGGGGGTCATTTCGACCTGTACCTTGTCGCCTGCGAGAACACGGATGCGGTTCTTGCGCATCTTGCCTGCCGTGTGCGCGATGATCTCATGGCCGTTCTCAAGCTCGACCCGAAACGTCGCGTTGGGCAGGAGTTCCTTCACGACACCGGGAAATTCGAGCGTATCTTCCTTGGCCATGCTTTCTCCTGAAAATGCCATTCCGCCTGTAGGTCGCGGAACGCGCATGGATATGCGCCCAAACGCGGCGTTTTTCAAGGGTGCAATTGCAGATTGTCGGGAATAGCCGTCAGCGCAGCGCCCGCACTGCCACGGGGCCGTCGCGCCCGGACTGATCGTCCCAATGGGTGCGGTTCAGCACAACCCCATCGTTGCGGACCCGGGCGACGGCGTCAAGGTCCAGCTCGGCATAGGTCCAGCCCGGTTTGCCTAGCACCCCTTCGGCGATCACCCCGGTGGCCGGAAACCCGGTGTCCGGCGGGCAGAACACCCCGCCCGCACCGGTGTTGGTGTCCACCGCCTCGGACCAGTCGCAATCGCCCACGGTCGAGGCCATCACCGCGATGCACTGCTGTTCGAGCGCGCGGGCCATGGTGCCGATACGCACGCGGCTATAGCCCGCCTGCGCCTCGGTGCAGGAGGGTACAAGCAGCAGATCGGCATCGCGCAGCGCCCGGCCCAGCAGCGGATATTCCGAATCGTAGCAGATCAGGATGCCGATCCTGCCAAGCGCAGTGTCGAAGATCTGCAGCGGCGCGCCGCCCACCACGTCCCAGTCCTCGCGCTCGAAACGGGTCATGATCTGCTTGTCCTGAAACCCCATGTCGCCGCCCGGCGCGAAGAGCCGCGCGCGGTTCACCGGACGCGGGCCCAGCGTCCCGTCGAACACCGGCGCCGAGGCGGCGAGGATATGCGCGCCGTATTTCGCCGCGAGGTCCGAGTGCAGCGCATCCACACGTGGCAGGCGCTCGGATATAGCGTGCAGCGAGCCCTCGAGGTCTGCCGCCGCGGCGGCCCCGGCAAGCGTGGCGATTTCCATCGCGCCGTATTCGGGGAAGACCAAAAGCTCCGCGCCCTGCCCCGCTGCCTCGGACACCCACGCCTCGATCTTGGCGGCATAGGCATCCCAGCTTTCTTGAAAGTCCATCGGGTAGGCGGCGGTTGCGATCTTCATGGGCAGGTCCTTGGTGATGCCGGTTGAGAGGGGGCGCTGCCCCCGTCCGCTGCGCGGACTCCCCCGGCGTATTTGGGAAGAGAAGAAGGGCTAGGCGGTATCGCCGCCGAGGTCCCCCTCGAGGTCGCGGATCCAGAATTGCAGGGCGTGGTCGGTCTGTTCGGCCTGATCCACGTCGCGCCAGTGGAAATGCGCGATGACCCCCTCGAGCGGCGCGTAGCCGCGCTTGCGCCAGAACGGGTCGAGCGGCGCGTAGCTGGGGGGACGCAGCGGATGGTCTGCGCGGCGCTGCACGGCGCAGAACGCGCTATAGCGGCGCTCGAGGCGGCGCGCATGGGCTTCGCGCAAGTCAAAAAAACGGTGGCCGATCCCCTGCCCACGCGCTTCGGGCAGCAGCACCGACTCGGCGCAGTAGAAAATCTTGGCAAGCGCGAGGCCGGTGGCGGCAAACGGCGCGGCGAAATCGTCGGCGTGGTCTTCCATCGGAGTACCGGTGGCGGCACCGACAAGGCGCACGCCCTCGAAGGCACCGACCAGCACCGCCCCGGCGCTGGTCCGGTAGCTCTCGAGATAGTCGCGCTCGTAATCGAGATCACCGTCGTAAAGATAGGGCCAGTCGCGGAACACCGCGATGCGCAGCCGCGCCACGTCGTCGAGCGCGGCGTCGAGCGCCGCGCCGGTGAGCACGCGGACCTCGGTCACGAGACCTGCCGGACCCAGTCGGACAGGCTGTAATAGGTGACCACGCGGCTGATCTTGCCGTCCTTCAGCGAAAAGAAAGACCCTGCGGGCAGCCGGTAGGTCTGTCCCCGCGCCTCGGGCAGCCCTGCGTCGGTCTTGAGATAGGTGCCGTTGACCACGAATTCGGCGGCGGCGCGGGTGCCGCCCTCGGCCTCGAAGATCACCATGTCGGTCAGCTGCTCTTCGTAGCAGTGGGACATATGGGCGCAGAACTCGGCGAACTTGGTCTTGCCGGAGCGAATCTGCCCCTCGTTCACGTGATGCGCGATATCCGCCGACAGCAGGTCGAGCATCGCCTCGGTGTCGCCGGAATTGAACGCCTCGAAATAGGCCTTGATGGTGTCTGTGGCCGTCATGTGTCTCCCCATCGGGTCTTGAGCTTGTCGTAAATCTGGTCGCGGGTCTGGCGGTAGGCGTTGAGCTTGGTCTCGCGGGTCTCGCCGAGCCCCGTGGGATCCATGATCGGCCAGTATTCCACCGTCAGATGAAAGAAGCGGGTGAGTTCCAGCGCGGCGCGCTGCGAGGCGGGCGACATGGCGACGATCAGGTCGAACCCCGACAGCGTCTCGCCCATCTCTTCGAGTTCTTCGAAGCTGCGCGAGCGATGCTTGGAAAGCTCGACGCCGATCTCCTGACAGACAGAGATGGCGAAGCCGTCGATCTCGAGATCATTCACCACGCCGACGGACTGCACATAGGTGCCCTGTCCGTAGAGCTTTTTCATGATGCCCTCGGCCATGGGCGAGCGCACGGCGTTGTGGTCGCAGCAAAACAGAACCGATTGCGGCAGCTTCGGCACCCGGTCAGCCCCCGAAATGCAGCACGCAGATGAGGGTGAAGAGCCGGCGTGCCGTATCATTGTCGACCTCGGCCTTGCCCTCGAGCCGCTCTTGCAGGATGCGCGCGCCCTCGTTGTGGATGCCGCGGCGAGCCATGTCGATGGTTTCGATCTGACTGGGCGCGGCGGATTTCACCGCGTCGAAGTAACTTTTGCAGATCTGGAAGTAATCCTTCACCACCTGCCGGAAAGGTGCCAGCGACAGATGGAACTCGGCCGCCGGCTCCCCGGCCTCGGTGGAAATGTCGAACACCAGCCGTTTCTCGCGGATCGACAGGCCAAGCGCATAGGGGCCTGGCGGCACCTCGCGGCCCTCGCGCGGGGGAAGTGTGAAACTGTTTTCTTCCATGAGATCGAACATGGCAACGCGGCGCTCCTGCTCGATCTCCGGGGTCGGAGGCGGCAGGTTGGCGTCGTCCAGCTCGATACGGGCGATATGGCTCATGGGCGCGTCCTCGGCTTCGGCTCCGGAATCTGTAGCCAATGCGAGGAGATGGGGCAATGCGCCTTGCGCCGCAGGCGGCGCGCTGCGCCTGCGCCTTTGGTGTCAGCCGTTGAGCTTGCGCAGGCGCGCCGTCACCGACAGGCCATGCGCCTGCAGGCTTTCAGAGGACGCCAAAATCTCTGCCGCCGGGCCGATCGCACGCAGCGCCTCGGGCGACATCTTGGCCAATGTGGTGCGCTTGAGGAAATCGAGCACCGACAGCCCCGAAGAGAACCGCGCCGACCGGGCGGTGGGCAGCACGTGGTTCGGCCCGCCGACGTAATCGCCGATCGCCTCGGGCGTCCACTGGCCGAGGAAGATCGCACCGGCGTGGCGGATCTGCTGCGACAGCGCCTCGGGGTCGGCGACGCAGAGTTCGAGATGCTCGGGCGCGACGCGGTTGGAGAGATCGGCCGCCTCGGAAAGATCACGGGTGACGATGACCGCGCCGAAATCGCGCCAGCTGGCGCCGGCGATGCCTTGGCGTTCGAGCCCCTGCAACTGGCGCTCTACCTCCTCGGCGACGGCGCGCCCGAAGGCCGCGTCGGGGGTGATCAGGATCGATTGCGCGCTCTCGTCGTGCTCGGCCTGACTGAGCAGGTCGAGGGCGATGAATTCCGGGTCATTGTCAGCGTCGGCGATCACGAGGATCTCTGACGGACCTGCGATCATGTCGATGCCCACTTTGCCAAAGACGCGGCGTTTGGCGGCGGCGACAAAGGCATTGCCCGGCCCGGTGATCTTGTCGACCGGGGCGATGCTTTCGGTGCCATAAGCCAGCGCCGCGATCGCCTGCGCGCCGCCCATGCGGTAGATCTCGTCGACGCCGGCGATCTTCGCCGCCAGCAGGACCAGCGGGTTCACCACGCCGTCGGGCGTCGGCACGGTGATGCAAAGCCGCTCGACCCCGGCCACCTTGGCGGGAATGGCGTTCATCAGCACCGACGACGGGTAGCTTGCCAAACCGCCGGGCACGTAAAGGCCCGCCGCCGCGACCGCGGTCCAGCGCCAGCCCAGCGTGGCACCATCGGGATCGGTCCACTGCGAATCCTCGGGCATCTGCCGCACGTGGTAGGCGCGGATACGTTCCGCTGCGGTCTCCAGCGCGTCGCGCTCGGCCTGCGGCACCTGCGCGCAATAGGTCTCGATCTCTTCGGCGGTGAACCGCAGGCCCTTGGCGTCCAGAGTCATCCGGTCAAACTTGGCGGTCAGTTCCAGCACCGCCGCGTCACCGCGGGCGCGCACATCGGCGATGATCGCGCCGACGGTATCGTCCACATCGGGGCTGTCCTCGCGCTTGGCGCTGAGCAGCTGCGCGAACTGCAGCTCGAAATCCGGCTCTGTGGTGTCGAGAAAGACGGGCATGGGCGATCTCCTTGTCGCGCCCGTGCTTAGAGACAAGCCGTGCCCGGCTCAAGTGGCCGGATCGGGGATTCGCGGCCTTGGCGATGACGAGGATCAGCGGGCAACACATGCGAATCGCTTAATGTAGAGGAATCGGCACGGGAGAGCCGTGGTATTTCGGAGGAGCTAAGATGTTTGAGAATCGTATTTCCGCCTTCGCGTTGGCATTGGCCATGACGGGGCTTTGCATGGGGGGCGCCGCGCTGGCGCAAGGCGCGGGAGAGACCGAATACATGAATGCCTGCGCTGCGTGCCACGGCGAAGGTGGCACCGGCGACGGGCCGCTGGCCGAACTGATGACCGTCGACCTGCCGGACCTGACGCAAATCGCGGCGAACAACGACGGCGTGTTCCCGATGCTCGAGATCATTCAGATCATCGACGGCCGCAGTGGCATCCGCGGCCATGGCTATCCGATGCCGGTCTGGGGGCAGCGCTTCAAAGAGACGCTGTCGGTTGAGATCGGCGCATATGCCAGCGAGATCGTCACGCGAGGGCGTATCCTCGCCCTCGCGCAGTATCTGGAAACGATGCAGGCGCAGTAGGACAGGCGCAGCAGGCCGGCCGTCCTAAGCTAAGCCTAAGCCGGGCTGCTTTCAGGCTCCGTGATCCGGCACCTGTCCCGAAATGGCGCGATAGGGCCGGGTCACATCCTTCAGGCGCAGTTCCAGCGCCTCGACCTCGGCGCGGATCGCGCCGTCGCCGGCGAAGGTCAGTTCGACGAAACCAGCGCCGTCCTCGCCCGGCTCGAAGCCGACCTTCAGCAGCGACAGCACCGTGTCCTTGTCCTCGCGACTGATTCCCTGCGCCGCCACCTTCAGCACGCTTTCCACCACGAGCAGCGCGCGAACCCGCTCTGGCGGATCCCGATGCACACCGTCCTCGCGGCGGAGCCGGTTGAGCAGCAGCGCCAGCCGATTGTGGCGCTTTTCCCATGCGATGTCGGCGACGCTGAGCACCGAGTCCTGCGCCAGAGCCGACAGCACCTGCAGGTCCTCGGGGTCCATCGCGCCGAGATTGAGCGGCTGGCCGCCCGCGTCTTCGAATCTTGCGTCTTCGGTCACTCGCCCTTCACCCGTTCGATCTTGGCGCCAACACCGCGCAGTTTACGCACCACGTGCTCGTAGCCGCGGTCCAGATGATAGACCCGGCTGACCACCGTGTCGCCCTCTGCCGCAAGACCGGCGAGAATCAGCGACACCGAGGCCCGCAGATCGGTGGCCATCACCGGAGCGCCCTTCAGTTTCTCGACGCCCTTCACCCGGGCGGTGCCGCCCGATACGTCGATGCTCGCGCCCATGCGCAGCAGCTCGGGCGCGTGCATGAACCTATTCTCGAAAATCTTTTCTTCCAGCACGCTTTCGCCGTCGGCGGTGCAAAGCAGTGCCATCATCTGCGCCTGCAGGTCGGTGGGGAAGCCCGGGAAAGGTTCGGTGGTCACATCCACCGCCTTCACCCGGCCGTTCTTGCGCGCCACCTTAAGGCCGGTCGGCGTCTCCTCAACCCCGATGCCCGCCTCGTCAAGTTTCTCGCAGAAGCTTTTGACCAGTTCGATCGTACCACCGAGGCATTCCACCTCGCCGCCGCAGATCGCCGGGGCCAGCATATATGTGCCCAGTTCGATTCGGTCGGTCACAACACGGTGCGTGGCCCCGCCCAGCGTCTCGACGCCCTGGATCTCGATGGTGCTGGTGCCCTCGCCCTCGATCTGCGCGCCCATCTTGCGCAGGCATTGCGCCAGATCGACGATCTCCGGCTCGCGCGCCGCGTTGCGGATCACCGTGGTGCCCTTGGCCAGTGTCGCGGCCATCAGCGCATTCTCTGTCGCCCCGACCGAGGCGAAGGGAAACTCGACGATGCCGCCCTGCAGACCGCCCGACGGCGTCTTGGCATGCACATAGCCTTCGCGCAGATCAAGTTCGGCGCCCATCGCTTCGAGCGCCCGCAGGTGCAGGTCCACCGGGCGGGCGCCGATGGCGCATCCGCCGGGCAACGACACCTCGGCATGGCCAAAACGCGCCAGCAGCGGACCAAGCACGAGAATCGACGCGCGCATCTTGCGCACGATGTCATAGTCGGCGCGGGTCGAGGTCAGCGCGTGGCTCGACATCGCCAGCACCTGCCCGTCGTTCAGTGCCTGCACCTCCGCGCCCAGCGACTGCAACAGCAGCGTCATGGTGCGGATATCCGAAAGCCGCGGCGCATTGGTCAGCGTCAGCGGCTGATCCGACAGCAGGGTCGCGGGCATGAGGGTAAGGCAGGCATTCTTCGCGCCGGCGATGGGGATCTGTCCCGAAAGCGGGCCGTTGCCCGTGACGACGATCGAATCCATTAGCTGTCCTTTTCACTGCTCGGCCCGTCTTCGGGCTTATTGTCGTCTGTCGAGGCGTCGCGCGCCTTCGCCTGTGCCTTGCGCCGACCGAGATTGGCCTTCAACGCCGCCTTGAGGCGGGCGTCCCGGTCGTTTGCAGGCTTTTTTTGCGGGCTCGATTTGGGCTTCATGAACTTTCTTTACTTGAGACGCAAAAAACCGTCCAGATTGCGCTTGCACCCCCCGGCGTTTGCCCTTAGACACCGCGCCACGCCACGAGGCGCACCGACGCAACCTAGCGTGGACGCTTCGAAAGGCACACCGGCGCTGCTGTAGCTCAGAGGTAGAGCACTCCCTTGGTAAGGGAGAGGTCGAGAGTTCGATTCTCTCCAGCAGCACCATTTACCCCCCAGAGAACAATATTTTTTATGCGGGTGCGCCGCGTGCGCCCGGTAGACGCGCAACAGCAAGACTGCTTCGCCCCATCGCGACGCTCTGAGTGGCTTTGCAACAGCCCGATCAGATGACGCGACGGGAAGAGCGGCCTTGCCGCGCCTTCCCGCACCTCTTTCGCCTTTAGGCGTACCCGAGTCGCTCACACATCTCCGCAAAGCTCGCCGTCTTGCCGGCGACCGTCCAACGGAACACCTGCGTCAGCACGTCCTCGCTCACCTCGCCCAGATCGAGCCCCTCAAGCTGGTTGCGATGCGAGGCGCGACGCACCTCAGCCCCGTTGAAGTGACTTAGAGTGGCGCCATCCGGCACATCAAACGACTCGCGGAAGTAGTCCTCTTCGGACACCAGCCGCTCCATTTGCAAAAACTCGCAGCCCGCCTCGAGCGCCTCGAGGTTGAATTGCATCACATGCGACATCGCCGCGGCAAAGGCGGCGTTCGGAAAGCTTCGCGGAATCGGCAGCTTGGCAATCAGATGCTCGTCGATGGTGGTGATCTTGCGGTGACTGATCTCGTCGCCCTGCAAGGTCTTTCTCACCCACCATGCATAACACGAGCGGACATGCTTGATCGGGTCGCGTACGATGATCTTATGCGTCACCCCATTGGCCTCGCAGATCGGGCGCGCCTGCGGGGCACTATATAGACAGTGCACCGCGTAGACCCGTTTGCCGGCCGCCGCGCTCCGCTTCATGTCCGCAACGAACTGCTCGGGCGGCGTATCATCCGCCCCAACGGCACCGCCTTTTGCGAAATTGCGCGTGCCGTGCCGCACCTCCGCCTCCGGGATTTCAGAGAGAATTTCGCTGATCGTATGCGTCGCCGCAAAACCGATGGAATCCGCGAGGATCATCTTGCTGCCCCTGCCCTGTGCTGCCGCTTCCTTGGCATCATGGGTAGCAGGCGCCGGGGCCGGACCCCAGCCGCCCGACGCAGCGCGCGCTGGCGGTGGCGCATGAGGGACACAGACCGTGGGCCGGGCGCAGAACGGGCGACGCGCCAAACACACAAGCGCGCCGCCCGAAAGCTCACTTTGCCGCTTCGCAGCTCAGCCGCGGCGCTCCGGACGACCGGGCACGCCGTCGTCGGCCAGCGCGCGGTTGCGGTATCGCCGGTCCTCGGTCACATCCTCGCCGAACCAATCTGGCGGCGTGAAGGCTTGCGCATCCTCGGCCTTGTCGAACTCCACCTCCACCAGCACCAGCGGTGCCAAAGCGCCTATAAAGACGTCGAGTTCGAACCCGGTCCCGTCAGGCAAAGCGCCGACATAGCGGGTTTTTTCCAGCCGCCGCCCCTCTGTCGCTGGCCAGAGCGCGTCGAACTGCGCGGCGTCGATCTCGACCTCGCGCTCCATCCGGGTCAGCCCGCCATCCGACTTCAGCGTCAGAAAGAACGCTCCGCCTTTCTCGCGCAGGCGCAGTTCCACCGAATCTCCAGCAAGGGTGACATAGCCCTGACGCACCGGCTTGGCTTTTAACTCTTCAAGCACCGGCAGGCGCGCGACGAGGAACTTGCGTTCGATTTCCACGGCGTCAGTTTGCTCGGTCATTTCAGCACCCTTTTTGCCAGCTCGTCATGCAGCGCCGTATAGGCGGCGCTGGCCGCGCTCGAAGGTGCGCTGGCCATCACCGGCGCGCGATGCACGCCCATACGCTCAACGTCCGAGGTGAAAGGGATGCTGGCCTTCATCAGCCGTTTGCCGTGCTCGCCGCGCATCTCGTCCATGGTTTCGCCGTGCAGCGACTTTACCCCCTGCACCATCGAGAAGAAGCCGTGCAGCTTCTTGAGGCTGAGGTCATGCGCGCGGAAGAAGTCCTGCAACTGCTCGAAGGTGCGCTGCGACAGCGTGGTCGGTATCACCGGCACGACGATCGCATCCGAGGCGCGAAACACGTTCTCCGAAAGCGTCGAGATGTTCGGCGGGCAATCGAGCAAGATCACATCGTAGTCGCCCTTCACCGCCTTCAGCGCCTTTTTCAGACGCGAGCGCGAATTGCGCATCCGCGCGAGGAACACGTCGAAATCGCGGAAGGTCATATTGGCGGGCAGGATGTCGAGATTGTCAAAATCGCTGCCACGGATCGCCTTGGTGAAACGTTGCACATCCTCGAAGAACTTCGCCTCCGTCAGCTTTTTCGACGGCTTGACGCGGAAGTAGAAACTCGACGCGCCCTGCGGGTCGAGATCACACAGCAGGACCCGGCGACCGCCCTGCGCAAGCGCATAGGCAAGGTTCACCGAGGTTGCGGTCTTTCCGACGCCCCCTTTGTTGGAATAGCAGGCGATGATCTTCATGTCTTTCCTCCGTGAAACAGATCGCGGAACGTCTTTTGGGTTTCAGGGCTGTTGAACGTCGCGAAGCTGCCGACGACCTTGGCACGCTCGGACAGCTGTCGCTCGTGCAGCACGAGGATCAGCGCACCGACGCTCTGCGCCACTTTGAGATTGCCGCGCGCACCGCTTTCTTCGAGACCAGTAAGGAAGTCGACAAGGCTGCCTTGCTGCACCGAATAGTCGTTGAACAGGCCAAGGTTGTCCTGCAGGCGTTTCAGCGGCTTGATCAATTTCTTGAACGGGCCCGCGGGGAACAGCGGCGCGAAGAACTCCATGAGATAGCGCAGTTTTTTGCAATGAATGCGCAACTCGTGCACCTCATGATCCGGCGTCGCGTCGTCGATCGCCTCGGCGATGGTGCAGATCTTGCGGTAGCGCTTCCAGATCAGCTTGCAGGCGAAATCATAGGCTGGAAGGTCGGCGCGTGCGCCGCGTTGCAGCGCCTTGCGCTTGTCGAACAGCTTGCCAAGCGCGGCGATCTCTTTGCGGTAGGCAGCGCTGCGCAGGTGTTTTGCCAGCCCGGCCTGCGCACCCGCACGCTCCTCGGCGAAAAGCGTGAACATGCGGTCGAGCCCATCGTGCAGGTTCTCGGGCAGCATCGCGTAATAGGCGTCTTTCTCGAGCAGATAGACGTCGAGATCGCGCAAACGTCCTGTCGGCGCCATCAACGCCGAGAAACGTGCCTTCAACTCTGCGGTCTGTGCCTCCGCGTAGACTCCCTTGAAAAGACTCAGGACCGAGCGGATCTTGCGCAGCGCGATCCGGTAGTCGTGCAAGAACTCGGTGTCGTCATCGGCAATGACGCCAGCCTCATTGGCGCGCGCCACGGGCATATAGGCGGCGATAATGTCGTTCGCGGCATCAAAGGCCTCTTCATCCCCTGCAAGTGCGACCTCGGGCTTGGCCACATAGGCCTCGTGCCCCGGGAACAGCAGGCTGTAAAGCGCGCCCTGCTCCAAAGCTGCACCGCCCATCGCCGCGATCAGCGCACGCAGCCGGACCAGCGCCTTGTCGTAGCCGCGCAGGCCTTGCAGCCGGGCGATCGTCACGCAGCCCCCCTCGGTCGCGTCGAGAACCCAGAGCAGCGCGCGCGCCTGCGTTTTTTCCTCATCATCGAGCAGCGCCAGTTCGCCCCGGCGCAATTCGCCCGCACCCACCGGCAGCAGGCAGCGCAGCGGCGAGATATCGGACAGGGCGTGCTTTACCGCGCCTTCGGAGAACTCCGCGACAAAGCGCGCACCACCCGCCGCGGACTGACCCAGCACCCGCCCCTGGGGCTGCAGCAATTCGAACTGCTCGGACACCTCGATCAGCACACGACCGGTCAGGCGCAAGTCCTGATCGAACGTGTCCCGGATCAGGAACGGGCTGCTCGCATCCTGCCAGCTGATCGACGGTGTAAGGCCGCCCAGATCAGCAACATCGGCGAGCGATGCCACATCGGTGGCGGCATTTGGGAGGAGGTAGAAGGAAACCTCGCTTTGCGTCATTTGGACTTCTTTCCGGTCTTGCTCAGGTAATCCTCGATCAGCGTCTCGACGATCTTCTGAACGCTGCGATCCTCTTCGATGGCGCGGATCTTCAGCGCCTTGAGCGTCTTGCTATTCAGCCGCAGGGACGTGTTCTTCTTCTCGTCCTTTGGCTTGCTATCCTTGGTCTTTGGCATGGTTCTTACCCATAAATCATGACGTCATGATTTCACTCATGACCAGCGGGCGCAACGCGATTTTTTTCAAGCGGTGTCGCGGCAACAAAAGCGCGGCAATGACACACGGCTCGCCAAGCCGTGATCGCCGCACGTCACACGCGTGACACCTTTCGACCAAAGGGTTACACAGACGCCTTGGCTGACATAGGAGATGCAGACCATGCGGAACCTTGTAGTATTTTTCGGGCTGGTGCTTGCCGCCGCCGGTCCGGCCTCCGCGCAAAGTGACAAGGCGGCACGCTGTGAAAATTCCGCCAAAATGGTCATGGAAGCAGTGCAGGCGCGTAAGGACGGCATTTCGCAAAGGCGCACCGAACGCGAATTGCGCCGGGCGATAGATCGCGACTCGGGCGCGATGCTGGCGGAGTGGATCTATTCGCTCCCCGAGAACCAACTGACGCTCGACGTGGGCCGCACCTGGGAACAGCAGTGCCTCTCACAGTAAGGTCGCGCTGACGTCGCTGACAAAGCCCCCGCGTCGCCCTTCCGGACGGCGCGGGCATCGGCTATCTGACATAAACATGAAAGCGCGTGCCGAGCCGCATGGACTCGGCCTTCCTCTGCATTGATACTCCGAGCATGAGTCTACCACCCGGCTTCCTTGACGAATTGCGCACCCGCACGAGCCTGAGCCAGGTCGTCGGCCGCAAGGTCATGTGGGACACCCGCAAGTCCAATCAGGGCAAAGGCGACATGTGGGCGCCCTGCCCGTTCCATCAGGAAAAGTCGGCGTCGTTCCACGTGGATGACCGCAAGGGCTTTTACTACTGCTTCGGCTGCCACGCGAAGGGCGACGCGATCTCTTTCGTGCGCGAGAGCGAGAATGTCGACTTCATGGAAGCGGTCGAGATTCTCGCCCGCGAGGCCGGGATGCAGATGCCCGCGCGCGACCCGCAGGCCGCGCAGAAGGCCGACCGCCGCAGCCAACTGGCCGAGGTTATGGAACAGGCGGTGCGGTTCTTTCGCATGCAGTTGCGCACCGGCGCCGCATCCGAGGCCCGCGCCTACCTCGACCGGCGCGGACTGACGCAGCCGGTGCAGGATCGCTTTGAGCTTGGGTTCGCGCCCGAGGGCTGGCAGCACCTGTGGGATCACCTGCGCGGTCAGGGTGTGTCCGAAGACCTGATCATGGCGGCCGGGCTCGCCAAGGCCTCGCAGAAGGGCCGCGCACCCTATGACGTGTTCCGCAACCGCATCATGTTCCCGATCCGCGACGGCCGCGGCCGCGCCATCGCCTTTGGCGGGCGGGCGATGGATCCCCGCGACAACGCAAAATATCTCAACTCGCCCGAGACCGAGCTTTTCGACAAGGGCCGCAACCTCTACAACCATGCCCCTGCGCGCGAGGCGGCGGGCAAGGGCCAGCCGCTGATCGTCGCCGAAGGCTATATGGACGTGATCGCGCTCAGCGAGGCCGGATTCGAGGCGGCGGTGGCCCCCTTGGGCACGGCGGTGACCGAGCATCAGCTGGCGCTTCTGTGGCGCATCGCCGACGAGCCGGTGATCGCGCTTGACGGCGACAAGGCCGGCCTGCGCGCTGCCTATCGGGTGATCGACACGGCCATGCCACTGCTTGTGCCCGGCAAGGGGCTGCGCTTTGCCATCATGCCCGAAGGACAGGACCCGGACGATCTATTGCGCGCCAAAGGCCCGCAGGCGGTCCGAGAGGTGCTCGATCAGGCGCAGCCGATGGTGCAACTGCTGTGGCGGCGCGAGACCGAGGACAAGGTGTTCGACAGCCCCGAACGCAAGGCGGCGCTGGACGCGACGCTGCGCGCGGCGATCAAACGCATCCAGCACCCCGATCTGCGCCACCACTACGGCAACGAGATCAAGGAACTGCGCTGGCAGCTCTTCCGCTCGAAGCGGAGCAACGATGGCGGCACCTGGGGCGGCAAATCCAACCAGCGCAGCCCGTTCCGCAGCGGTCAGCGCAATCAGCGCTGGGGTCAGGCGGTGACCATCGCACCCAGCGCCTCGGCAAAGTCCTCGCTGCTGGTGTCGGCCGGTGAGACCGCCGAGACCCGCCTACGCGAGAACGTCATCCTCGCCGTGCTGCTGCGCTACCCCTCGCTGCTGCCGGAGTTCGAAACCCAGCTCGAGACATTGCCCTGCACAGACCCTGACCATGCGGCCTTGCGCGACCTGTTCCTGACCGCCGGAGCGACCGACCCGGACATGCTTCATGAAGATGCGGCGCACAGAATCGGACCCGAGGCTCTTGATTCCCTGCTCGGGGCACGCCATGTGGCAGTCGTACCCTGCTTGCGACAGATCGGTGACATCGAACTTGCCCGCCTTACGGTGGCCGAGGAATTCGCCAAGATCGCCGCGCAGGCAGGACTCGTGGCCGAACTCGCCGAGGCGCTGGAGGATATGGAGAGCCTAGCGGATGAGGCCCTGACCTGGAGGCTGGGACAGGCGGCACAGGCGCGAAATCAGGCGGTTATGAACCGGTCTGAAGACGAGGTGGAATTCGAAACCGGGGCGAACGGCGCCCGGATGGACAAAGAAGAGCGCAGCGCTTTCGACGCGTTGCTACAACAGATTCGCTTTTCCAAGGGTCAGAACTAGATGACCATTTAGGGAAACTGGAGGAAAAACGGGTACACGGGTGGCCGAATCATTTGATTCCCCCCATGATTCGTAGACACGAATCACTTCACTTGCGCGAGTGCCGGCCAGAACCGGCCCCTCCCTTTGACGGAGCACTTCATGGCAGCCAAAGACAACGACGACGCCAAGCCGGAAACTCAGGACGACGCACATAGCCTCGACATGAGCCAGGCCGCGGTCAAGAAGATGATCGCCGAGGCGCGCGAGCGTGGCTTTATCACCTATGACCAGCTGAACCAGGTTCTGCCCCCCGATCAGGTCAGTTCGGACCAGATCGAAGACGTGATGTCGATGCTCTCGGAAATGGGCATCCAAGTCACCGAAGAGGATGAGGAAGCCGAGGAAGACGCGGAAAAGAACAAGGGCTCGACCGATCTGATCGACGCCTCCAAGGGGCGTGACGTCGCGCTGTCCTCGGGCGGCTCCGAAAAGCTCGACCGCACCGATGACCCCGTGCGCATGTACCTGCGCGAGATGGGCTCGGTGGAGCTGCTGTCGCGCGAGGGCGAGATCGCCATCGCCAAGCGCATCGAGGCCGGTCGCAACACGATGATCGCGGGCCTCTGCGAAAGCCCTCTGACCTTTCAGGCGATCACCATCTGGCGCGAGGAACTTCTCGGCGAAGAGATTCTGCTGCGCGATGTGATCGACCTCGAGGCGACCTTCGGCAACCAGCTCGACGAAGACGGCGAACTGGACGCGCCGGTGGTGGACCCCTCCGCAGGTGCTGCAGCGGGCGCCGCCGGTGGCGAAGCCGCCCAGAAACCGAAAAGCACCGAGCCCGAGCTTGACGCCGACGGCAACCCGATCCGCAAGGATGAAGACGAGGACGAGGACGATCAGGCCAACATGTCTCTGGCCGCGATGGAGACCGCGCTGAAACCGCGCGTGCTCGAAACCCTCGATCTCATCGCCGCCGACTATGAAGCCCTGTCCGAAATGCAGGACGCCCGGATCAGCGCTACGCTGAACGAGGACAACTCCTTCTCGTCCGCCGACGAAGCGCAGTACCAGAAGCTGCGCTCGGAAATCGTCGAGATGGTCAATGGCCTGCATCTGCACAACAACCGCATCGAAGCGCTGATCGACCAGCTTTACGGCATCAACAAGCGCATCATGTCGATCGACAGCTCGATGGTGAAGCTGGCCGACCAGGCCCGCATCAACCGCCGCGAGTTCGTCGCCGAGTACCGTGGCCGCGAGCTTGATCCCAACTGGATGGAGCGCATGGCCCAGAAAGACGGGCGCGGCTGGCAGATGTTCATCGAACGCTTCTCGGATAAAGCCGAGGATCTGCGCGCCGACATGGCGCAGGTCGGCCAGTACGTCGGCCTCGACATCAGCGAGTTCCGCCGCATCGTCCAGCAGGTGCAGAAGGGCGAGAAAGAGGCGCGTCAGGCGAAGAAGGAAATGGTCGAGGCCAACCTGCGCCTCGTGATCTCGATCGCCAAGAAATACACCAACCGCGGCCTGCAGTTCCTCGATCTCATTCAGGAAGGCAATATCGGCCTGATGAAAGCGGTCGACAAGTTCGAATACCGCCGCGGCTATAAATTCTCGACCTACGCAACGTGGTGGATCCGTCAGGCGATAACCCGCTCGATCGCCGACCAGGCGCGCACCATCCGTATCCCGGTGCACATGATCGAGACGATCAACAAGCTGGTCCGCACAGGCCGCCAGATGCTGCACGAGATCGGCCGCGAGCCGACCCCGGAAGAGCTGGCGGAAAAGCTGCAGATGCCGCTCGAGAAGGTCCGCAAGGTGATGAAGATCGCCAAGGAGCCGATCTCGCTCGAAACGCCCATCGGCGACGAGGAAGATTCGCAACTCGGCGATTTCATCGAGGACAAGAACGCCATCCTGCCGCTCGACAGCGCGATTCAGGAGAACCTCAAGGAGACCACCACGCGTGTGCTCTCTTCGCTCACCCCGCGTGAGGAGCGGGTTCTGCGGATGCGCTTCGGCATTGGCATGAACACCGACCACACGCTCGAAGAGGTTGGCCAGCAGTTCTCGGTGACGCGCGAGCGGATCCGTCAGATCGAGGCGAAGGCGCTGCGCAAGCTCAAGCACCCGTCGCGGTCGCGCAAGCTGCGCTCGTTCCTCGACCAGTAAGCGGAGGAAACTGCCATGTCCTTCTGGTCACGTCTCTTCGGCGGCGGCGGTTCCAACACCGGGGCCGCAGCGCAGCCGCAGGCTGAAGCAGTGGAATACAAGGGGTTCGTGATCTTCCCCGAGCCGCAGGCGACCGACGGTCAGTTTCGCATCGCCGCCCGGATCGAGGGCGAGGTGAACGGCGAGGTGAAGGTGCACGAGTTGATCCGTGCCGACGTCATCCGCGACCGCGACGAAGCCGTCGCCGCCTCGCTGCGCAAGGCGCAGCAGATGATCGACGAACAGGGCGCGCGCCTCTTCAACTGAGCACGCTTCTATCAAGATGCAAAACGCCGCCCTCCCGGGCGGCGTTTTTTGTTTGGAGCCGCCAAGGGCTCACGCCTCACAGCCCGTAGTCAGCCACCATCCGCGCCAACCCTGCGTCCAGGCTCACCTGCGGCGCCCAGTCCAACTGCTGGCGCGCGCGGCTGATGTCCAGAACGCTCGACTTCACCTCGAGATCGGAGGGTTTGCTCACCAGATTGAGCCTGCGCCCCGTCGCCGCCTCCATGCGCGCGATCAGCCCCTTGAGCGTCGTGCCCTCCCCCGCACCAAGGTTCAGGCGGGTGATCTGCTCGGGCAGTTCGGCGGCCACCACCTGCGCAACCGCGCGGGTGAAATCGTCCATATGCAGGTAATCGCGCGACGTCTCGCCACTGCCGTAGACGGTGAATTCCGAACCGGTCGCCAGCGCATCCAACAGCAGCCGCATCACGCCCCGCTCGCGCCCCGGCATCGCGGTGCCATAGGGATTGCCGAGCCGCAGCAGCGTCAGCCGGAACCCGTGCTGCGCGGCCAGAAACAGCAGCGCGTTCTCGACCGCCAGCTTGTGCAGCGCATAGTAGCCCTTGGGCTGCGGCTCGCGGGTTTCGGCAATGGGCAGATCTTCGGTGTCGCCGTAAACCGCGGCAGTCGACAGGTAGACCAGATGGCCGCGCCAGCCGCGCGCCAGCAACGACTCTAGGAACTCTGTCTGCGGCTCGGTCACTTCGCGGTTCAGCGCGCCGATGCTGTCAAACCGGCGGCGCGCGTCCGAAAGCCCGGCGCAATGCACGACGGTCGCGGCCTCGTCTCCGGGCGCAAGCCAGCCGGGATGCAGCGCGTCGCTGACCCGCACATGCGGCAACGCCGGGGCCCCCTCGGGCAAGGCGCTGCGCGAGATACCCGTCACCGCATGCCCGTCTGCCTGCAAACGGCACAGGATTTCATAGCCCAGAATGCCCGCACAGCCCGTCACGTAGATGCGCATCACCGCCCCTTATCGTTGTGTCGGTGGCCCGCACTCTGCGCGGCCACCTTTTACGCCTTTGGGATAAAGCTCACCGGCTGCACCGGCAAGGCGCCGCGCGCCCACGATGCCCGCCCCGCCTGTTCGCGCGTTCACGCTTTCGCTGGCGTGGCCCGATCCCCACGAAACCGCGCGAAATCAACCGACAGTCCGCGCAACTTCGCGCAGCGCCTAGCCGCATGGATTCCGCTGCGTTAAGGTACGTGAAAAGTTTCGCGAAAGGACAGTTCATTGCGCCTTCGGCATCATTCCATTGCCCTGAGCCTCGCCCTGAGCACCGCCGCCCTGCCGGCCTCAGCGTTCGAGACGCTCAGCTTTGCGTTTCCCGGTGTGAGCGAGGATCTCCAGACTCAGATCACCAATTTCTCGGCACTGGTGACCACCAAGTCCGAGGGCAAGACCGAAGGCCCCGACGTGATGGCCGCGGCGCTGTCTGACTACGGGATCATCGTCGAAACACTTTACGGCGCGGGCTACTATGGGCCCGAAGTGTCGATCCGCATCGACGGACGCGAGGCCTCGGACATTCCGCTGCTGTCCACCCCGCAGAGCGTGAACCGCGTCGACGTGCTGGTGCGCCCCGGTCCGCGCTTCGAATTCGGGCGTACCGACGTGACGCCGCTCGCCCCCGAAACCGACCTGCCCAGCGACTTCCGCCCCGGCGAGCGCGCCAAGGTGACCACGATCACCGGCGCAGCGCAGGCGGCTGTGGATGGCTGGCGCAACGTCGGCTATCCGAAGGCCGAACTGACCCGGGAGGATGTCACCGCCAACCACGCCGCGCGCCGCGTTGATGTCGACATGGGCGTCACCACCGGGCCGCGCCTGCGCTTCGGCCGGATCGACACAGATGGCTCCAGTTCGGTCCGCACCGCTGCGCAGCGCCGCATCGCGGGCATGCCGACGGGCGAAATCTATGACCCCGAAGAAGTCGAAGACGTGGTCGACCGTCTCACCCGCACCGGAGCCTTTGCCACGGTCACCCTGCGCGAAAGAGACGTGCCGAACCCCGACGGCACGCTCGACTACACGCTCGACGTGGTCGACTCCAAGCCCCGCCGTGTGGGCTTCGGCGCCGAAATCAGCTCGCTCGAGGGCGTGTCGGTCACCGGCTACTGGCTGCACCGAAACATCCTCGGCGGCGCCGAGCGGCTGCGTTTCGATGCCGAGATCACCGACATCACGCCCGAGGGCGAAACGCTCGACTACACGTTGACCGGGCGGCTCGACGTGCCCGCCGCCGTGGGGCCGG
The DNA here is from genome assembly GCF_056161345.1 of Salipiger sp. ABF4_146. Lineage (NCBI taxonomy): Bacteria > Pseudomonadati > Pseudomonadota > Alphaproteobacteria > Rhodobacterales > Roseobacteraceae > Salipiger > Salipiger sp. ABF4_146. Next base: position 255,482 of record NZ_JBSWYX010000005.1, on the reverse strand, counting down.
ACACCAATGCCTACTTCCAGACCGAACTGCAGCACCTGCAGGAGCCGGCCTACGATCTCGACAGCATCGAGCTGACCACCGGCCTTACCCGGCAGGTGACCGACAACCTCTATTCCGAGATCGGCATCGGTTACCTCTACTCGGAAACCACAGACGACCTTGGCGAGCGCACCTTCGAGCTGCTGACCCTGCCGGTCGAAGTGGAATACGACCGCCGCGATGACGAGTTCGATCCGCGCCGCGGCTATTACATCCTTGCCGATGCAACACCCTTCCTGAACTTGGGCGACGATCCCAACGGCGCGCGGCTGTTCGGCGATTTCCGCGGGTACTATGCCTTCGGTGAGCGTCAGCGCACCGTGCTGGCCGGGCGCTTGCAACTGGGCTCGGTACTTGGACCGGACATCGACGAAACCCCGCCGGACTACCTCTTCTACTCGGGCGGTGCCGGCACCGTGCGCGGCCAGCCGTACCAGTCGCTCGACATCGATCTGGGCGACGGAGACTCGATCGGCGGGCGCAGCTTCGCCGGCCTCTCGGGCGAGCTTCGGCAGGACATCGGCGAGAGCCTTGGCGCGGTCCTGTTCTACGACGCCGGCTATGTCGGCCGCGACAGCACCCCCGGCGGCGACGATGGCGAATGGCATGCGGGCGCTGGTGTTGGCGTGCGCTACAAGACCGGGATTGGCCCGCTACGTTTCGACGTGGCCATGCCCGCTGGCGGCGACACCGGCGATGGCGTGCAGATTTACCTCGGCATAGGACAAGCATTTTGACCCTTCTCAAGCGTTTCTCCCTGCTGCTCTTGCTTCCGCTGCTGCTGGTGGCGCCCCCTGCCCACGCACAGGAAGAGGACGAAGACAGCGGCGGCTTTCTTGAGCGGCTGATCGAGGACTCGCTTTCGGGCGCAGGCCGCGACGTGTCGATCTCTGGCTTCCGCGGCGCGCTGAGTTCCGAGGCGACGCTCGAACGCATGACCATCTCGGACGACGAGGGCGTCTGGCTGATCCTCGAAAATGCCACGCTGAACTGGCGCCGCAGCGCGCTGCTGCGCGGCGCCTTGGTGGTCAACGAGCTGAGCGCCGAGCGGCTGGTGGTCGAACGCGCCCCCGCTGCGGGCGAGGAAGCGCCGGCGCCCGAAGCCTCGGGTGATTTCGCCCTGCCCGACCTGCCGGTTTCGGTGAACGTCGGCGAGCTGAGCATCGCCCGCGTGGAACTGGGCGCCTCGTTGCTGGGGGAAGAGGTCGCGCTTGAGGTGCAGGGTTCGGCGCAGCTGGCCGATGGCGAGGGCGAGGCCGACATCTCCGTCAACCGCCTAGACGGGCCACAGGATTCGCTCAGCCTTGCCGGCAGCTACGCCAATGAGACCGGCGCGCTGTCGCTCGATGTCTCGCTGGAAGAGGAAAGCGGCGGCATCGTCACCACCAAGATGGGCCTGCCAGGCGCGCCCTCGCTGACCCTTGCCGTGCAGGGTGACGGCGAGTTGGACGATTTCACCGCCGATCTGCAACTGGCCACCGATGGCGAAGAGCGCCTTGGCGGGCAGGTCACCCTGCTGGGCAACGCCGAAGAGGGCCGCCGGTTCACCGCCGACGTCACCGGCGATCTTCGCCCACTGCTGCCCGAGCAGCACCGCGAGTTCTTTGGCCCCGAACAGACTCTGCAGGTGGCCGGCCTGCAGGGCGCCGACGGTGTGCTTGATCTGGAAACGCTCGACCTGCAAACCGCCATGGTCTCGCTCACCGGCGCGGCGCGCATCGGCGCCGATGGCTGGCCCGAACTGCTGCAACTGGATGGCGAGATCGCCTCGGACGACGGCAGCCCGGTGCGGCTGGCCATGTCGGGTGATGTGACCATGGTGGATCAGGCCACGATCGACCTTGATTTCGATGCCTCGCAGGGCGAGGCCTTCACCCTCGACGTGATCGCACAGGGCATCGACCGCCCCGACATGTCTGTGGAACGCGCCGATATCGCAGGCCGCGGCACCATCCGTCGCAGCGCCGGCAACTCGCTTCCGGGCGGTGTCGAGGCGCAGCTGACCTTCGACGCCACCGGCCTCGACTTCGCCGACGCCTCGATGGCCGACGCTGCGGGCGAAGAGCTGAGGGGCGTCATGCAGATCGACTGGCAGGCGAGCGATCCGCTCTACCTGCGGCAGATCGATTTCAGCGGCGCGGGCCTCGCGCTGGCGGGCGACGTCACCTTCTCGGGCATTGGCAACAGCGGCAATATCATCATCGAGCCCGACCTGCAGATGCGCGCCGAAGACATCGGACGCTTCTCCGGCCTTGCCGGGCGCGACCTCGGCGGCGACGCCAATGTCGCGGTGCAAGGCACGCTGGAGCCCGTGGCCGGACGTTTCGACGTTACCGTCGATGGCCTGACCCGCGATCTCAGAACCGGGGTTGCACAGGCCGATGGACTGCTCGCAGGCGAGGTCGAGCTTTTCGCCTCTGCGGTACGCAACGAGGAAGGCACTGAACTGCGCCGGCTCGACCTGTCGGGCGATGGCATCCGCGCCGAGGCACAGGCGCAGCTGCAGACCGGTGGCAGCACCGGCACCTTCGACATCTCGCTGCCCGACCTTTCGCTCGTCGAGCCCGACATGAGCGGCGCAGCCCAGCTTTCCGGCACGCTTGACGAGACGCCCGAGGCCTACCTGCTCGACTTCACCGGCAGCGCGCCGGGCGGCACCGATCTCGACGGGGTGCTCACTGCCAGCAAGCTCGAAGATGGCAACATCGGCACCATCAGGTTTGAAGGCGATGCCGCGGCCGAGGAGCTTGCCGCCTATGCGCCTCTGGCCGGGCGCCCGCTGGCTGGCGCGGTCGATCTGACCACCGATGTCACCTACACGCTGGACGGCGGCGCCATCGATGCGGTGCTGGACGGCACGGTTGCCAATATCGAGACCGGCATCGAACAGGTCGACGGGCTGCTCACCGGCAGCGTCGATCTCGATGCCTCGGTCAACTACGACAGCGACCGGGCGCTGATCCGCGAGCTGACGGTTGACGGACAAGCCGTGCAACTCAACGCCGAGGGTGAGGTCTATACCGCCGCGCTGCTTGGTGGCACGCCCTCGCCCGATGCCGGGCAGAGCAGTGCCAGCTTCGACATCCGCCTGCCCGACATGTCGCTGATCCAGCCCGGCATCACCGGGCCGCTCGCCGCGACCGGCCGCCTGCAGGAAAGCGACGACAGCTACCGGCTCGACATCGACGCCAATGCCCCCGGCGGCGTGGCGATCAACGGTCTTGCGGAGGCCGGCAAGCAGGCCGACGGCAGCATCAGCACGGTGTCCTTCGATGGCGATGTGGCGGCGGATGATCTCTCGGTCTACGCCGGGCTGGCCAACCGTCCGCTCGCGGGTGCGCTCGATCTGACCGCCGATGTCACCTACGACATGCAAAGTGGCGCCATCGACGCGGTGCTGGATGGCAGCACCCGCGATATCGGCACCGGGATCGCGCAGCTTGATGGGGTGCTGACCGGCACCGTCGATCTCGACGTCTCGGCGGCCTATGACACAGACAGGGTCGACATTCGCCAGCTCGAGGTGAACGGCGAGGCGATCCGCGCCACCGCAGAAGGCGAGATCTATACCGCCGCGCTGGTGGGGGGCACCCCCTCCCCCGATGCAGGCCAAAGCAACGCCAGCTTCGACATCACCCTGCCCGACACGTCGCTGATCCAGTCCGGCGTGACCGGCAGCGCCAATGTGAACGGTCAGTTGCAAGAGACCGATGGCAGCTACCAGCTCGACTTTAGCGCCTCCGGCCCCGGTGAGACCGACGCGCAGGGCCGGGTCACCGCCGAAAAGCTAGACGACGGCAGCATCGGCACGGTGGAGTTCGACGGCAATGCATCGGTGGCCTCTCTGGCAGCCTATGCGCCGCTTGTTGGGCAGCCGTTGTCGGGCGGTGTCAGCTTCGATGGTGACGTGTCCTACAACCTGCCCGACGGCAGCCTTTCGGCCAACGGCCAGCTAAACTCCAGCAATCTTGCGCTTGGCATCCCCACCGCAGACCAGCTTGTCGGCGGAGACGGCAGCGCCACGGTGCAGATCACCCGCGACGCAGACGGTGTGCTGACCATCCAACAGCTCGACGTGCAGACCGGCGAGGTCACCGCCTCGGCCTCCGGCACCTACGGCGGTGACGGATCCAGCATCAGCTACGAGGTCGCCCTGCGCGATCTTGGCTTGATCGTGCCGCAGCTTCCGGGCCGCGCCGCGGCGCAGGGGACGCTGGCAGCCAATGGCGGGCAGTACGACGTGCAGACCGCGCTGACCGCCCCCGGCGGCACGCAGGCGCAGATCGCTGGCAGCATCGCGCAGGATTTCGGCACCGCCGACCTGTCGATCACTGGCAACGCGCCGCTGGCGCTGGCCAATCAGGTCGCCGCGCCAAATCTGCTGAACGGCAACGCCAATATCGACATGCGCCTGAGCGGCCCGCTGGCCGTGAACTCGCTGTCCGGCAATGTCACGGTGAATGGCGCGCAGGTGATCCTGCCCGGCCCCGGTCTGGAACTGACCGGTCTCAACCTCAACGCCAACGTCGGCGGCGGGCAAACCACGCTCACCGCATCGACAGCCCTTGCCACCGGCGGGCGCATCGAGGTCAACGGAACCATCGGCATGAGCGGCAATTACCCCGCCGATCTGGCCATCGCCTTGAACCAGTTGGTGCTGGAAGACCAGCGGCTCTATCAGGTGCAGCTTGGCGGCAACGTGGGCATCTCCGGCCCGCTGCTCACCGGCCCGACGGTCACTGGCGACATCCTCATCGACAACGCCGAGATCCGCATCCCCGAGACCGGCCTTGGCCCGAGCAGCCGGGGCTTCGTCCTTCATCACGTCCAAGAGCCCGCGGGCTCGCGCATCACCCGCGCCCGCGCCGGGCTGCTGGACGAGGGGGAAGAGGCCTCTGGCGGCGGGTCGAGCTATTCGATCCCGCTCGACGTGACGATCCGCGCTCCGCAGCAGATCTTCGTGCGTGGTCGTGGTCTCGACATGGAACTGGGCGGCGCACTGCGCGTCACCGGCACGTCGAACGACATCATCACGCAGGGCCGGTTCGATCTGATCCGCGGTCGTCTCGACATCCTTGGCCAGCGGCTGACGCTGGACACGGCTTCGATGGCGCTGACCGGGGACTTCATCCCGACGCTGGACATCGCTGCCACCTCCGAGGTCGAGAGCACCACCGTCACGGTGAGTATCACCGGGCTAGCCACCTCGCCCGAGGTGGACTTCACCTCCGACCCCTCGCGCCCCGAGGAAGAGGTGCTGGCGCTGCTGCTCTTTGGTCGTGACCTGACCGAGATCTCGGGGTTTCAGGCGCTGCAGATCGCCGCGGCAATCAACACGCTGGCGGGCGGTGGCTCGGGGGCGGTGGACAACTTGCGGCAGGGCTTCGGCCTCGATGATCTGGATGTCACCACCAACGACGAAGGCGAGGCCGGGCTGCGTTTGGGCAAGTACATCTCGGAGAACATTTACACCGACGTGGAGGTGGACTCCGGCGGCGACAGCGCGGTGAACCTGAACATCAAGATCACCCCCAGCCTGAAGGCCAGAGGCAGCGTCACCTCCGACGGTGACAGCACCCTCGGCATGTACTTCGAACGCGACTACTGATCCGTGGAATAGGCCACCGCCGAAACCAAAAAGGGACGCCTGCAGGGCCTCCCTTTGCAATAAATGGTGCTTGGGGCTCGGTGGAAGCGCACACGCAATGACCAACTTCAGCCCGTCCGCGCTCGCTGAAAATGGATCGAAAGTTCACTTGGACGAGTTTTCAGGAAAGAAATTCACTGCCGGGCGAACCAAGCCCATGCATCCGCCGCAATCATCGGCCCGACGTCGGTGTTGATGATGTGACCGTCCTCCTTTGTGGATCATCGCAGACCCACCTTGGCACATCGATGCCGTCGGGGGGCGGTTACATCATCAATGCCCATCCAGCGCAAAAAGCTCCCGTAGGCTTCTTCGGGAGATGCCGTTTAAATTCGCGGTTTGTCCGCAAGCCCATGTTGAACACGAACCACATCGCATACTGCGATGAACTGGCCGCAAGGGCGCGCCATTTTCCCGGCATCACCGGGCAGCAGCGGACTACAGCGCCAGAGCCGCCTTCACCTCGTCCAGCGACACAGCCCCCGGCGCCGCGCCCTCGCGCACCAGCCGCGCCGCCAGCGCGGTGAACCAGTCGTTGCCCGGGGTCGGCACGCCGTGAAGACGCCCCAGAAGCGAGACTTGACCGTTGAGGTAGTCGGTCTCGACCGAGCCCGCGCCCCGCGCGAGGCTCTGCGCGGTCGAACTGCCGACGCGCGTCACGCCCGGCACGTCGACGATCTTCATCTGCGCGTCGCGCGCCTCATCCCCAATCGCCGGATCGGTCCACGCCAGCCCCGCCTTGGCAAAGACCGCTTCGGCCTCGGCCTTCAGCGCCTTTGTAACCTCCTTGCCGTCGACCTCTTCACCGAGCGCAGCCCCGACGATATTGCCGAGGTTCATCAGCAGCTTGCCATGCTTGAAGGTCATCACCTGATCGCGCACTGCCGACGGGAACTCCGCCGCCTCCAGCCGCGCCACCAGCGCCGCATCGGCCGCATCAGAGCCCGACGGGTAGCGCCCCACGTCGAACGAGCCGCAAACCGGCGCGCCATAGCAGACCACTTCGCCCGGTTGCACGAAGTCGGCAGGCAGCATCACCGTGACGCCGTGCACGTTGGGGAAATAGCGCAACGCCAGCCGTTCGTTCTCCACCCCGTTCTGGAAGCAGAAGATGTGCTGCTCCGCCGCCCCCGCCGTGCGCAGTTGCGCCAGCGCCGCCTCGGTGTGCTGGGTTTTCACGCACAGGATGATCACATCATCCTCACGCAGCCCCGCCTCTTGCGGGCTCGCCACGCAGGGAAAATTGGCATGACGCGGCCCGGCCGGGGTGCGCAATGTCAGCCCGCCTGATTTGATCGCCGCAAGCTGCGCGCCGCGCGCGATGCCGATCACATCCTCGCCGGCTTCGGTCAGCGCGACGGCCAGCGTGCCGCCGACCGCGCCGACCCCAAGTATGACGATGCGGCTCATTGTGCGACCTCGGCCAGCGGCAGCCCGCCGATCTGCGCCAACAGCCGGACAATCTCGTCCACGCCCTTGCCGTTCTTGACCTGCGCGAAGACGAAGGGCTTTCCGGCGCGCATCCGGGTGGCGTCGCGCTCCATCACCTCGAGCGAGGCGCCGACATAGGGCGCAAGATCGGTCTTGTTGATGACGAGGATGTCCGACTTGGTGATCGCCGGGCCGCCCTTGCGGGGGATTTCCTCGCCCGCGGCGGTGTCGATCACGTAGATCGTCACGTCGGCCAGCTCCGGCGAGAAGGTGGCCGAGAGGTTGTCGCCGCCGCTTTCGATCAGGATCAGGTCAAGGTCGGGGAAGCTCTCGTTCAGCTCGGCTATGGCGGCGAGGTTGATCGAGGCATCCTCGCGGATCGCCGTGTGCGGACAGCCGCCGGTCTCGACACCCTTGATGCGGTCGAGCGGCAGGATCTGCTGACGCATCAGCTCTTCGGCATCCTCGCGGGTGTAGATGTCGTTGGTCACCACGGCCATGGAAACACGGTCGCGCAGGGCATGGGCGAGCGCTGCGGTGAGGCTGGTCTTGCCGGCGCCCACGGGGCCGCCGAGGCCGACGCGGAGGGGTCCGTTGGGGGAAGTCATGTGGTCTCCGTCAGGTGTCAGGATCTGAAGATACGGGAGTAGAGCGCCTCGTGGCGCTGGCTGGCAATGTCCGACAGTGGGGAAAAGCCGCCGATCTCGTCGAGCGAGGCCTCGGCGGCCTTTGCCGCGAGCGCCTCGCACAGCGGCGAGAGCGCGCGGACCACGCCCTGCCCCTCGGTCTGGCCGAGCGGGATCAGACGGATGCCAGCGGCCGCGAGGTTGGACGCGAAAGCCTGCAGGTAAAGCTGCAGGGCAGGCAGCAAAGGCAGGTCCAGTGCACGCACGGTTTGGCCGACGGCCACGGGATAGGGCGCCGGGAGGATGTCGGCCTGCCAGAGGTCACGCACGGTGGAGGCAAAGGCCTCGCCCTGTTTCACCGTCTCAAGCCGCCGTTCAGCCGAGGGGGTGAGCGCCGTGGCCAGCTCCGCCAGTTCGGCAGCATCTGCCCCCTGCGCCACCTGCGCCAGCATCACAGCGTCGCTCCAGCCCGCGCCATGGCGCAGCACCGCTTCGAGCCAGTCCTGCAACTGAGCCGCGGTGGTGACGCGTCCCTCCTGCACCAATGTCTCGAGCCCGTGCGAATAGGCGAAGGCCCCCACCGGGAAGGAGGGCGAGAAAAGTTGGTGCAGCGTCAGCAGCGGATCAGTGGTCATGCGTGTGCGTGTGGCCGTGGGAATGGGTGTGGCTGTGGCCGTGCCCGTGGTCATGGTCGTGCGCGTGGGAGTGGCTGTGCGCGTGCCCCTCCGGCCCGTGCGAATGGGAATGGTCGTGGCCGTGGGTGCGGCCATGGCCATAGGCCCCGCCCTCGGGTGTGAAGGGCTCGGTCACCTCGTCCACCGTCGCACCGATATGGGCGAGCATGTCGCGGATCACGTGGTCACGCTGGATCAGCAGACGCGCCGCTTCGATCTGGCAGGGGGTGTGGCGATTGCCGATGTGCCACGCCAGACGCGGTAGGTCGGAGCCGCTCACCGCCAGCAGCGGCTCGGCGGCGGCCTCGACGCGCACCTTGCGGCCATCGGTCAGCACGAAGGCATCGCCCGCATCAAGGCTTTCGGTGTGCGCGAGATCGACAAGGAAGCTCTCACCCTGATCGCTCTTGAGCACCTTGCGGCGCAGGAAGCGGTCCTCGTAGGTGAGGGTCACGCTCAATTCGGCCTCGGGCGCGGCACCCTTGCGGGCGATCTCGTGGGCCACGGGCAGTGCAGACGCGGGGGCGGTCGCGGGGGCGGTCATGGGAAGGCTCCGTCGGTCTTCTGGATTGCGCCTGCAACCTCGTCCCAACCGCCGGAAAAGGCAAGGCCACGCGCCGGGTTCTCCGGGGCGTGGCCTTGAGATGCCGAGTTCTGCAGCGCCATGAGGGCGCCGTAGACCTCAGAGGTAGAAGACGTCTTGGAAGACGTGACGCACAATGTCTTCGCGGCGGATGCCACGTGCGGCCAGCTGCTCGTCCGAAAGACGCTGCAGAGCTTCGATCTTGCGCAGGCGCGGGTTCGATTCACCGATCGAGACGAGGCCGTTGCCGATGGCTGCGAAGAAACGCGACAGGAACGGTGCTTGTTCGTTGCGTGCGGTTGCAGTCAGAAATGCCATTTGGAAACCTATCCTAGCTTCAGTGTTGGTTTCCTCCCTTGGCACTCAATTTAGGCCACCCCCCGCGGAACAACAAATGCTGCAACTGCATAACCGTCCTTCAAGCTATGCAGAGATCACAGATAGTTTTGTTACCGAAATCTCCCGCGATACGAAGCAAAATAATTAGGCGCCCATATGAGCGGCGTTTCGCGAACGGTGCGTGGTTAAAATCGTTTAAGACACGGCATTTAACTTCAGGCAGCCATGCGCCGGACGAAAGGCTGCCTAGGATTTTGGCGATTTGCGAAGACGGGTGTTTCGGCTCTGTCATGCGCAAAACGCAGCGCTTGCAGCGGCCATAGGCGCCTGAGTCTCCCCCCGGAAACGGCAAGCGCCGGCCCTCAAAAAGGGCCGGCGCCGTTCGCTCACGCTCCGCCGGGTCGCCGGCGGGCAGGCTGATCAGTAAAGGAAGTAGCGCTGCGCCATCGGCAGTTCCTTCGCTGGCTCGCAGGTCAGCAACTCGCCGTTGGCGCGCACTTCGTAGGTTTCCGGATGCACCTCGACCTCGGGCAGCGCGTCGTTGAGGATCAGGTCCTTTTTGCCGATGCCGCGCGTGTTTTTCACCGCCACCGTCTGTTTCGCGAGGCCCAGCTTGTCGCCAATGCCATCGGCCTGCGCCGCTTCCGACACGAAGATCACCGCCGAGTTCTCGACCGAGCGGCCATAGGCGCCCCACATCGGGCGCGTGTAGACCGGCTGCGGCGTCGGGATCGAGGCATTGGGATCGCCCATCTGCGCGCAGACGATGGTGCCGCCCATCAGCACCATCTCTGGTTTCACCCCAAAGAACGCCGGGTTCCAGAGCACCAGATCGGCGCGCTTGCCCTCTTCGATCGAGCCGATCTGATGGCTGATGCCATGCGCGATGGCCGGGTTGATCGTGTATTTGGCGATGTAGCGGCGGACGCGGAAATTGTCGTTATCGCCCTGTTCCTCGGCCAGCTTGCCGCGCTGCTTCTTCATCTTGTCTGCGGTCTGCCATGTGCGGATGATCACCTCGCCGACGCGGCCCATGGCCTGACTGTCCGATGCGATGATCGAGAAAGCGCCCATGTCGTGCAGGATGTCCTCGGCGGCGATGGTCTCGCGGCGGATGCGGCTTTCGGCAAAGGCCACGTCCTCGGGGATCGACTTGTCGAGGTGGTGGCAGACCATCAGCATGTCGAGGTGTTCCTCGAGCGTGTTGGCGGTGAAAGGCCGCGTTGGGTTGGTCGAGCTGGGCAGCACGAACTCCTCGCCGCAGATCTTGATGATGTCCGGCGCGTGGCCGCCCCCTGCCCCTTCGGTATGGAAGGCGTGGATGGTGCGGCCCTTCATCGCCGCAACGGTGTTCTCGACGAAGCCAGATTCATTGAGCGTGTCGGTGTGGATCATCACCTGCACGTCCCAGTCGTCAGCCACCGACAGGCAGTTGTCGATCGTGCCCGGCGTGGTGCCCCAGTCCTCGTGCAGCTTGAGGCAGCATGCGCCGCCCCGGATCTGCTCTTCCAGCGCCGCGGGCAGCGCGGCGTTGCCCTTGCCCGCGAAGGCGAGGTTCATCGGGAAGGCATCAGCGGCCTGCATCATCCGGCCAAGGTGCCACGGCCCCGGGGTACAGGTGGTCGCCAGCGTGCCATGCGCCGGGCCGGTGCCGCCGCCCAGCATGGTGGTCAGGCCCGAGTGCAGCGCGTCCTCGATCTGCTGCGGGCAGATGTAGTGGATGTGGCTGTCCATGCCGCCGGCGGTGAGGATGCGCCCCTCGCCCGCGATCACCTCGGTGCCGGGGCCGACGATGATGTCGACGCCGGGCTGCGTGTCGGGGTTGCCGGCCTTGCCGATCTTGGCGATGCGCCCGTCTTTCAGGCCGACGTCGGCTTTGTAGATGCCGCTGTGGTCGACGATCAGCGCATTGGTCACCACGGTGTCCACGGCGCCTTCGGCGCGGGTGTATTGCGACTGGCCCATGCCGTCGCGGATCACCTTGCCGCCGCCGAACTTCACCTCTTCACCATAGAGCTCGCCGTTGCCGCCCTGCCCGGCGCCAGCCAGCGATGCGGTCAGGTCGCGTTCGACCTCGATGATCAGGTCGGTGTCGGCGAGGCGCAGCTTGTCACCCGTGGTCGGGCCGAACATGGCGGCATAGTCGCGGCGGGAAATCGTTGCGGGCATGTGGGTCTTCCTCGGATGGTCACTTCGGCAGGATCGCACGCAGGTCTTCGCTGCGGCGCTGGGTTAGTCTGGTCAGGCAGCTGAGATGGATCAGCGGCTGGATGGTTCCGCCCTCGTAGGGCGCGGCTTCGGCGGCGCAGGCGGCATCCCGATAGGGGATCCACGCGCGCTGCGCGTCGCGGACCTGCGCCATGATATCTGCAGAGACACCGGCCTTGATCTGCGCATAGACCGCGTTCAGCTCGGCGTCGGCGGCCTCGTATTCTCTGCCGGCGCAATCTCTTATCTCGATGGTGGTCTGCGCCGCAGCGCAATCGGCGGCAACGGCAGGCTCCGACAAGATGATAAGGCCCGCGAGCGCGGCCCCCGTCACGAGGGCCATGCGGCGAAAATGGGGAAACATTCCGCATTCGCGATTTCTCTTGGTGCGGCAGGCTGCCGCAGGTAACGTGGCCGTGAAGTCAGACATTGCCATTTCCCACTCCCAAGGCTGCACAGGCAAGGAGCCGCAGATGCGTAACACGTTCTTTCTTTCCTTCACCGCCCTCGCGCTTGCCTGCGGCAGCGCCCCTGCCGACGAGAGCGAGATCGCCCGTGGCGAATACCTCGTGCGCGGGCCGGCGGGCTGCGGCAATTGCCACACGCCGTTTGGCGAGGCGGGCCCCGACCTGAGCATGGAACTGGCCGGACGGCTGGTCGAGGACACTCCGATGTTCACCGCTTACGCGCCCAACATCACGCCCGCCGGGCGCATCGCCGACTGGAGCGACGCCGAACTGGCCCGCTCGATCCGCGAGGGCATCCGCCCCGATGGCACGGTGATCGGTCCGCCGATGCCCTTTGCCATGTACCGCGATCTGGGCGATGCGGACCTGTCGGCCATCGTCGCCTTCCTGCGCTCGCTCGACCCGATCGACAACGAGGTGCCTGCCTCGGTCTACAATATCCCCCTGCCCCCGGCCTACGGTCCGCCGGTCGAAAGCGTCACCGCGCCGGAGCGCGGGGTCACCGTGGAATATGGCGAATACCTCGCTCGTGCGGTCACCCACTGCATGGAGTGCCACTCGCCCATGGGCGAGACAGGCCCGATGCTCGACGGCGATCACCTCGGCCGAGGCGGCTTTGAGTTCCACGGCCCGTGGGGCAGTGTCACGGCGCCCAACCTCACCAGTTCCGAAGACGGGCTGGCCGGGTACAGCGATGCCGAGCTGAAGACGATGATCACCGAAGGCAAGCGGCCCGACGGCATGCCGATGATGCCCCCCATGCCCTACGGCTATCTGGCGCAGATGACGCCCGAGGACCTCGACGCGGTGATCCTCTACCTGCGCAACCTGCCGCCGCTGCCCGACGCCTGATCGCAGCGCAAGGCGCGCACGGGTCCGGCGCGCGACGCCGGTCCTGGCGCCATGGATGTGATCGCGCGCGCTCAAGCGACCTCCGGCATCAGCGCTGCGCCTGCGAGGGCTTGACCAGCGACAGCCGCGCCGGGCCGCAAATGCCCATCGCGGCAGGCGCCGATGGTGCCGCCACAGGCGTCAGCGCCGCGCCCTGCTGCTGCGCATAGGCGAGAAAGCTCTGCGCCATCTGCACCTGCAGCGCATATACCTGCGCGGCGGTGCGTATGGAGATCGCGGCCCAGTCCATCGGTGTGATGAAAAACAACGTCTTGCTCTCCTTGCCCTAGGTCTTTGCCGGTTCGCCGAGACGCGCCAGCGCCGCCGCCCGCGTCACCAGCCCGAGCGCTGGCCCGGACGAAACTGCGGCCCGCGCCGGCTCAGCCGCTTGCGGTTGCTGCGCGCCTTACGTTCCAGCGGTGCCGAAAAGGCGGTGATCACCGTGCCCGCAGGCGCGCCCATCATCACCGCCTGACTGGCCCGCCACCATCCTTGGATGAAGGCCGGTCCCTTCTCGGCGGTCATGCGGTAGGCTTCGGTCGGTGGCACCGACCACATGCCGGCAAACCCCAGCATTCGGTAGGCGACCACGCTCTGCGCCTCGGCGCTGAGCATTCCCAGTCGCATCATGCTTCCCGTCAGTGCCCCGAATGCCTCGAACATGGTTGCCGTCCTTATGTTGAAAGATGCGCGCCCGTCAGAGCGCTCCCATGACTTGCTGGTTGAAACCGTAGATCTTGCGCGCGCCCGAAATCGGGATCAGTTGCACCTCGCGGCGCTGGCCCGGTTCGAACCGCACGGCGGTGCCCGCGGCGATGTCGAGCCGCATGCCGCGTGCCGCGGCGCGGTCGAAATCCAGCGCCGGGTTGGTCTCGGCGAAATGGTAGTGCGAGCCGACCTGCACCGGGCGGTCGCCGGTGTTGGCGACCATCAGCGTGATCGCCTCGCGCCCCGCGTTGAGCGTCAACTCACCCTTTGCCGGAAAAAGCTCGCCGGGGATCATTTGCGGCCACCGCCATACATCCGGTACGCGCCATAAGCGCCCACCGCCAGCACGGCGATCACGGTCAGCCAGCTTTCGGCGCCATGCGGGTGGATATGCGCGCCCTCATGCGCGAGCGCTGGGGTCGCAAGCGGCAGGGCCATGAGCGGAAGGAGGTATTTCATCGTCTCACCTGTGGTCTTTGTCTCGTAAGGCCGCGTGTCAGCGGATCGGGTTGTGCACGGTCACCAGCTTGGTGCCGTCCGGAAAGGTGGCCTCGACCTGCACCTCGTGCACCATTTCGGGCACCCCTTCCATGCATTGCTCTGCCGTGATGACCTGCGCGCCCGCGTCCATCATCTCGGCCACCGAGCGGCCGTCGCGCGCGCCTTCGACCACCGCGTCGGTGATCAGCGCGATCGCTTCGGGGTAGTTGAGCTTCACGCCGCGCTCGAGGCGTTTGCGGGCCACCTCGGCGGCCATGGCCACCAGAAGCTTGTCCTTTTCGCGGGGGGTCAGTTGCATGGGTCAGATCATCCAGGGTCTTGGGAGTTCGGCGCCCGACAGGCGCCGCAGTACAGGGCAAAGGTGACGGCGCAGTTCGAAACCGTCAATGGCGAGCATGCGTAGCACGATAAGGTCGGGGTCGAGCGCCGAGACACCGGCCGAGAACACATCCTCGGTCTGAGGCAGCATCTCGCGCAGCGTATCAACCCGCGCCGCGGCCCCCGGCGCGGCCAGCACAACGCTGGCCATGGCCTGCGCGCCAGCGGCAATCGCCGGATCGCCCAGCCATGCAGAGGCATCACCGCACAGGCGCAGCCGGTCGGCCCAGACGAGCCTGCCGCCGCGGCGAATGTCGATGCGGTCGGCGTGGCGCAGGTCGGTGACGCGCTCGCCCATGGCGGTGCGCCCGAAGATCAGCGGCTCGCACAGCAGCAGGCGCGCATCCTCGGCCATCTCGACCGAGAGGCGGCGATCAAGCGCCGCGCCGTCGAACACGATGGTTTCCTGCGGCAGCCAGTCGAGCCGGGCCCCGGCCTCGATGTGCAACCGCGTCTCGACGCGACCGATTTCGCCGGGAAGCGCGCGATAGACCCGCTCTGCCGCCTGTGTGGTCAGCGCCAGATGCGCGCCCTCGCGGGCCGTCGCCTCGATCTCGAAGGCATCGCCGCCGGTCACGCCACCCGAGCTGTTCAGATAGACCGCCTGCAGCGCGTCCTGCGCGCGGGGGAACAGGAGTTTCGAGCTACCGGACATGTGCAAATCGCCGATGACGCTGGCCGCGTTGCGCCGCCGCGCGGCGATCCGGGCCTTGCCGCGGGCGCGGTTCGCCGAGCCCGAAACCGGGGCATTTCCGGCGGCACTCATCTGCGGCTGATCATAGGGAATGGACCTGTCCTCCGGTTGCCTCGCGGACCCTCTTTCAGCGGGTCGGGAACCTCAAGCAATCGGCACCTGCAGGCGCACGGTGGCGCAATGCGCAAGGGGCAACTGCCCAACGTGAATGCGAAAAACGCACAAATGCACAGTATTGCACCGAAACTGAATCACCCTTCTACGGGCCGCGTTCCATGCGCGCAGCGGTCCGGCTTGATGTCGAGAAGCGGCGTGCCGTCGACGCAGTCCAGCCCCCGCACCACCAGTACCCTGCCCTCACGGCGCAGCAACTGCACAGAGGAAATACCAATAGGGTTAGGTCGCACCGGAGAGCGCAGCGAAAACGTGCCGCGGGTCTCGCCGCTGCCACGCGGGCTTTGGGTCAGCAGGTCGCGGCGGGCACGGTCGAGCCAGTAGAGCACCTGCAACCGCTCGGCCCGCTCGACACCGTCGAGCGCAGGTTCCCAGTCAGGATCAACCTCGATGCGGCATTCGGGCCCGGCGGGATCGCCCTGCCGCGGACACTCCGCGCGGCTGGCAAACGGCGTGCGGATGCGCCCGATGAACCGCAATTGCGCGTCCTGCGCGGGCGGCACGTCTAGCGAGGTTTCGCCCGGGCGGATGTCATCCTCGGTGGTTTGGGTCATGCTGCGCTCCCCTCGTCGCGGTGTCGCGAAGAAGGTAGCGCGCGGCGGCTCAGCCCGCCAGTTCGCCGTCGTGCGCCGCGTCATAGGCCGCGACAACCTCGCGGGCGCGCGCCGCAAGATCATCGAGGCCACGGCCCGGCTTGTAGAGCCACGTGCCAATGCCGAACCCGGTGACACCGGCGGCCAGCCACTGCCCCATATTGGCAGCGCCGACGCCGCCCACAGCATAGGTCGCCGTCTCCTCGGGCAGAACCGCCTTCATTGCCTTCAACCCCTCGGGACCGACCAGCGGCGCGGGGAAGAACTTCAACCCGTCGGCGCCGGTGCGCAGCGCGGTGAACGCCTCGGTCGGGGTCAGCACGCCGGGATAACTCAGCATTCCGGCCTTCTTGGTGGCCATGATCACCCGCTGGTTCATGTCCGGAGACACCACCATCCGCGCGCCAATCTGGTTCAGGCGCAGCACGTCTTCGGGCGCCAATACCGTGCCTGCACCGATGATCGCCTCCTCGCCGAAGCCTTTCACCATTGCGGCAATGGAATCGAAGGGGCGCGGCGAGTTCAGCGGCACCTCGATCTTGGTGATGCCTGCGCCGATCAGCGCCTCGGTCACAGCGGGCGCTTCTTCGGGCGTGAGGCCGCGCAGGATGGCGATAATCTCGCGGGTCATGGGGATGTCTCCTCTTTGCGGGCCGCTTTCAGCCCTTCCAGCGTCATACGGTCTGCATCGGCGATGACCACCGGCACCGCCTGCGCCTCGAGCGCGCGGCGGTAGTGTGACACGAGCTTGCTTGCGCCCAGCAGAGCGACGCTCGTGCCCAGCCAGTAGGGTTTTGCCGCCGACAGTTCCATGCCGATCAGCAGGCCCGACAGCCGCGCCGCCGCCGTGTCGGGCGACAGCCCGTGCAGCAGCCCCTCAGCGCGCAGGGTGAACAGTTCGGCGGCAAAGGCAGCCGGGCGGCCCATCGCCTGATCCACCGCCTCGGTAAAGGCCGCATCGTCCCAGCCCTGTCCCAGACCGTGCCGCAGCACCGAGCGCTGGCTGAGCAGTTCGAAGATCTCGCCGGTCATGAAGCTGCGGAAAGAGATGATCTCTCCGGCGCTCACATGCACCCATTTGCTGTGGGTGCCGGGCAGGCAGATCACCCCATCGAAGTTCGGATTCA
Source organism: Salipiger sp. ABF4_146 (assembly GCF_056161345.1). Lineage (NCBI taxonomy): Bacteria > Pseudomonadati > Pseudomonadota > Alphaproteobacteria > Rhodobacterales > Roseobacteraceae > Salipiger > Salipiger sp. ABF4_146. The sequence goes on along the minus strand of NZ_JBSWYX010000005.1, from coordinate 238,402 downwards.
GCGCCAGAAAGCCGGCGACCTGCGTTTCCTCGCCCCGCATCACGTCAGCGGGGCTGACTTGCGACACGCCGGGCAGGATACGCACGTCAAGCCGGCGGTCCTTGGTCGGCACCGCGATGCCCTCGGCGGCCTTCGGCGGCGCGCAGGGAACAGACAGGTAGGGCGCTTCGACCCAGCCCTGCCGCGCCCCGGCCATACCGCAGATCAGCACCGGCGTGGCGTCGGAAAGATCGGGCAGCAAATCCAGCAAAGTCGGCTCGAACTCTTCGGGCGACAGCCGCCCCATGCCGGCGTCACTTTCGAGCCGCTCCAACACCGCGCCATCCGCCGCCATGCGCCACAGACGCAGGTTCGATGTGCCCCAGTCCACCGCGATCCAGTCGGTCGCCTCGGTCATCTGCCCTCCTCGGGTCATTTTGCTCGGCCCATTTTGCAATGCCGGTTGGTGTTAGCGCCCGCTTCGGCAGGGCGCAAGCGCGGAGACCCGCAGAGATCTGGGGGCGCTGCCCCCGCCGCGCTGCGCGCGCCTCCCCCGGCGTATTTGGACAAGAGAAGAAGAGCCTAGAGCCAGCCCCAAGCCGTTGCCACTTCCCATAGCAGCCGCAGGGTGAGCAAGGCGAGCGCCGCGTTGACGGCGGCAAAGAAGGCGCGCTCGGGCAGCCAGCGCAGCAGCCTATGCCCCGACCACGCCCCAAAGAGCGCCACGGGGGCGAGCAGCGCCACATGACCAAGGCTGCCCCACGTCACCTGCCCGGCCAGCACGTAGGGTGGTAATTTCATCCAGTTGACGCAGGCGAACAGGATCGCGGCGGTGCCGGCAAAGCGCATCTTCGAGAGCTTCTGCGGCAGGACATAGGCCTGAAAAGGCGGGCCGCCGGCGTGCGAGACGTAGCTGGTGAAGCCCGCCAGCGCGCCCCAGAACAGCCCGCGCGGCACATCGGCGGGCCGCGCCCGGTTGTCGCGCACGATCCGCCGGCGCAGCGCGTCGCCGAGGTAGTAGACCCCCACGAGCGCCACGAGAAGCTTGCCCGCCTCGGGCGGCACGCGCGAGATGAACAGGAACGCCAGCACGATGCCCAAGGCGGACGCGGGGATCAGAATGGTCAGATTGCGGCGCGAGAAGGCGCCCCGAAACAGCCACAGCGCGTAGAGATCGGCAAGGATATACATCGGCAGCAAAAGCCCCGCTGCCGCCGCGGGTGAGGTAAAGAGCGACAGGATCGGCACCCCCAGCATCGCGATCATCGGCAGCCCGCCTTTCGACGCGCCGACGCAATATGTCGCCAGCGTCGCTGCGATCCAGAACCCGCTGCCCTCGTCCATCACCCGGTATACCGCCTTCCTCGTTTACGCGGGCCCTTTCTGGACAGATCGGACGGCGGGGGAAAGCAGAAAGCGCCTGACCGGGCGAACGCGGGTCGCGCCCGCCGGAACTCGCCCGCGCCTTTGCGCATCGCTGGCGATCGGCGTCAGGCGGCGCGGGTCTGGTTGCGGCTCAGCAGCGGCACGGTCAGTTCGAGGTCTTCGGCGGGGGGCCGCAGCGGGGTCAACCCGGCCTTTTCCAGATCGGCGTGATAGGCCTGCGCGGCCTCGAGCGAACTGACCCCTTCACGCACCACGCGGCGCATGGCCCGCATCATCAGCACCGGGTCTTCGCAGTGGAAATCGGCGCGGCTGAAACTGGCGACGCGCGCACCGTGACGCTCCCCCTGCGCGAGCCGTTCGAGGCAATCGCGCGTGGTGCCGTCACCGCAGCCGGTGAGCCCGAAGATGACGCGGGTCGGGTCCCAATCGGCCAGTTCCTCCATCGCGCGGGGCCCGTGGTAGCCGACCTCGATAAACAGCGGACGCTCTTTGCGGGCGACGCCGGAGAGGCTGCGGGTCAGCACGTCATTGCGATAAGCGGCGAAATCGGCCTCGCCGGTGTCAACCCGGATCGGCGGATCAGCGGCGCGCAGGATGTGGCGCAGCCCTATGGCGGTGGCCTGCTCGCGAAATTCGGCATAGGCGCGCAGCGTGGCATGATCGAGGTCGATGTCATTGTAGAAGTTCAGCGCGTAGAGACCGAGATTGGCCACCGGACGCACATTTTCGAGCCGCGAGGAGCGGAACGGCCGCGCCGGCGCTTGCGCGTAGCACCCGCCGCGCACCTGCCAGATGTCGGTATTGTCGCTGATCCGCACCGCCGGGGTGACGTTGGAACGCGCATAGATGCCCTCTTCGCTGAACACCTCGGCAGAGGCGAGCGACGTCAGCACGATGTCGGCAAGATCGCTTTCGATCACCCGCCGCATGTCGGCGCGGTAATCGGGCGCACTGCGCAGCCGCCCATCGGGATGGCGCCCAGCGGCGGAACAGCCGCGGATCAGATCGGCGTCCTTGCAGAACGTGAGGATGAAATCGCGCGGCCCGTAACGGCCCCGTGCGATCTTGGCCAGTTTCTCGTCGATCCGTCGCATGGCACCCCTGCCTGCAGCCCTTTGCGAGGCACAGACTGAGCCAAAGAGGTTGAGCATTCGTCAACGCCGCCAGGCCGCCCGGCTCAGACCGGCACCACATCGACCTGATGCGTTGTCACATGGCTGCCTTCGGACCGCAGCGAGCCGCGCGTCGGCGCCACGTCGGAATAGTCGCGCCCGTAGGCAACGGTGACATGGTCCGCCCCGGCGAGCATGTTGTTGGTCGGGTCGATCTCGATCCAGCCGGTCTCGGTGCCGCCCCACGCCCGCACCCACGCATGCATCGCATCGGCGCCTTCCAGCCGCGGCTGGCCTTCGGGCGGCAAGGTGCGCAGAAAGCCCGAGACGTAGCCCGCCGGAATCCCCAGCGCGCGCAGCGCGGTGATCATCACATGACTGATGTCCTGACACACGCCGCGGCGGGCGCGGAACGCCTCGATCGCGGTGGTGGTCACCTCGGTGGCTTCGGGATCGAAATCGAACTCCGTGTGCAGCCGGGCGCTGACCGCCTCGATCGCCGCCTGCGCCGACATGGCCTCGCGCACCGTGTCGCGCGCGAAGGCGGCGATCTCGGGCGCGGCCGGCAGCCGCGGCGAGGGGCCAAGGAAATGATGCGGGCTGTCCGGCGCGATGCTGCGCGTCGCCGCCAGATCCTGCGCCAGCGTCCGCCAGCCCCCCGACAGATCGAGCCCGGCGGTGGGCCTCGCCTTGCGCACCCGGCCCGCGAAGGCAAAGGTGATCTTGCTCAGCCGCATGTCATGGGCCATCTCGCAGGTGGGATTGCCGAAGAAATCCGCGCCGTCGCGCCGCCAGTCCGGCGCCGGTGTCGCGCTGACCCGGCCAGAGATCAGCTGCTGGCCCTGCAGCGCGCGCGGCAGCATGCGCAGCAGCGTGCGGCTGGCCCCCGCCGGGCTGGCGTACTCGTAGGTGATCTTCAGCGAGATATCGTAGATCTGCGACATGCGACGGCTCCTTCGGCTGCGGTCAGCTCAGGTATTGCGCGGTCAACGCATGCGAGATCGCCGCCAGATCGGCGCGGAAGCCGCGCAGCCGGTCGGGGGTGATTTCAGCGGGTTCAGCGACGGCAAGCGCGGTGCGCAGCATCAGGATGCGCTTGCCGGCCTCGCCCATGGAATGCCCGCTGGCGGCGCGAATGCTCTCTTCCTCGGCCAGCAGCACATCGAGCTGGAACAGCATCGAGCGCGGGTTGCCTGCGTCCTGCGCCAGAAGGTCGATCACCGTCTCTCGCGAGGTCTCGACCGAGTAGCGGCGGCGGTGGGTCATCACGCTGTCGCCCACCTCCACGGTCAGATCGAGCCCGCCCCCCGGCGCCCGCGCATCGGTGAAGGTGGCCAGGAAGGCGGCCATCTGGTCTGTGCGCTCCAGCGCCCGCCCGGCGGTGAGGAAGCGCCAGCCGAGAAAGCGAAACATATTCTCGTGCACCAGCCCCGAGAAACCGGCGATGCGGCGCAGCAGCAGGCTCATCGCGCGCGCGGCGTCATCGCCCGGCTGGCAGCCTGTCGCCACTTCGCGGGCGGTGCTGGCCAGATCCGACAGCGCGTTCCAGCCGTCGGTCGAGAACCGGTCGCGCACTTTCGAAGCGCAGCCGCGCGACACTTCGAAAAGCTGCAGCAGCCCCGGTGGCACCGGCTCTTCGGAGGGATCGAGCCCAAAACCGGCAAGGAACTTGGCAAGGCTTTCCACCAGCGGCAGCGCATCCGGTCCGTAGTCTTCGAGCCGCAGGTGATAGGCACGGATCTGCCGCACGCCGATCTCGGCGCGCTCGACGTAGCGGCCCAGCCAGTAGAGATTGTCGGCGGCGCGCGCCGGAAGCTGCGCCGGCTGGCGGCGCAGGAACGGCCCCTTGTCACGCGGCGCCAGCGTCTCGCGCGGGACCGGGGCGTCGGCGGTGATCCAGACATCGGCCACCGAGCCGCCCGCCTGCATCGCAAGCGCCGTGGCGTCACCGCTGCGCCCGATCCGAGCATAGCCGCCCGGCATCACCGTCCAGCCCTCGGGCGTGCGCGCGGCAAAGACCCGCACCACCATCGGGCGCGGCACCAGTTGTCCGTCGACCATCGCCGGGGTGGTCGAGAGCGTCACCGCCTCCTGCCCCACGAGCGCCTCGCCCTCACGGTCGAGCCAGTCGGAGACCGAGCCATGCACGCCGCCGCGGAACTCGCCGCCAAGCGCCGTGCCCGCATCGATGTCGAAGGGCAGCTTGGTGGACTGCGCCGGGCCGATCATCATGCGCTGCAGGTTTTTTTGCACATAGTCTCGCTCCGAAGACTGACCGCACCACCATGTGGCAATGTTGGGCAGCTTCAGCGCCTCGCCGGTGAGCGCCTCGCAGATGCGCGGCAGAAAGGCCATGAGCGCGCGCGATTCCAGCGCGCCCGAGCCAAGGCAGTTGACCATGGTGATCGCCCCGGCGCGAAGCGCCGAGACCATGCCGGGCGTGCCAAGCGCCGAGCTTTCGTCCAGTTCCAGCGGGTCGGCGAAGCGTGCATCAAGACGCCGCCAGAGCACCGAGACCGGCTCGTCGCCTGCCACCGTGCGCACTTTCAACTGGCCTTTCTTGACCGCCATGTCCTCGCATTCGAGCAGCATGAAACCGAGGTATCGGGCGATATAGGCGTGCTCGTAATAGGTGTCGGTGTGCTGGCCGGGGGTGAGGATCGCCACCCTGCCCCCCTCGTCCGCGCGCAGATCGATCATCGCGTCGCGGAAGCTGCGGAAGAAGCCCGCAAGACGCTCGACGTTGGCTTTGGGGAAGAGGTCGTGGAACACCCGCCCGGTCGCCATCCGGTTTTCCAGCGCAAAGCCCGCGCCCGAGGGCGCCTGCGTCCGATCCCCCAAGACTAGCCACGAGCCGTCGGGCGAGCGCCCGATCTCGAAGGCAAGGAAATGCAGGAAATGACCGGAGCGCGGCTCGATCCCCACCACGGGCCGCAGCCACTCGGGGTTGCGCGCCACGAGGTCCGCCGGCAGGTGACCATCCTGCACAAGCTGCCCCGGCCCATAGAGATCGGCCATCACCTTCTCGAGCAACTCGGCGCGCTGCACGATGCCTTCGGAGAGCGTGGCCCATTCGCTGGCTGAAATGACCACGGGCACATGGCTCAACGGCCAGCGGCGCTCGGTCGATCCCTCGCCGGTGTGCTGACGAAAATAGACGCCGGTGTCGTCGAGATATTGATCCCCCCGCGCGAAGGCGCGGGCGCGGGTCTCGGCGCTTTGCCCGGCGAGGTGACGGATCAGCGGCTGCCACGCGGGCCGCAGACTGCCGTCGCGGCGCAGCAGTTCGTCGGCCACGCCCTTCGGCGGGCTGTAGCCTTTTAGGAACTTCGCCACCGTTTCCGGCAGCGCATGTGTCGTCTTTGCCTCCACGGCATCAGATCCCCGGCAAGCGGCGCAGATCGAGGGTCATCGGAAATTCCGGATGCGGCGTCTCGGGCGCGGGCCAATAGCTGCCCGGCGTGTGCCCCAGTTTCTCGAACCGGGCAAGCCTGCGCGCGTCGGCCTCGTTGGTATTGACCGGGAAGGTGTCGTAGTTGCGCCCGCCCGGGTGCGCCACGTGATAGCGGCACCCGCCCAGCGCCCGCCCCGTCCACGTGTCAAAGATGTCGAAGGTCAGCGGTGCATTGACAGGCAGCGTCGGGTGCAGTGCCTCGGCAGGCTGCCACGCCTTGAACCGCACGCCGCCCACGTTGACCCCCGAGGCGCCCGTGCCAGCCATTGGCACCTGCCGCCCGTTGCAGGCGACGATGTAGCGCCCTGGCTCGGTCGCCGTGAGCTGCACCTGCATGCGCTCGACCGAACTGTCGGTGTAACGCACGGTGCCGCCGATCGCGCCGCGCTCGCCCAGCACGTGCCACGGCTCCAGCGCCTGCCGCAGTTCGAGGTGTACGCCCTCGTACTCGACCTCGCCAGCGAAGGGGAAGCGGAACTCGCGCTGCGCCTCGTACCATTCTGGGCGGAAGGTGAAGCCGTGATCGCCGAGGTCGCGCAGCACATCCAGGAAGTCTTCCCAGACGAAATGCGGCAGCATGAAACGGTCATGGAGCGTGGTGCCCCAGCGCACGGGCTTGCCCTGAATGGGCGATTTCCAGAAGCGCGCCAGCAGCGCCCGGATCAGCACCTGCTGGGCAAGGCTCATCTTCGCATCGGGGGGCATCTCGAAGCCGCGGAATTCCACAAGGCCAAGGCGGCCGGTGGGGCCGTCGGGCGAGTAGAGCTTGTCGATGCAAATCTCGGCCCGGTGGGTGTTGCCGGTCACGTCGATGAGCATGTTGCGCAGCAGCCGGTCGGTAAGCCACGGCAGCGGTGGCTCGCCCTGACCCGGCGCCGGGAAGTGCGCCAGCGCGATCTCCAACTCGTAAAGGCTGTCGTGCCGCGCCTCGTCGATACGCGGGGCCTGCGAGGTCGGGCCGATGAAGAGGCCGGAGAAAAGATAACTGAGCGAGGGATGCCGCAGCCAGTGCAGGATCATCGAGCGCATCAGGTCGGGCCGGCGCAGGAACGGCGAGTCGTTCGGTGTCTCGCCGCCGACCACCACGTGGTTGCCGCCGCCGGTGCCGGTGTGCTTGCCGTCGATCATGAACTTGTCCGCGCCAAGGCGGCACTGCCGCGCCTCCTCGTAAACCGCGCTGGTGATCTCTTTGCAATCCTCCCAACTGTGCGCTGGGTGGATGTTCACCTCGATGACGCCCGGATCGGGCGCGACACGGATCACGTTCATCCGCGCGTCATGCGGCGGGGTGTACCCCTCGATATGGATCGGCAGGCCAAGGTCCTCGGCCGTGGCCTCGGCGGTGGCCAGCAGATCGAGATAGTCCTCCAGATCCTCCACTGGCGGCATGAACAGGCACAGGCGCCCGTCGCGCGGCTCGATGGCGATCGCGGTGCGCACGGCACCGCCCGCCGGATCAACCCCCTGTTCCATGATCTTCTGGCGCCGCCCTGCGTCGCGCGCCTCGGACACCGGCTGGGTGTGTTCGGGCGTCACCTCGGGCAGCATCTCGGCGGCCTCGCGTTCCTCGGTGGCGATGCGCTCCAGTTCCTCCATCAGCCGCGCGCGCCGATCGGCCTGCGCTGCGTGGAAGTCCGGCAGATCGGTCTGCGGTATGCTGGGATCGGTGGGATAAACGTATGGATACGCCGACGGTGGCACGAAGGGCAGCGCGCCCAGCGGCAGGCGGAAGCCGACCGGGCTGTCGCCGGGGATCAGGAAGAGATGCCCGCGCCGGGTCTTCCAGTGCTCAGAGCGCCATTTCGGCCCCGTTGCCTTGGACTGCCAGCGCTGCAGCGGCAGGATAAAACCCGCCGCCTCGTCGAGCCCCCGGTTGAACACACGGGCGATGCGGGCGCGGGTCTCGGGGTCTTTGAGCTTGGAGTCCTCCGGGGTCACGTTCATCGGTAGATCGGCTTCCTTGAGGATCCACTCCACCGGGTCCTCATAGGCCGGATGCACGTAATCGCCGCCAAGCCCGAGGTTCTCGGCGAACTTGGTCATATAGGCGTCGGCTTGGCGAGCATCCGCGCCGGTGGCGGTCTCCTGTGCGACCAGATCGGGGTTCTTCCACACCGGCTTGCCGTCGCGCCGCCAGTAGAGCGAGAAGGTCCAGCGCGGAAGCGTCTCGCCGGGATACCACTTGCCCTGCCCGTAGTGCAGGAAGCCGCCCGGTGCGAAACGCTCGCGCAGGCGGCGGATCAGCGTGTCGGCAAGACCGCGCTTCTGAGGCCCGACGGCGGCGGTGTTCCACTCTTCGCTTTCGAAGTCATCGATCGACACGAAGGTCGGCTCGCCGCCCATGGTGAGCCGCATGTCTTGCTTGGCTATCTCGGCGTCTACATCGTGGCCCAGCTTGTCGAGCGCGCCCCACGCCTCATCCGAGAACGGCTTGGTGATGCGCGGGTGCTCGGCCATGCGGCGCACCTGCATATCGAAAGCGAAATCGGTTTGCGTGTCCGGAGGCGCCGAGTAACCGCCCACGATGGGCGCGGCGTTGCGGTAATGCGGCGTGGCCGCCAGCGGAATATGGCTCTCGCCGGTGAGCAGCCCCGAGGTCGGATCGAGCCCGATCCAGCCCGCGCCGGGGATGAACACCTCGCACCATGCGTGCAGATCGGTGAAATCGTGATCGGTGCCCGCAGGGCCATCGAGCGCGACGAGATCGGGCTTCAGCTGGATCAGGTAGCCCGACACGAAGCGGGCGGCAAAACCCAGATGGCGCAGGATCTGCACCAGCAGCCATGAGGTGTCGCGGCACGACCCCTTGGCCAGTTGCAGCGTCTCTTCCGGCGTCTGCACGCCCGGCTCCATACGCACGATGTAGCCGATATCGCCTTGTAGCCGCGCGTTCAGCCCGACAAGGAAATCCACCGTGCGCGGCGCGCTCTTCTCGATGGTATCAAGATAGGCCTGCAGCCGCGGGCCCGCCTGTTCGGGCGTGCGGTAGATCGACAGATCCTCGGAGAAGTCCTGCGGGTATTCGAAGGGAAAGGCCTCTGCCGCCTCCTCCACGAAGAAGTCGAACGGGTTGTAGACGGTCATGTCGGCAACAAGATCGACCTCGATCTTGAACTCCGTCACCGGTTCGGGGAAGACGAAGCGCGCCAGCCAGTTGCCGTAAGGGTCTTGCTGGTGATTGACGAAATGCGCCGAGGGCGAGACCCGCAGCGAATGCGAGATGACCCGTGTGCGCGAATGCGGCGCCGGGCGAAGGCGAATGATCTGTGGCCCAAGGCTGACCGGGCGGTCGTACTTGTAATGGGTCAGGTGGTAGATGCTTGCCGTAATCGCCATTCGGAAAGTCCGCACGTAAGGAAAACTCCTCACACCTGAGCGGCTTGTCCCGATCTTGTAAAGCCTTGCGTGAGGCTGCGCCGGAAGCTTTGACCGCACCGCCCGTTCCGCGGGCGATGCGATGGCGCGGGTTTGATGCCCGTTCTCCGGGGCAAAAGGTCCGCTATCAGTTCACCGGTCAGTTCACCGGCATGACGAAGACTTCGCGCACGTCGGCGCGCGGATCGGCGTTCAGCGCAAAGATCACCGAGCGCGCGATATCCTCGGGCTTGAGCTTGTCCGGCTTACCTTCGTCAAAGAACGGCGTGTCGACCATGCCCGGCGCGATCACCGTGACCTTGGCGCCCCATTCGCGGAACTCTTCCGCGAGGTTGCCGCCGTATCCGTGCACGAACCATTTCGTCGCGCCATAAACCGACCCCTTGATATGCGTCCGCCCCGCCGCCGAGCCGGTCAGCAGCAGATGCCCGCGGTTCTTCACGAAATACGCCGAAGCCGCCTTGGCGGTCCATAGCACACCCAAGACGTTGAGCTTTACAAGCATTTCCCACTCGTCCGGCTCCCCCTTGCGCGTGCCCGCCTGCGACAAGCCCATGCCCGCGTTGGCAAAGGCGGCGTTCACATCGCCGAAATGCTTGGCGAGCTTCTCCATCGCCGCTGTCTGATCTTCAAGCGACGTCGCGTCTCCCGGCAGCGCCAGCGCATGGGGCCCCAGCTCGCGCTCCAGTTCCGCGAGCTTCTCGGCGGAGCGGGCAAAGAGCCCGACGTTCCATCCGTTTTCGACCGCCGCGCGAGCCGTCTCGGCGCCGATGCCCGAAGAGGCGCCGGTAATGAACAGGGTCTTGCGGGTCATGTTTAATCTCCTCCTAAGGAATGCGCGTCAAATTACGGGCACCGCCGTGCAGCGCGCCGTTCACCGGCAAGCTAGCGCAGCCCGCCGTCGCGCCCATGATCGCCGCCGACCTCATCGCCGCTCGCGATCCCCGCGGCCCGAGGGTGATCCGCGCTCCTCACGATCTGATGACGTAGCGGCACAGGAACGTTTCGGGGGCAGCGGCGTTTTCTTGCCGAGCAGCCTTCACTTGTTGACCAGTCAAGGAGACTTACGATGACCCGCCTCGCTCTGCTGTCCGCCGCCGCCATCTGCAGCGCCGTCGCCGCCTATGCGGCGAATGAGGCGTTCACCTCCGAAGGCCCGACGGTCATCGACATTAAGGTTGCGCCACACGAACTGGCAGAGTGCAAAGCCACGCTCAAACAGGTCGGAACAATGCCCGCGGTCGCGGATGACGGCACGCCACTGCTGTTCCAATCCAACGACGACCTGCCGCAGGTGCGCTGCGTGGCCGACACCATCTGACCACGCTGGGGGCTTCTCGTCGCCCCGAGCCCCGGTGCTGACCCGCCGACTGGTCACAGACCGGCGCGGTTGCTAATCAGGCCCCACCGCACCAGAGCGGAGAGATATCTACGGGGGGATCAGATGCAGACCACTTTTGTTGTCGGGACCCGCGGCCCCGGTCTTTACGAATTCACCCGCGACGTCGCGCAATGGGTGCATAGCACTGGGCTTCTGACCCTATTCATCCGCCACACCTCGGCCTCGCTGCTCATTCAAGAGAACGCCGACCCTGAGGTGCAAACCGATCTCACCGCCTATTTCCATCGCCTCGTGCCGCCCAGCACCGATCCGTCAATGAGCTATCTGACCCACACCTACGAAGGGCCGGACGATATGCCCGCGCATATCAAGGCGGCGATGCTTCCGGTCTCGCTGTCGATCCCGGTCAGCGACGGGCGCCTTGGGCTTGGAACGTGGCAGGGCATCTACCTCTTCGAGCACCGAAACGCCCCGCACCGGCGCGAAGTGATCGCACATCTCAGCCCCTGAGCCGCCCGAAAACACCGTTCTGGTACGTTTTCGCGGCATTTTCCCCACGGAAACCGTATTTTCTACGCCCTTCATCTTGCGGGCCAAATTGACCTCTACCCAATTTCTGGGCGCTCCCCTATAGTGGCTGTGGATAAATGGGGGATAACCTCATACCAACGGCGGAACGAAGTGATAGGGGAAAGCGATGCGCTGCCCGTTTTGTGGAAATATCGACACCCAGGTGAAGGACTCGCGCCCTGCGGAGGATCACGTCTCGATCCGGCGGCGGCGGTTCTGCCCGGCCTGCGGCGGACGGTTCACCACCTACGAGCGGGTGCAGTTGCGCGACCTCGTGGTGATCAAGGCCAATGGCCGTCGCGAGGATTTTGACCGTGACAAGCTGGAACGCTCGATCCGCATCGCGCTGCAGAAGCGCCCCATCGAGCCCGAGCGCGTCGATCAGATGATTTCCGGCGTGGTGCGCAGGCTTGAGAGCCTTGGCGAGACCGACATCCAGTCGAAACAGATCGGCGAGATCGTCATGGAGACGCTCGCGCGGATCGACACGGTGGCCTATGTGCGCTTTGCGAGCGTCTATAAGAATTTCCAAGCTGCCGACGATTTCGACAAGTTCGTCAGCGAACTGCGCCCCGGGGCCATTCCGGAGAAATGAGCGACCGAGTGAGCCCCTGGACGTGATCATCGACAAGGTGAGGCAACCGACGTGAGCGACGACCTGCGCCACATGGCCCATGCCCTGCGCCTCGGGCGCCGGGGGATGGGCAAATGCTGGCCCAATCCCGCGGTTGGTTGCGTTCTCGTGAAGGATGGCCGCATCGTTGGCCGCGGCTGGACACAGCCCGGCGGGCGCCCGCATGCCGAGGTCGTGGCGCTGGCCGATGCCGGCCCCCTCGCCCGCGGTGCCACGGCCTATGTCACGCTTGAGCCCTGCGCGCATCATGGCAAAACCCCGCCTTGCGCCTCGGCGTTGATCGCCGCAGGCGTGGCGCGTGTCGTCGCGCCGCTGGCCGATAGCGACCCGCGCGTTGCCGGCGAAGGCTTCGAGATGCTGCGCCGTGCCGGGATCGAGGTGACCTCCGGCACCATGGCCGCCGAGGCCGCGCATGACCACGCCGGGTTCTTTCTGAAGACCGAACAGGGACGGCCATGGGTCACGTTGAAGCTGGCCAACAGCTTTGACGGGCGCATTGCCACCGCCACTGGCGAGAGCCGCTGGATCACCGGCCCGGAGGCGCGCCGCGCGGTGCACGGGCTGCGCGCCAGCCATGATGCTGTGATGGTCGGTGCAGGCACCGCCCGGGCCGATGATCCGGACCTGACGGTGCGCGGCTGGGGCGATGTGCAGCAGCCGGTGCGGGTGATCGCCTCGCGGCTGATCGACGTGCCGCTGATGAGCCGCCTTGCTTCGACCGCGCGCGACGTGCCTGTTTGGATCGTGCATGGCTCGGAGGCCGCGACGGAGACCCGCCGCGCTTGGGAAAGCTGCGGCGCGACGATGTTGCAAAGCCGTGTCGCCGCCGGGCGGCTGGAGCCCGGCGCGCTGCTGTCTGCGCTTGGCAACAAGGGGCTGACCCGGGTATTTTGCGAAGGCGGCGGACAGCTCGCCGCCTCGCTTCTGGCCGCCGATTTGGTGGACGAGCTTGTCGGTTTCACCGCGGGCCTCGCATTGGGGGCCGAGGGTCGCCCGGGCATCGGCGCGATGGGCGTCGACACGCTGGCCGAGGCGCCGCGCTTCCGCTTGGTGGAAACGCGGCCGCTGGGGCAGGATGTGATGCACCGCTGGCTGAGATAGCAAACCGGGGGCGCTGCCCCCCGGACCCCCGGCGTATTTTGAGAACAATGAAAGCAGGGCGCGGCGGGGCCGCCTGCGGTGTTCAGAGTCCCTTTGCCCGGTAGCTTTTCGCGACGCGGTCGATGGCGACGATGAACCCCGCGGTGCGCAGGTCCGTGACATCGTCGCGTCCGTGCCAGATCTCGCGCATCGACTGGTACGCCGTGCGCATCGTGTCGTCGAGGCCCGAGCGCACCAGTTCCAACTCGTCCGCGCCGCGCAGGTAGCGCGCCTTGAAGGCGGGGTCGAGGTTCCACGTATCGCCAAGCGCTGTGTCGAGCCTTTCCAGTTCGTCAACCACAAGCTGGTGCCGCGCCTCTTCCTGACGGCGCTGCATCCGGCCAAAGCGGATGTGGCTGAGGTTCTTCACCCACTCGAAATAAGAGACGGTGACACCGCCGGCATTGGCGAAAAGATCGGGAATGATCACCGTGCCCCGCGCCCGCAGGATGTCATCGGCGCCGGCGGTGATCGGGCCGTTGGCGGCCTCGATGATCAGCCGTGCCTTGATGTCATGGGCGTTGCCAAGGTTGATGACCCCTTCCAGCGCTGCGGGGATGAGGATGTCACAATCCTCGGTCAGCACAGCGGCCCCGTCGCGCGTATGAGTGGCGTCGGGAAAACCGGTCAGCCCGCCGTGGCGTTGCATCCAGTCCTTGACCGCGTCGACATCGATGCCGGCCTCGTTATAGAGCGCGCCGTCGCGCTCGATGATGCCGGTGACGATGGCGCCGTCTTCCTGCGACAGGAAGCGCGCCGCGTGCGAGCCGACGTTGCCCAGCCCCTGCACGATCACCCGCTTGCCCGACAGCCCGCCCGACAGGCCCGCCGCCGCCACATCCTCGGGGTGGCGGAAGAACTCGCGCAGGGCATATTGAACGCCGCGCCCGGTGGCCTCGACCCGCCCTGCGATGCCGCCTGCGTTGAGCGGCTTGCCGGTGACGCAGGCGCGGGAGTTGATATCGGTCGTGTTCATCCGCGCGTATTGGTCGGCGATCCACGCCATCTCGCGCTCGCCGGTGCCCATATCGGGCGCGGGCACATTCTGACTGGGGTGGATCAGATCGCGCTTGCACAGCTCGTAGGCGAAGCGGCGCGTGATGAGTTCCAACTCATGTTCTTCATACTGCGTCGGGTCGATGCACAGACCGCCCTTGGAGCCGCCGAAGGGCGCCTCGACCAGCGCGCATTTGTAGGTCATCAGCGCCGCCAGCGCCTCGACCTCGTCCTGATCGACCGCGATGGCGTAGCGGATGCCACCCTTGACCGGCTCCATATGTTCGGAGTGCACCGAGCGGTATCCGGTGAAGGTCTCGATCTTGCCACGCAGGCGGACCCCGAAGCGCACCGTATAGGTGGCGTTGCAAACGCGGATTTTTTCTTCCAGCCCCGGCGGCAGGTCCATCAGGGCCACGGCGCGGTTGAACATCAAATCCACGCTCTGGCGGAATGTCGGCTCGTTGGATGGTACGACGCTCATCGGTTCTCCTCCTGACCAAGGTCACCCGGCCGGACCGCGCCGCGGCGCGCGCCCTGCTATCTGGCGTGAGAACGGCCCCGCGGGACCGACACGCCTACTTCTATTTCTGACCTATTTCGCGGCGCCGCGAAACCAAACGTTTTTCCCCGGAAAAGCAATTGTTCCCAAGTGGGAACTGGATTGGCATGCATTTTCGCTTTGTCGATCAACCTATGGAATAGGTCTAATTTTTGCCTCAAGACTTGCCCCATTTTAGCCATCATGCAGGAGGAAATACGCTTCGAATGTGTGTGTGTACGAGTAAGGGGCTCTGTTCCAGCAGGGCCGACAAGAAGGTTATTACGCATGGAAAAGCAGATTGCTTTCCGCCGGGTGCGTACCGGGCGGTGCGGGACGTCCGTTGCCGCGCTGACGCGCAGCGCCGCAGGATTCCTCCGCGATGAACATGGAAGCATGGCCTATTTCGCGCTGGCCGTTTCCATGGTGATGATGGTCTTCGGCGGCATTGGCGTCGATATGGTCTACACCGAGCTCAACCGAACCAAAGTCCAGAACACCCTTGACCGCGCCGTGCTCGCCGCGGCTGACCTCGACCAGACGCTCGAGGCTGAGGACGTGGTGTCCGATTACATGACCAAGATGGGCCTCGGCGACGCGCTGGTGTCTTCGGACGTCGACGAGGGGCTGAACTACAAGACCGTCACCGCCGACGGCCATATGGAAATGCCTTCGAAGTTCCTCAGGCTTCTGGGCGTCTCGACGGTTCAGGCCTCGGGCCACGCACAGGCCACCGAGCGGTACAACAAGGTCGAAGTGTCGCTTGTCGTCGATATCTCGGGATCGATGGCAGACAACAACAAGATGGACAACCTGAAGGACGCGGCGGGCGATTTTGTCGACACGCTGCTCTCCGACGGCAGCGAGGACCTCGTGTCGATCTCGCTGATCCCCTACTCCGAACAGGTCAACGCGGGCCCCGATATCCTGAGACAGTTGCCGGTCAACTGGAAGCACGGCTATTCGCATTGCCTTGAGTTTCCAAATGAGGCGTTCAACAGCACCGGGATTGATCGCAGCATCTCCTACGACCAGATGCAGCACTTCCAGTGGAACTACCCGGGCTACAACGCGCTGAGCGACACCGTCTGCCCGCGCTACGACTACGAGCGGATCACCCCGTTCAGCCAAGACGCAACCGCGCTGAAGCGGCAGATCAACCAGCTGTCTCCGCGCGCTGGCACCTCTATTTTCCTTGGGATGAAATGGGGCGCTGCGCTGCTCGACCCGTCAAGCCGGGATCTCACCGCCGGCCTGATCGACGAGCGCGCTGTTGACCCGATCTTCTCGGACCGGCCCGTCGCCTATGACGACGAAGACGTGCTGAAGACCGTCGTGCTGATGACCGACGGCCAGCACGACCGGTCCTTCCGCATCCGAGACCGCTACTACAACTCGGAATCCGAATATGTACACTGGAACGAACACAACCTCTGGCACTACCTGTACCGGAACGTAAACTCCTATTATCGCGGCAACTACTACTATCAGAAATACAACGCATCCACCGGCGACCGGCTGCTTGAAAACATCTGTGACGCCGCCAAGGAACAGGGTGTGATCATCTGGTCCATCGGCTTTGAAGTGCAAGATCACGGTGCCGATGTGATGGAAAGCTGCGCCTCCTCGCCGTCGCATTTCTTCCGCGTGGAAGGGGTCGAGATCGCAGAGGCCTTCTCGACCATCGCCAGCACGCTCAACCAGTTGAGGCTGACCCAATGATCGGCTTCATGAAAAACGCGCTGCGGCGCTTTGGTGGGGATGAGACCGGCTCGATGGTCGTTCCCTTCGCGCTCTGGACCCCTTTCTTCGTCGGCCTTGCGATCGCCAGCATCGAACTGGGCACCGCGACGATGCGCCAGACCACGCTCGACCGGGCGCTGGACCAGGCCGTGCGGGAAGTGAGGATCGGCACCGGCGAGGTCTATTCCTCGGACGAGATCAAGCAGATGCTCTGCGCCCGCGCGCCGATCCTGCCCAACTGCATGAACACCGTGCAACTGGAAATGATCGGACTGGACATGCGCGACTGGGAAACCCCCTCGATGACGGCCGACTGTGTCGACACCACGCTGTCGGTGACGCCCATGCGCAACTTCGTAAACGGCATCCAGCACGAGACCATGCTGCTGCGCGCCTGCTATAAATACCGCCCGATCAGCCCCGCCGGCATGCTGGCCGGGCATATGAGCAAAGACGACGAAGGCTACACCGCACTGGTGGCCACCTCGGCCTTTGTTCACGAGCCGATGTGAGGAGACGCGCCATGATGCTCAAGCACCTGACATTCGCGCGGCTGTCGCGGCCGCTTGCTCGGTTTTCCCGTCGCGACGAAGGTTATGTGACGCTCGAGGCGATGATCATGCTGCCCGTGCTGCTGCTGATCTTTACCGGCTGCTGGGTGTTCTTCGATGCCTTTCGCCAGCAGGGCGTAAGCCAAAAGGCAAACTACGTGATAGGCGATATGTTCTCGCGTGAGACCGAGGAAATCGACAGCACCTACGTCGACAACAGCTACAACCTGCTCAAGGTTCTGACCCGCACCGGCGATGGCACCTACAGCGAAGAGGTCGTCTCGCAGGTCACGAGCGGGGACAGTTACCCCACCGACCTGCGGGTCTCCGTGGTGAGCTACAAATCGGCCAACGACCGGTACTCGGTCGAATGGTCCGAGGTGCGGGGCGATCCTCAGCCGCTCACCGATTCCGACGTGCGGAACTACAGCGCGCAATTGCCGGAGTTGGCCGACGGCGATCAGGTGATCGTGGTAGAGACGTGGGACGACTACTACCCGCTATTCCGCGTTGGCCTTGATGCGTTCACCATCCGCTCGTTCAGCTTCACGCAGCCGCGCTATGCGCCGCAGCTTCTGTTCGCCAGCGACCGGAACGGCAACAACGGGTGGGGCAACGGCGATCAAAGCGCGCCGGGCAACTCGGAGTGCAACAACAACGCCGAGAACGCCACCGATTGCGACAACTCGGATGGCCGGTACAACAACGAGCCGGGTTCCGGCTACGGCAGAGGGAATGGCCAAGGGAACGGCGCAGGAAATGGGCGAGGGAACGGCCCGGGCCGAGGCTGACCCCCGTCACGGAACGACAAAGGCCGCGGCACCCGCCGCGGCCTTTTTGCGTGTCTGATGTCGCGTTCGGCTTACGCCTCAGGCGGCAACTCACCTTCGCGGCGCATAATCAGAACCGCCAGAATATCAGCCATAGGTTTGGTGTCGCGCGCGGCCGTCACGCCGCCCACGGCAACCCGCTTGCCGGTGCGCCACCAAAGGCCCGGCAGCCATGCCCGCGGGCCCGGCTCCTTGAGGGTCAGCGCAAAGCCGTTCGACGGCTTCATGGCAAAGGCGCCGCGGTCGA
This sequence comes from Salipiger sp. ABF4_146, assembly GCF_056161345.1. Classification (NCBI taxonomy): domain Bacteria; kingdom Pseudomonadati; phylum Pseudomonadota; class Alphaproteobacteria; order Rhodobacterales; family Roseobacteraceae; genus Salipiger; species Salipiger sp. ABF4_146. The sequence goes on along the minus strand of NZ_JBSWYX010000005.1, from coordinate 220,502 downwards.
CCTTGGCGACATTCTCGATCCGCGCGATCACCGCGCCGGAACTGTCGGTAAGCGCTTCTTCGGTCAGCACCAGCTCGCGCGAGGTGGCGCGCCACATGATCTGCGCGACCCACAGCGCCCCGACGCCCAGCACGATCAGGAACACCAGCCAGATCACGGCGGCGGGCGGCTGCGTCACCGCGAGATAAAGCAAAAGCAGGCCAAGCCCGCCCAGCGTGCCAACCCCGATCACCCGCCGCGGCATGGTGGCCGAGGCGCGCGCAAGAATTTTGCCGTCTTGATTGTCTTCCATGGGGCCTCCCTGCCCGATTGCCTGTCCGACCCTGATCGCCGGCCTGTTCACCGAAGGTCCGCGCCCCCGGACGCGGACGCCCACGGGCGTCCTAGTCGCGCTGCGGATCGCGCGGGTAGACCCCGAGGATCTCGATGTTCTCGGTGAAGTAGTCCAATTCATCCAGCGCCCGCCGCACCGCCGGATCGTCGGGATGGCCCTCGATGTCGGCATAGAACTGGGTTGCGGTGAACGAGCCGCCGACCATGTAGCTTTCGAGCTTGGTCATGTTGACACCGTTGGTGGCGAAACCGCCCATCGCCTTGTAGAGCGCGGCGGGGATGTTGCGCACCTGAAAAACGAAGGTGGTGATCATCCCATGATCGCCCCGACGCTGATGATTCGCCTCCGGCGACATCACCAGAAAGCGCGTGGTGTTGTTGCTCTGGTCCTCGATGTGGCGGGCCAGAACGTCGAGCCCGTAGATCTCGCCCGCCAGTTCCGAGGCCAATGCGGCGATCTCCGGCTTACCCATCTCGGCCACCTGCCGCGCCGAACCCGCGGTGTCGGCGCCGGTCAGGCGCTTGATCCCGTGTTTGCTCAGAAACTCGCGGCATTGGCCGAGCAGCACCGTGTGGCTCATCGCCTTCTCGACCTTGTCGAGCGGCGTGCCGGGCATGGCCAGAAGATTGATATGCACCCGCACGAAGGCTTCGTCGATGATGTGCAACCCCGAATGCGGCAGCAGCTGGTGGATGTCCGCGACGCGGCCATAGGTCGAATTTTCCACCGGCAGCATCGCCAGCGACGCCTCACCGCTACGCACCGCCTCGATCGCATCCTCGAAGGTGCGGCACGGCACTGCCTCCATGTCCGGACGGGCGTCGCGGCAGGCCTGATGCGAATAGGCGCCAAGCTCTCCCTGGAAGGCAATGCGGTGGGTCATGTCAGTCTCGCGTCGTTTTAGAAACACTTGAGCCTTGTGGGCATTTGGTCGCGGCTACTATACCTTGCCAGAGGCCAAGGGAAGCCGTAGACCACTTTGCGACGGTTATCTTTCGACGCCCAGACTTGGGGAGGACACGCGAGACATGTTTGATACCATGACCTTGACGAAAGTAGTGGGCGGCGTCTGCGGCGCTTTCCTGATCTTTCTGCTGGGCGGCTGGGTTGGCGAAGGCCTGTACCACGTCGGCGGCAGTCACGGGGAGGAGGTCGCCTCCTATGTGATCGAGGTGGAAGAGAGCGGCGGCGGCGAGCCGGAAGAAGAAGTCGACTTCGAAACGCTGATGGCGTCTGCCGATGCAGGCCGGGGTGAGCGCGTCTTCGGCAAGTGCCGCGCCTGCCACAAGATCGACGGCAGCGACGCGACCGGCCCGCACCTCGACGGCGTGGTGGGCCGCGATATCGCCGCGGTGGATGGTTTCAGCTACTCCGGCGCGCTTGAGCAGGTGGGCGACGTCTGGAGCCCCGAGAACCTCTTTGCCTTCCTGGAGGACCCGCGCGGCGTGGCCTCGGGCACCACGATGTCCTTTGCCGGCCTGAACAGCGCCGAGGACCGGGTGAACCTGATCGCCTATCTGGACTCGCTGGGCGGCTGAGTTTGCGCCCACACAACGGATTGCAAAGGCCACGGCAACGCGCCGTGGCCTTTTTCTTTGCGTCGCAGGCTTCGTGATGGTTGGACATGTGCGCGTTTGGGGGCGCTGCCCCCGGCCGCGGCGCGGCCTCCCCCGGGATATTTTCGTCTAGACGAAGACGCGGTCGGCCCGGCAGCAAGCAGGCGCGCTCGCGACGAAATCGCGGGCGCTCACGCAATCTCCAGCAAGTTCGGCTTGAATGTGGTCACACCAGACCCTTAGCTTAGATCAAGTGGCAGATCGCATGCCGCACAGCACAGGGGAAACCACATGATCCGGACGACGCGCCCTGCCGCGGCCGCCACCCGCAGCCTCGATTCGACCGCCTTCCGCCCCCTTCTCGGCGCGCTCACCGCGCTGGGGATCGCGCTTGCCTCTCATTCGGGCTGGGCGCAGGAGGCCAGCCCTGAGCCGACCGAGGCCACCGCCAGCAGCGCCGCCGCCGAGCAGCAGATCATCACCTCCCACGGCTATTCCTATTTCGGCAATCTCGATTACCCGGCCGATTTCGACCATTTCGAGTTTGCCAACCCAGACGCCCCCAAGGGCGGCGAGATCGTGCTGGGGGCCTCGGGCACGTTCGACAGCATGAACCCCTATTCGCGCAAGGGCCGCGCCGGCGCGCTGACCACGCTGCAGTACGACAGCCTGATCGAGAGCGCCGAGGATTCGGTGGGCCAGTACTATGGCGTCTTGGCCGAAAGCCTCGAGTATCCTGAGGACAAATCTTGGGTGATCTTCCACATTCGTCCCGAGGCGACCTTCTGGGACGGCACGCCGGTCACTGGCGAGGACGTGGTCTATTCGCACAAACTCTTCATCACTCAGGGCCTGCCGTCCTACGCGCAGGCCGTTGGCGAGATGGTCACCGGCGCCGAAGCACTCGACGAGCGCACGGTGAAATTCACCTTCAACACCGAACTGACCAAACGTTCGCGGATCGAGACCGTGGGCGCCACTCCGGTGTTCAAGAAGGCGTGGTTCGAGGAAGACCCCGAGACCCGGCGCCTCGACGAGCCGCGCATGGAAGTGGCGGTCGGCTCGGGCCCCTACCAGCTCGACAGCTACGAGGTGAACCGCCGCATCGTCTACAAGCTGCGCGACGACTACTGGGGCAAGGATATTCCGTTCAACCGCGGGCGGCACAACTACGGCACCATCCGCGTTGAGTATTTCGCTGACCAGACCGCCTCTTTCGAAGCGTTCAAGGCCGGGGAATACACCTTCCGCGTGGAAAGCGACCCGCGGCTCTGGGCGACCTCCTACGACTTCCCCCGCATCCAGCAAGGCACGGTGAAGAAAGAGGAAATCGCCGACGGCAGTCCGCCCAACCCCACTGGCTTCGTGTTCAACCTTGGCCAGCCGCAGCTGCAGGACAAGCGCGTGCGTGAGGCCATCGCGCTCGCCTTCAACTTCGAATGGAGCAACGAGAGCCTGCGCTATGGGCTTTACAGCCCGCGCAGCTCTTTCGTCGAAGGCACCCCGGTGGAGGCCAAGGGCACGCCCGAAGGTGCCGAGCTGGAGTTCTTGGAGTCTCTGGGGGACGTGGTGCCCGACGATCTGCTGAGCGCCGACGTCTGGACCATGCACGAAAGCGAGGCCGGAGACCTGATCAGCCGCCGCACCCGCCGCGAAGCCACCCGCCTGCTGCAGGATGCAGGCTGGACCGTGGGCGAGGATGGCATCGCGCGCAACGAGGCCGGCGAGACGCTGGAGCTGGCGATGATCATCCCGTCGAACATCGAAAGTTCGGTTGAGGCGATGCACGAGACCTACGTGCAGAACCTGCGCGCCATCGGCGTCAACGCCAGCTACGAGAAAGTCGACCCGTCGCAGTACACACTGCGCCAGCGCGAGCGCGACTACGACATGATCTACTCGAGCCGCTATGGCGCCTTCCTGTCCACCGGCGGCGGGTTGAGCCAGATGTATGGCTCGCGCGAGGCCGAGTTCTCGCTGTTCAACCCCGCCGGGCTCGCCAGCCCGCTGGTCGACGCGATCATCGCCGCCAGCTTCGAAGCGGACACTCAAGAAGAGACCGACGTGGCGCTGATGGCGCTCGACCGCGCGCTGCGCTACGAGTTTTTCATCGTGCCCGACGGCTACATCGCAGACTACTGGGTCGCCTATTACGACATGTACGAACACCCCGAGACCATCCCGCCCTATGATCTGGGCTACCTCAGCCTGTGGTGGGTCGACCCCGACAAGGAACAGGCCCTTAAAGAGGCCGGCGTGCTGAACTGATATGGGCGCCTACATCCTTCGCAGACTGCTGCTCATCATCCCCACGCTGCTGGGGATCATGATCATCAACTTCGCGCTCGTGCAATTCGTGCCGGGCGGGCCGATCGAACAGATCATCGCCCAGATCGAGGGTCAGGGAGACGTCTTCGGCGGTTTCTCGGGCGGCAATGGCGGCGCGCCAGACACCGGCATGAACGACATGGGCGCCGGCATGGGCGGCGGCGGCTCCGAGAAATATGTCGGCGCGCGCGGCCTGCCGCCGGAATTCATCGAGAGCCTCGAGCGGGAGTTCGGCTTCGACAAGCCGCCGCTGCAGCGGTTCTTCGACATGATGTGGAATTACATGCGGCTCGACTTCGGCGAGAGCTACTTCCGCTCGATCTCGGTGATCGATCTGGTGCTGGAGAAGATGCCGGTGTCGATCTCGCTTGGCCTGTGGTCGACGATCATCGCCTATATCGTCTCGATCCCGCTTGGCATCCGCAAGGCGGTGAAGGATGGCTCGTCGTTCGACACATGGACCTCCGGCGTGATCATCGTCGCCTATGCCATTCCCGGCTTCCTGTTCGCGGTCCTGCTGCTGGTGCTGTTCGCCGGCGGATCGTTCTGGCAGATTTTCCCGCTGCGCGGGCTGACCTCGGACAACTGGGAGACGCTGAGCTGGCCGATGAAGATCGCCGACTACTTCTGGCACATCGCGCTGCCGGTGATCGCTTCGACGATCTCGGCCTTCGCCACGCTGACGCTGCTGACCAAGAACTCCTTCCTCGACGAGATCAAGAAGCATTACGTGATGACCGCCCGCGCCAAGGGTCTGACCGAGGGCCGGGTGCTCTACGGCCACGTCTTCCGCAACGCCATGCTGATCGTCATCGCGGGCTTCCCGGCGGTGTTCATCGGCGTCTTCTTCTCGGGCTCGCTGATCATCGAGACAATCTTCTCGCTCGACGGTCTGGGGCGGCTTGGCTTCGAGGCGGCGGTGGCACGCGACTACCCGGTGATCTTTGGCACCCTGTTCATCTTCGGCCTCATCGGCCTCGTCGTCGGGATCATCTCGGACATGATGTACGTTCTGGTCGATCCGCGTATCGACTTCGAAAAGCGGGAGGGCTGAGATGAGCTTTGAGCCCGATCCCCGCCTGCCTGACGCAAATGGCATCCGCCCGCAGCCGGAACCGGCCGCGCCGGTGGCGCCGCAGCCAAAGCCCGGCCGCTTTGCCCTGTCGCCACTGAACCAGCGGCGCTGGCGCAACTTCAAGCGCAACCGCCGCGCCTTCTGGTCGCTGTGGATCTTCATCGTGCTGTTCGGCTTGTCGCTGTTTGCCGAGTTCATCGCCAACGACAAGCCGATCCTCGTCAGCTACCGCGGCGAGCTTCGGATGCCGATCTTCAACTTCTATCCCGAGACCGCTTTCGGCGGCGACTTCCGTACCGAGGCCGCCTATCGCGACCCCGAGGTGCAGTGCCTCATTCGCACCGGCGGGCTGGAGACCTGTTTCGACGATCCCGAAGGGCTGATCGAGACGGTGGACGCGGGCGGAACGCCCGAGGGGGACTTCGCCAAGGGCTGGAGCATCTGGCCGCCGATCCCCTACACGTTCAACACCCCTGTCGACCGTCCCGGCGCCGCCCCCCTGCCCCCGAACGGGCAGAACCTGCTGGGCACCGACGACACCAAGCGCGACGTGCTGGCGCGGGTGATCTATGGCTTCCGCCTGTCGATCCTGTTCACGCTGGTGGTCACGGTGGTGTCATCAATCATCGGGGTCATCGCAGGGGCGCTGCAGGGCTTCTTTGGCGGCTGGCTCGATCTCATCTTCCAGCGGCTGATCGAGATATGGTCGGCAACGCCATCGCTTTACGTGATCATCATCCTCTTCGCCATTCTGGGCCGAAGTTTCTGGCTGCTGGTGTTCCTTACGGTGCTGTTTGGCTGGACCGCGCTGGTGGGCGTGGTGCGGGCCGAGTTCCTGCGCGCCCGCAACCTTGAGTACGTGCGCGCCGCAAAGGCACTCGGCGTCAGCAACTGGACGATCATGTTCCGCCACATGCTGCCCAACGCGATGGTGGCCACGCTGACCATGCTGCCGTTCATCGTCACTGGCACGATCAGCACGCTCGCCGGCCTCGACTTCCTCGGCTTCGGCCTGCCCTCCTCGGCGCCCTCACTGGGCGAGTTGACGCTGCAGGCCAAGCAGAACCTGCAGGCGCCGTGGCTCGCGTTTACCGCCTTCACCGTGTTTGCCCTGATGCTGTCGCTGCTGGTCTTCATCTTTGAAGGCGTGCGCGACGCGTTCGATCCTAGAAAGACCTTCTCATGAGCGACAACATCCTCGAGGTCCGCGATCTGAAGGTGAGCTTCACGCAGGACGGCAAGCGCAACCTTGCGGTCAAAGGCGTGAGCTTCGACATCCCGCGCGGCGAGACCGTGGCGCTGGTGGGCGAGTCAGGCTCGGGCAAGTCGGTCACCGCTCTCTCGACCGTCTCTCTGCTGGGCGACGCGGCGCAGGTCGAGGGCTCGGTGCGCTATAACGGCGACGAGATGATCGGCGCCGACCCCAAGCGCCTGCTGAGGGTGCGCGGCAACGACATCAGCTTCATCTTCCAAGAGCCGATGACCTCGCTCAACCCGCTGCACACGCTGGAAAAGCAGCTAGGTGAGAGCCTCGCGCTGCATCAGGGGCTGACCGGCGACAAGGCGCGTGCGCGCATTCTCGATCTGCTCAACAAGGTCGGTATCCGCGACCCTGAAAGCCGCCTTTCGGCCTATCCGCACCAGCTTTCGGGCGGGCAGCGGCAGCGCGTGATGATCGCCATGGCGCTGGCCAACGGTCCCGATCTGCTGATCGCCGACGAGCCGACCACGGCGCTTGACGTGACCATTCAGGCGCAGATCCTCGAACTGCTGGCCGACCTCAAGCAAGCCGAGCAGATGAGCCTTTTGTTCATCACCCATGACCTCAACATCGTACGCAAATTCGCCGACCAAGTCTGTGTGATGAAGGATGGCGAGATTGTCGAGCACGGCCGCACCGCCGAGCTTTTTGCCAATCCGCAGCACCCTTATACGCTGAAACTGATTTCCGCCGAAAGCACCGGCACCCCTCGGCCGGTCGAGACTGGTTCCAAAGAGGTGGCGCGGGCCGAGAACCTGAAAATCTGGTTTCCGATCCAGAAGGGTTTCCTGAAAAAGACGGTCGGCCACGTGAAGGCGGTCAACGATGCCTCTTTCGCGGTGCGCGCTGGCGAGACAGTTGGCATCGTCGGCGAGTCGGGGTCGGGCAAGACGACGCTGGCGCTGGCGATCATGCGGCTCATTCAGTCGCAGGGCGGCATCACCTTCGACGGACGCGACGTGCGCGATCTTTCAACCCGCCAACTGCGCAAGCTGCGCTCGGAGATGCAGATCGTCTTTCAGGACCCCTTCGGCTCACTCAGCCCGCGCATGACCTGCGAGCAGATCATCGCCGAAGGCTTGGGCGTGCACGGCTCGCCTGACGGGCGGCCCGCACAAGAGGTGGTGGCGGCGATCATGACCGAAGTGGGGCTCGACCCGGCCACCATGCACCGCTACCCGCATGAGTTCTCGGGCGGCCAGCGCCAGCGCATCGCCATTGCCCGTGCCATGGTGCTGCGACCCAAGCTGGTGGTGCTGGATGAGCCGACCTCGGCGCTGGACATGACGGTGCAGGTGCAGATCGTCGAACTGCTGCGCGAGCTGCAGCGCAAGTATGATCTCGCCTACCTGTTCATTAGCCACGACCTGAAGGTGGTGCGCGCGATGAGCCACAAGGTGATCGTGATGAAGCAGGGCGACGTGGTGGAAATGGGCGACGCGCAAGAGATCTTCACCGCGCCGAAGACCGAGTACACGCAAAAGCTGTTCAACGCCGCCTTCGAACTGGCAGGATAGCGCTACGTGAGCCGGGCGAGCGCCTGCCCATGGGCTGGCGCAGCGACCCAAGAGGTCCACGCTTTATCCCAGCCAAACCCGGACGACCTCATCCCTTTTCGCGATGTTGAAAAGCGCCAGCCCGACGGAACGGCGTCGTCCATCGGGCTTGAACCGATGGCACACTGATGAACGACGGCTCGACCGACGGCTTCGCCTTGATTCCGGGCTCGGCGGCCCTCTGCGCGAACTCAGATCGCCGAACTGTGTCCCGCCTTCGACAGCTCATAGGCATCGAAGCTGCGCGCCACCAAGCGTGTCAGCGGCCGGGCATCGGCGGGGATAAAGAGCCCGTCCTCAGTGATCTCGAGCAGCCCGTCGAAGCGCGCGTTGGCGTCGCGGTACATCTCGTCAAGCATCGCCTCGCTGGCGCCGTAGTTGCGGATCAGCTCCTCCGAGCGGATGCGGAACTCGCACATAAGCATCTCGATCATCCGCGAGCGCAGCTTGTCCTCACCCCGGAAGGTATGCCCGCGCGCGGTCGAGAACCGCCCCTCGCGGATCGCCGAGACATGTGTCGACGTGGCGGGCGCATTCTGCGCAAAGCCCTGCGGAAAGCGCGAGATCGACGAGGCCCCGACCCCGATCAGCACCTCGGAGGTGTCGTCGGTATAGCCTTGGAAATTGCGCCGCAGCTTGCCGGTCTTTCGCGCGATGGCGAGCCCGTCGTCGGGCACGGCGAAATGATCGATGCCGATCTCGTCGTAGCCATCCCAGGCAAAAAGCTGGCGCGCCGTTTCGAAAAGGTCCAGCCGCTCGCCCGGGGTCGGCAGCGCATCCGAGGGGATCATCTGCTGGCGCTTGGCCATCCACGGCACATGCGCATAGCCATAAAGCGCCACCCGGTCGGGGCCGAGCGACAGAAGCTTCTGCACCGACTCGGTGATCCGCGCCTTCGACTGGTGCGGCAGACCGTACAGGATGTCGGCGTTCAGGCTGGCGATCCCACGCGCGCGGATCATCTCGATCGCCTTGCGCGTCACGTCATAACCCTGCTCACGCCCGATGGTCTTCTGGATCTCTGCATCGAAATCCTGCACGCCGATCGACGCGCGGTTCATCCCGCCCGCCGCCAGAACATCGAGCCGCGCGCCATCGATCTCATTGGGGTCGATCTCGACCGAGAACTCGGCATTGGGCGCGAAGTCGGCCACGTCGGCGACCTTGTCGATCAGCGCCTTCATCAAGTCCGGGGTCAGCAGCGTCGGCGTTCCTCCGCCCCAGTGCAGGCGCGAAAGTTTCACGCCCCGCGGCAGCTGCCGTTTGAGCAGGTCGAGCTCCGCCTTCAGCGTTTCAACGTAGCTTTCCACTGGGCCGAGCGTGGCCGTGCCCTGCGTGCGGCAGGCGCAGAACCAACAGAGCCTGCGACAGAAAGGCACGTGCAGGTAGAGCGAGATCGTGCCATTTTCCGGCACGCTTCCGATCCACTCGGCAAATCGGTCCGGCGTCACATCCCCCGAAAAATGCGGGGCCGTCGGATAGCTGGTGTAACGGGGCACCTTGGCGTCGAAGAGGCCGAGTCGGGAGAGTTGTGTTCGCGTAATCATACGCGTACGCTTACAAAAAATTTCCGCGACAAGACTTTGACGCAGATCAAGATTTGGAAGTGCAATGCTGAACGAAAAGAGCCTCTCGGTTTCTCCGGACTGCAACGACTGTCCGATTCGCCATCGCGCGGTCTGCGCGCGATGCGAGACGGACGAGCTCGAACGGCTGGAAGAGATCAAATACTACCGGAAGTTCGAGGCCGGGCAGACGGTGATCTGGTCCGGCGACCGGATGGAATTTGTCGGCTCGGTTGTGTCGGGCATCGCCACGCTCACCCAGACCATGGAAGATGGGCGCACGCAGATGGTCGGCCTTTTGCTGCCGTCGGACTTTGTCGGACGTCCGGGGCGCGGCAGCGCTGCCTATGATGTGGTTGCCACCACCGATCTGGTGATGTGCTGCTTCCGCAAGACCCCGTTCGAAGAGATGATGACCCGCACGCCGCACATCGCACAGCGCCTGTTGGAGATGACGCTCGACGAGCTTGACGCCGCGCGTGAGTGGATGCTGGTGCTGGGCCGCAAAACCGCGCGCGAGAAGATCGCCTCGCTGCTATCGATCATCGCCCGCCGTGACGCCTCGATCAACATGCGTGACGTGGGCGACCGGCTGACCTTCGATCTGCCGCTCACCCGCGAGGCGATGGCCGACTACCTTGGCCTGACACTGGAAACGGTGAGCCGCCAGATCTCGGCTCTGAAGAAGGAAGGCGTGATCGAACTGCAGGGCAAGCGCCACGTAACGATCCCTGATATGGGGCGCCTGCTGGAAGAGGCCGGAGACGACGCGGACGGCGGCGTCTTCGCCTGACCGCCACAACCTTAGGTCCCTTCGAAAACCGGCGTGAAACCGCCCCACATCATCCGCTTGCCATCGAACGCCATGGACATCATCTCCTGCCAGCGCTCATCCGTCTCGAAGGATGCAAAGCAACGGTCGGCGGTGTCCTTGTCGGGCCAGAGCATCCAGCTGAACACCACCGCCTCGCCCGCCTCGCGCTTTACCGCCATTGGAAACGACGTGTGCTCGCCGTCCGGCACATCATCCTCCCAGCACTCACGCATTTCGGTGGCACCATACTCCTTGAAAAGCGTCCATGCCTTGCGGGCACTTTCCACATAGGCCGCCTTGTTTCCCTGCGGCACAGGCGTGAGAAAGCCGGAAACATACGTCATAAGACACCTCTTTGTTGCGTCTTTTGATCGTAGGCGCATAATTGAGTTGATATCAACATGAACGAAACGATGAGCCACAAGCTGCCGATCTCCGAGACGCTGGAGGTGCGTGACCGCTGCCTGTGCTTCCGCACGCAACGCGCGGCGCGTGCACTGGGGCGGCGGTTCGACGCGGCCCTGAAGCCGGTCGGGCTGACCAACGGGCAATTCTCGATCCTGATGTCGCTGAACCGGCCCGAGCCGCCCCGTATTTCCGACCTCGCCCCTTTCCTCGCCATGGACCGCACCACCCTCACCGCGGCACTGAAGGTGCTGGAGCGGCGCGGACTGGTGGTGTTCGACGTGGCGACCGGCGACAAGCGCAATAAGCTGCTGCGGCTGAGCGATGGGGGCCATGCGCTGCTCGCCCGCGCGTTGCCGCTCTGGCGGCAGGAGCATAACGCCATCGACGCCGCGCTTGGCGATCTCGATCTCGACGCACTCAAGGCGGCCCTGATGACTCTCGGCGAGGTCTGAGCCCGCGCCGGCCACGTGGCGGCACCGAAAAAAAGAAGAGCGGGCCCTCCCAGACCCGCTCTCCGGCGGCAGAGCCGCCCTTCCGATCCCTTACGCAGAAGCCTCTTCTCCTTGGCCTCAATGCGCGAGGAAGACCGGGACCTCAGCCAGTTCCAGCATGTTGCGTGTGGCGCCTCCGAGGATCGCCTCGCGGAAGCGGGAATGGCCATAAGCGCCCATCACCACCATATCGGCATCCACGTCCTGCACGTGGCGGTTCAGGATGTCCGAGATGCGCGGCATGGTCTTGGTCAGCACATCGATCTCGGCGGTCACGCCGTGGCGCGACAGATATTGCGACAGCATGCCGCCCGGGTCCGACCGGTTCGGACCATGTTGCGGCGGATCGATGACCACCACATGCACGGTGTCCGCCGACTGCAGGATCGGCATCGCCGCCCGCACCGAGCGCAGCGCCTCGGCGCTTTCGTTCCAGCCCAGCACGACGCGCTTGGGCTTGCTCGACGGATCGGCAGCCTGCGGCACCACCAGAACCGGTGCCTGCCCTTCAAAAAGCCCGCCTTCGACGATCGGCTCGAGTTCCACCCCGCGTTCCTTGCCGTAGGGTTTCGGCAGCACCACCATATCGGCAAAGCGCGCGCGTCCGGCCACATGGCGTCCGATATCGGCCAGTTGCGCCACGCCCTCTTCGATCGACCAGCGGATATCGAATTGGCTCATTCGTTTGCGTGCCGCTTTGGCAAGGTTTGCCGCGTCCTTCGAGGCCCGGTCCAGCGTTTCTTGCAGGATGATCGCATCGGCCCCGGCGTAGTAATACCCGGTCTGCGTGCGATCCACGCCAAAGGCCAGAACTTCGAGATGGGCGTCCCAGCACGACGCGACCGCGGCCGCGTGGTCGATCGTCGAATTCAGCAGCGCCTCATCCGTTACAACCGTAAGTATCGTTTTGTAGCCCATGTTCGTCTCCTTGGTATTGTCCGGAGAGCCGGATGGCGGCACTCTAAACCTGAGAGGCAATTCTCAGAATGACTTAAGGCAAGACTTCGCAGCCAAAGCCTTGATGCAGATCAAGGTTGGGCGGGGCCATTCACTTCACAACCCCGTCAGTCAAACCGCTCGCGCGGCCAACGAATCGTGCGAGCAGACGAAGGGACGAACGATGCTGAATTATATCAAGCTCATCGTGCTGGGGGTCGTCGCAGTATTTGCGCTGGTGGCCGCCAACTACGCACGAGACGTGGCTTACATGGTCAATGCGCTGACCATCTTCCTCATCGCGGCTGGTCTGTTCCTGTGGACCCTCCGCAATACCGACGAGCCGGTGCCCGCCAAGGTGCGGGAACTGAGCTATATGGATGATGTGGTGCGCGCTGGCGTGATTGCAACCGCCTTCTGGGGCGTAATCGGCTTTGCGGCAGGTGTCTTCATCGCCGCACAGCTGGCCTTTCCGGCGCTCAACTTCGAATGGGCGCAGGGCCATATGAACTTCGGGCGGCTGCGGCCGCTGCACACCTCGGCGGTGATTTTCGCCTTTGGCGGCAACGCGCTGATCTGCACATCGTTCTACGTCGTCCAGCGCACCTCGGCAGCCCGCCTCTGGGGCGGCAACCTCGCGTGGTGGGTGTTCTGGGGCTACCAGCTGTTCATCGTGCTCGCGGCCACCGGTTACATCCTCGGCGCCACCCAGTCGAAGGAATACGCCGAACCCGAATGGTACGTCGACTGGCTGCTGACCCTTGTCTGGGTCGCCTATCTGCTGGTTTTTGTCGGCACGATCATCAAGCGCAAAGAACCGCACATCTACGTGGCGAACTGGTTCTACCTGAGCTTCATCATCACCGTCGCCATGCTGCACATCGTCAACAACCTGAGCATCCCCGTGTCGATCTGGGGCTCCAAATCGGTGCAGGTGTTCTCGGGCGTGCAGGACGCGATGACGCAATGGTGGTACGGCCACAACGCCGTGGGCTTTTTCCTGACCGCCGGCTTCCTGGGGATGATGTACTACTTCGTGCCCAAGCAGGCCGAGCGCCCGGTGTTCAGCTATAAGCTGTCGATCGTGCACTTCTGGGCGCTGATCTTCATCTACATCTGGGCCGGGCCGCACCACCTGCATTACACCGCCCTGCCCGACTGGGCCTCGACCCTCGGCATGGTGTTCTCGATCATCCTGTGGATGCCCAGCTGGGGCGGCATGATCAACGGCCTGATGACGCTCTCGGGGGCTTGGGACAAGCTGCGCACCGACCCGATCATGCGCATGCTGGTGATCTCCATCGGCTTTTACGGCATGTCGACCTTCGAGGGCCCGATGATGTCGATCCGTGCGGTGAACTCGCTGTCGCACTACACCGACTGGACCATCGGCCACGTGCACTCCGGCGCTCTGGGCTGGAACGGCATGATCACCTTCGGCGCGCTCTATTTCCTGACGCCGAAACTGTGGAACCGTGAACGTCTCTACAGCCTCAGCCTTGTCAGCTGGCACTTCTGGCTCGCCACCATCGGCATCGTGCTCTACGCCGCGTCGATGTGGGTCACGGGCATCATGGAAGGCCTGATGTGGCGCGAGGTGGATGCCAATGGCTTCCTCGTCAACAGCTTCGCCGACACCGTGTCTGCCAAGTTCCCGATGTACGTGGTGCGTGCCCTTGGCGGCCTGCTCTACATCTCCGGCGCAATCATCATGTGCTACAACCTGTGGATGACCGTGAAACGGGCTCCGGCTGTCGAAGCCGAGACCGCCACGGCGCATGCCACTCCGGCCGAATAAGGAGGGCCGAAGATGAGCATTCTCGACAAACACGGGATCCTTGAGAAGAACGTAACCCTGCTGGCCATCTTCGCCTTTCTGGTGGTGACCATCGGCGGGCTGGTGCAGATCGTGCCGCTGTTCTATCTGGAAAACACCATCGAGGACGTAGAGGGCATGCGCCCCTACACCCCGCTGGAACTGGCCGGGCGCGACATCTACATCCGCGAGGGCTGCTATGTCTGCCACAGCCAGATGATCCGCCCGATGCGCGATGAGGTCGAACGCTATGGCCACTACAGCCTCGCCGCGGAATCGCAGTACGACCACCCGTTCCAATGGGGCTCGAAGCGGACTGGGCCCGACCTTGCCCGCGTCGGTGGTCGCTACTCTGATGAATGGCACGTGGATCACCTGACCGACCCGCAATCGGTGGTGCCGGAATCGGTGATGCCCAAGTACGGCTTCCTGTCGCACCGGCTGGTCGAGGGCGAGCACATGGGTGAGCTGATGGCGACCCACCGCATGGTCGGCGTGCCCTACTCCGACGAGATGATCGCCAGCGCCTCCGCCGACTTCCGCGTACAGCATGACCCATTCGGCGATATCGACGGGCTGATGGAGCGCTATGGCGAGACGGTGAACATCCGCAACTTTGACGGCGAACCGGGCATCTCGGAAATGGATGCGCTGGTGGCCTATCTGCAAATGCTCGGCACGCTGGTCGATTTCTCGACCTTCACGCCCGACGCAAGCCGGTAAGGGGGACACAATGGACACCTATTCCGCCCTGCGCCATTTCGCCGACAGCTGGGGCCTTCTGGCGATGTTCGTCTTCTTCGTTGGCATGCTGATCTGGCTCTTCCGGCCCGGCAGCAAGCACGCGCACGACAACGCCGCCAGCATCCCGCTGCGCAATGACGACGCTCCGGCCGCCGCGCGCGCGCACGAAGCACCCGCCCATAAGTGAGGAGGCGAGGATCATGAGCGACAAGAAAGACACCAACAGAGACGATCTCGACTACGAGACGACCGGCCATTCCTGGGACGGCATCGAAGAGTACAACAAGCCCCTGCCCAAGTGGTGGCTGATGATCTTCTACGCCACCATCGTCTGGGGCGTCGGCTATACCATCGCCTACCCGGCATGGCCCGGCGTCCGCTCGGCCACCGCTGGCCTGCTGGGCTACTCGACCCGCGGCGCCGTCGCCGAAGAGATCGAGGCGCAGGAAGCCAAGCTCGCGCCGATCAACGAGGAGCTTGCCTCGGTCGAGCTGACGGCGATCGCCGACGACCCGGAGCTTAGCAGCTATGCGCAGAACGCCGGGGCCGCCGTGTTCCGCACGTGGTGCGCGCAGTGCCACGGCTCGGGCGCGGCAGGCGCGGTGGGCTATCCCAACCTGCTTGACGACAACTGGCTCTGGGGCGGCTCCATCGAGGACATCCACTACACGGTGACCCACGGCATCCGGAACGAGGACGACCCCGACGCGCGCTACTCGGAAATGCCTGCCTTCGGGCGTGACGGGCTGCTTGATCGCGAACAGGTCTCGGCTGTGAGCAACTACGTCATGACCCTGTCGGGCGAAGAACCACAGAACGCCGAGCTTGTCTCCGAGGGCGAGACGTTGTTCCTCGACAATTGCGCGGCCTGTCATGGCGATGACGGCACTGGCGACCGCTTCCAAGGCGCGCCGAACCTGACCGACGCGATCTGGCTCTATGGCGGCGATTACGAAACCATCTACGAGACGGTCTACAACGCCCGCTTCGGCGTCATGCCGAACTGGAACGCGCGCCTGTCGGAAGCCGAAATCCGCGCGGTGTCCAGCTATGTTCACGGTCTCGGCGGCGGCGAAGCCTCCGAGTAATAACCCTCTACAAGAATACCTCCGGACCCGCAGGCCCGGAGGTTGAGCGCCGCACCCCGTCCTGTTCGCGCGTTTCCGGGGGGCGGCGCTTTATTTGTGCGATTTCTGCCGATTAGGCGTCGACGAGCGCGGATTAGCCTTCGCAATGTGTGACAACGCCCATTCCGCTCTTGGCACGCCGAAATTTTGCACCGATCATCCGCAGCAGACCAACACGAGCCTTTTTAGACTGCCGAGGCGCAATTTCCGTCTCGGGCAATACATCCTGCGCCATGCGCGACAATTCCGAAGACGGCGCCAAATTTTCCATGCGCGTCGCTATCATGAAAGTTTTTGAGTAAGTTCCTAGCATTTCATTTCTCCTGATCACCGTGCTCTTGCCCCTCTCATATTGACCAAAGGGCATTTTCAGGCGAGTCAGGAACAATTCAGACATGTAAGATTGATTGACATATGGATTGGACTGCCCTGCCCCCCTTGCCCGCCCTGCGGGCCTTTGCCGCCTACGCGGAAACCGGCTCTGTTCAGAAAGCCGGAGCCGCTCTCAACGTCAGCCATGCGGCGATCAGCCAGCAGATCCGCAATCTCGAATCGCATCTTGGGCTTGGGCTTCTTGATCGTTCGCGGCGCTCGATGACACTGACCGAGGAAGGTGCCCGACTGGCACAGGCGCTGAGCGATGGCTTTGGCCGCATCGCGCAGGAGCTTTCGTCGCTGACCGGCGCCGAGGCCGAGCGCCCGCTGATGATCACCACAACCCCGAGCTTTGCCGCCTCTTGGCTGATGCCGCGGCTGGCGCGTTTCCGCGAGGCGCACCCGGACATTAGCCTGATGATCGACCCTTCGGCCAAGGTCGCGCCGCTCGAGCCGGGCGGCGTCGATCTCGCGCTGCGCTACGGGTCGGGGCAATGGCCGGGGCTCGAGAGCGAACTCTTGGTGGAATCGCCCATCGCTCTGGTCGGCTCGCCACGGCTGGTCGGTGCCTGCGAGATCTCCGATCCGTCCGACCTTACCGAATATCACTGGTTGCAGGAACTGGGCACCAACGAAGCCAGCGAATGGTTCGCGCAATTCGGCATCGACCGTGACACCCGACGGGGGATCAGCTCGCTGCCCGGCAACCTGATGCTGGAAGCGGCGCGGCAGGGTCACGGCATCGCCATCACCGCCCGGGTTTTCGCGGACGACGACATCGCCGCCGGGCGGCTGCGGCTTTTGTTCGAGGACACCCGCAAGAAAGGCTATTATCTGGTGGTGCGCCCCGGAGTTCTTCGCCCCCCGCTGCGCCTCTTCGTCACTTGGCTGCGACGAGAAGCCGCGAAAGCTAAGTGAAAGATATGCATATTGATGCACATCAAGGTTCGGCAGCGGGCGCGGCGTCAGAACGGGCGGCACAGGCAGATTCGAACCGGAGTATGCACGGTGTCCGATACCCAACCAGGCGCGCCCTCTCTCTATGCGGCGCGCGAGCCGATCTTCCCCCGCCGCGTGCGCGGCCACTTCCGCAACCTCAAGTGGGTGCTGATGATCGTGCTGCTGGGCATCTACTACATCACGCCTTGGATCCGCTGGGACCGCGGGCCAGAGCTGCCGGATCAGGCGGTTCTGGTCGATATGGCCGGCCGCCGGTTCTTCTTCTTCTTCATCGAGATCTGGCCGCACGAGTTCTATTTCGTCGCGGGCCTGCTGATTATGGCCGGACTCGGCCTCTTTCTGTTCACTTCGGCCCTCGGTCGTGTCTGGTGCGGCTATGCCTGCCCGCAGACCGTCTGGACCGACCTCTTCATCCTCGTTGAGCGCTGGATCGAAGGCGACCGCAACGCCCGCCTGCGCCTGCACCGGCAAAAGAAATGGGACGTCCGCAAGGTTCGCCTGCGCGTGACCAAATGGGTGGCTTGGTTCCTCATCGCGCTGGCCACCGGCGGTGCCTGGGTGTTCTATTTCACCGACGCGCCGACGCTTCTGGTCGATCTGGTGACCGGAAACGCGCACCCGGTAGCCTACACCACCATGCTGCTGCTCACCGCCACCACCTTCGCTTTCGGCGGCTTCGCGCGCGAGCAGATCTGCATCTACGCCTGCCCGTGGCCGCGCATTCAGGCGGCGATGATGGACGAAGACACGCTCACCGTCGGCTACCGCGACTGGCGCGGCGAGCCGCGCGGCAAGCACCGCAAGGCCGAGGGCGCCGAAAACCTCGGCGATTGCATCGACTGCAACGCCTGCGTCAACGTCTGTCCCATGGGCATCGACATCCGCGATGGCCAGCAGCTCGCCTGCATAACGTGCGCGCTGTGCATTGATGCCTGCGACGACGTGATGGAAAAGATCGGCAAACCACGCGGTCTGATCGACTATCTCGCGCTCTCTGACGAAACCCGCGAGCGCGAGGGCAACACCCCGCGCCCGGTCTGGAAGCACATCTTCCGCCCGCGGGTCCTGCTCTATACCGCGCTGTGGTCGCTGGTCGGGGTCGGGCTGCTCATCGCGCTGGTGATGCGCCCTGAGATCGAACTCACCGTCGCGCCGGTGCGCAACCCCACCTTCGTGGTGCTCTCCGACGGGTCGATCCGCAACACCTACGACGTGCGGCTGCTCAACAAGCACGGCGAGGACCGGCCCTTCGAGGTCACGCTCAGCGACGATGCCAACCTCGTGCTCAGCCTTGAGGGCGAGGACGACGGCACCGTTGACGTGCCTGCCAATGAAACGCACCTTCAAAGGGTCTATGTGACCGCGCCCGCGGACACGCCCGAAGCACAGGCCGAGCGGACCCCGTTCCATATCTGGGTCGAGGACCTCACCACCGGCGACCGCGCCGGCAAGGAAACCATCTTCAACGGACGGGACAACTGATGACCGAAGCACAAGATAGCGGGCGCAAGCTCACCGGCTGGCACGTGCTGGCGATTTTCGGCGGCGCCTTTGGCGTGATCATCGCGGTGAACATCGCGCTGGCATGGAACGCCGTGGCCACCTTCCCCGGCCTCGAGGTGAAAAACTCCTACGTCGCCAGCCAGACCTTCGACGAACGCCGCGCCGAGCAAGAGGCGCTGGGATGGACCGCCGCCGCGCGCCACGGCGAGAACAACGTCACCGTGCAGTTCACCGGCGCGGATGGGCGCCCGGTGAAGCCCGCCGAGCTATCGGTGAAGATCGGACGCTCGACCCATGTGAAGGATGACCACAGCCCAGAGTTCTTCTTTGACGGGCGCCAGTTCGTTGCCGCCGACACGCTGGCCGAGGGCCATTGGAACCTCTGGGTCGAGGCCCGCGCCGAGGATGGCACGCTCTTCGAGCAGCGTTTGGAATTCTTCGTCAAGGACTGAGCCGATGACCGCCGCCCTGCGCCCGCAGGCCCCCGCCCCTGCCCCTGTCTCTGTCTCTGCGCCGGTCTCGGCCTGCCCCGCCTGCGCCGCGGCCCCCGCCGCCGAGACGCTGGCCGAGCGGGCGGCGCCCACGGAGGCGCGGCTGGCCCTGTCGCTGCCCACAATCCACTGCGCCGCATGCATGACAGCGGTGGAAGCGGCGCTCGAAGCCGTGCCCGGCGTACGCAGCGCCCGCGTCAACCTCAGCCAGAAGCGCGTGCGCATCGAGGCAGGCCCGGACCTCACCGCCGCCGACCTGATCCCGGTGGTCGTGGCAGCGGGCTACGAGGCGCATGAGCTGGACGCCGGTACGCTGGCAGCCACCGCCACAGACAAAGCCGGGCGCGATCTGCTGATGCGCCTCGCCGTGGCGGGCTTTGCCGCGATGAACGTGATGTTGCTGTCGATCGCCGTCTGGTCGGGCGCAGGGGGGCCGACGCGCGATCTCTTCCACTGGGTCTCGGCGGCCATCGTGCTGCCGACCATTGCCTTCTCGGCGCAGCCCTTCTTCCGCAACGCTTGGACCGCGCTGCGCGCCGGCCATCTGAACATGGACGTGCCGATCTCGTTGGCGATCCTGCTGGCCATCGCCACCTCGCTCTGGGAGACCATGCTCTCGGGCGAGCACGCCTATTTCGACGCCGCGATCGCGCTGACCTTCTTCCTGCTTACGGGCCGCTATCTCGATCACCGCACCCGCGCCATCGCCCGCTCCGCCGCCGAGGAGCTTTCGGCGCTGGAAGTGCCGCGCGCATGGCGCGTGACCGAGACCGGAGAGGAACAGGTCGCCGCCTCCGAACTGCATGTCGGCGACCTGATCCGCGTGCGCCCCGGCGGCCGCATGCCGGTAGACGGCGAGATCACCGAAGGCACCTCCGAACTCGACCGCGCTTTGCTCACCGGCGAGACGCGGCCGATCTACGCCGAACCCGGGCAGAGCGTCAGCGCCGGCGAGATCAACCTCACCGGGCCGCTGCTGATCCGCGCCAGCGCCGTGGGCCGCGATACCTCGCTGCACCGCATGGCCGATCTGGTGGCCGTGGCCGAGTCTGGCCGCGAGAACTACACCCCGCTTGCCGACAAGGCCGCGAAGCTCTACGCCCCCGGCGTGCATATCCTCTCGGCTCTCGCGTTCCTCGGCTGGCTGGCATGGTCGGGCGATCTGCGCGTGGCGCTCAACATCGCGGCGGCGGTGCTGATCATCACCTGCCCCTGCGCGCTTGGCCTCGCGGTGCCGGCGGTGACCACCGCGGCGTCGGGGCGCCTGTTCAAGCAGGGCCTGCTGATCAAGGACGGCACCGCTTTGGAGCGGCTGGCGGATGTGGACACGGTGGTTTTCGACAAAACCGGCACGCTGACCACCGGCACGCCGACGGTGAGCAATCTTGACGCGTTCACCCGCCACGACCTGTCGCTGGCCCGCGCCCTCGCCGAAGGCTCGGCGCATCCGCTGGCAATGGCGCTGACCACGTCATTGCATGCCGCCAACATCCCCGCCGCCGAGGTGACCGGGATCACCGAGGTCCCCGGTCATGGCACGCAAGGCACATGGCAGGGCCGCGCGATCCGTCTCGGCCGCGCCGCTTGGGCCGGCGGCGGCCAGAACGCCCTGACCGCCACATGGCTGCGCGTCGGCGACGGTCCGGCGCAGGCCTTCACCTTCGAAGACAGCCTGCGCGCCGGGGCCGAAGCGGCAGTGACCGAACTCAAGGCCAGCGGCAAGCAGGTGATCCTGATCTCCGGCGATGGCCCGGCGGCGGTGGAAGCGCTCGCCCGCCGGCTCGGCATCCCGCAGTGGATCGCCGAGGCGCTGCCGCAGGACAAGGCGGCGCGGATCAAGGCGCTGTCAAAGGCGGGCCAACACGTGCTGATGGTCGGCGACGGGCTCAACGACACAGCGGCGCTGGCCAGCGCGCATGTCTCGATCTCTCCGGCCTCGGCTCTGGATGCCGCGCGGGTCGCTTCGGACATCGTTCTGCTGGGCTCCACACTCGCGCCGATCCCCGGCGCGCTGGAGGTGGCAGGCAAGGCAACGCGGCGGATCCGCCAGAACTTCGCGATCGCCACGTGGTACAATGTCATCGCTGTGCCGCTGGCCATCGCCGGGCTCTGCTCGCCGCTGATCGCGGCACTGGCGATGTCGGCCTCCTCGATCACCGTGTCGCTCAATGCGCTGAGACTGAAAGCTTCCAGATGAACATTCTTGCCTACCTCATCCCGATCTCACTGATCCTTGGCGGGCTCGGTCTCGCCTTCTTCATCTTCACGGTGAAGACCCGGCAGTACGATGATCCCGAGGGAGACGCGCAGCGCATCCTGTCGGGCCAGTACGACGATCGGCCGAAGCAGGACTAGACCCTGCGCTTGGCGCGACACACCCGGTGTTTCGAGGGCCGCTGGCATTGGAATGCGTATTTTTTGAAGAGAAGAAGGCACGGGCGCATGTCCCTTCTTCTCTTCAAAAATACGCCCGGGGGTGAGGCGCGCAGCGCCGAGGGGGCGGCGCCCCCTCGATGCGCGAAAGATCAGCCGCGGACACTTTCATGCAGCAAACCTGCCGGGCCGCCGGTGCCAAGATCGCCGTAAGCGCGCATCTCGGTGCGGGTCAGTTCCCAGTCGGCGTTCGCATCAAACGCCATGATCGCATCGAACGCCCCATCGCCAAAAGCGGCGACGATTTCTGAGCGGGTCAACACGCCGTTGCCGTCCAGATCCATCTGGCTGAAATACAGCGCGCCGTCGGGATCGCGGTTCTCGGGCAGGACGTCTTCATAGACCTCGTAGTCGCCAGCGAAGGCGGGCGCTGCAAGGCTGAGCAGAAGCGCGGGGACGGTGAGAGCAGGCAAAAGTTTCATCAGATGTCTCCAATTGCATAGGGCATGCGCGACCAAAGGGCTTGAGTCTCAAACACCTCAAAGCATAGCACGGTTCCGCCCTAGCCGTGCAGCATCATCTCCGCGGCTTTCTCGGCGATCATGATCGTCGGCGCATTGGTGTTGCCCGACACGATCCGCGGCATCACGCTGGCATCCACTACCCGCAGCCCGGAAAGCCCACGGAAGCGCAGTTCCGCATCCAGCGGGGCGCTGTCTTCGGCGCCCATCCGCACCGTACCCACCGGGTGGAAGATCGTCGTGCCGACCTCTCCCGCCGCGCGCTGCAGTTCTTCTTCGGTCTGCAACTGCAGACCGGGCTTCAACTCCTCGGGGCGGTAGCGCGCCATGGGCTGCTGCGCCATGATCCGGCGCACCTGCCGGATGGCGTCTGCCGCGACGCGCCGGTCGCCTTCGGTCGACAGGTAGTTGGGCGCAATCACCGGCGCCTCCCGCGCCTCCCCCGAAGCCAACCGCACCGAACCGCGGCTCTCGGGCCGCAGGTTGCAGACGCTGGCAGTCATCGCCGGGAAATCGTGCAGCGGCTGCCCGAAGGCCTCGAGCGAGAGCGGTTGCACATGGTATTCGAGATCAGCCGATGCGAGGCCCTCGCGCGAGCGCGAAAATGCCCCGAGTTGCGAGGGCGCCATCGACATAGGGCCGCGCCGCCGCAGCACGTAATCGAGCCCGATCTTGCCCTTGCCGAAAAGCGTGCTGGCCAGCGTGTTCAGCGTCTTGGCACCGCTGAGCCGCCACGCACAGCGCAGTTGCAGGTGGTCCTGCAGATTGCTGCCCACCTCGGGCGCATCCAGCGCCACGTCGATCCCGTGCGCGCGCAGATGCTGCGCCGGTCCCACCCCCGAGACTTGCAGTAGATGCGGCGAATTCACCGCGCCCGCTGAAAGGATTACCTCGCCTTCGGGGCGCACCTGATGGGTCTGACCATCGCGCTGGTATTCCACACCGACAACCCGCGCGTCCTCGATGAGCAGCCGGGTGACATGGGCCTGCGTCTCGACCTTCAGGCGGTCGGTGCGGGTGGTACGCAGGAACGCCTTGGCGGTGTTCATCCGCCAGCCATTGCGCTGGTTCACCCGGAAATAGCCAACCCCTTCGTTGTCGCCGGTGTTGAAATCATCGGTCCGCGGAATGCCCTCGGCCTCGGCGGCCCGCATCCAATCGTCGAGAATGTCCCAATGCAGGCGCTGGTTCTCCACCCGCCACTCGCCGCCAGCGCCATGTGTCTCGCTGGCGCCGCCGACGTAATCCTCGGACTTGCGGAAATAGGGCAGCACATCGTCCCAGCCCCAGCCCATCAGCCCCATCTGCCGCCAGCCGTCGTAATCCGCCGCCTGTCCGCGCAGGTAGAGCATGCCGTTGATCGACGAGCAGCCGCCCAGCACCTTGCCGCGCGGGTAGAGCAGCGCGCGTCCGTTGAGGCCCTTCTCCTCGGCGGTGCGGTAGCACCAGTCGGTGCGGGGGTTGCCGATGCAGTAGAGATACCCCATCGGAATGTGGATCCAGTGATACGTGTCGCGCCCGCCGGCCTCCAGCAGCAGCACCCGGCGCCCGCCCTCGGCCAGCCGCTTGGCCAGCACGCATCCGGCGCTGCCCGCCCCGACAATCACATGATCGAACGCCATATTCCTCTCCTCCCCGCCTGCCTGCAGGACGGTAGGACAAGGAAGCAGGCGCCGGCAAGCGTCACGCCGACGCAGGCAGATGCCACCCGAGTGCGGCGCCCGCCGCGCGCGATCAGACCGGCAGCGCAGTGGTCTTGAACACGGTCCGCAAGGCAAAGCTCGACTGCATCTGCGCCACCCCCGGCAACCGGGTGAGGTACTGGCGGTGGATGCGGGCGAAATCCTCGGTGTCCTCGGCGACGACCTTGAGGATGTAGTCCGCCGTCCCCGCCATCAGGTGACATTCAAGCACCGCAGGCACCCGCGCCACCGCCTTCTCGAACGCTTCAAGCACTTCGTCGGCCTGCGCGCTGAGCCGGATCTCGACGAAGACCGTGCTCGCCAGCCCCATCTTGCGGGCGTTGAGCAGCGCGACGTAGTCCTTCACATAGCCCTCGGTTTCCAGCCGCTGCACCCGGCGGTGGCAGGCGGAGGCCGAAAGATTCACCTTCTCCGACAGTTCCGCATTGGACATGCGCCCCTGCTTTTGCAGAGCGCGCAGGATACGGCGGTCGATATCGTCGAGGGTCATGCTCGGGTCTTTCGAAAAAATCGCGGTCTGGTCGAAGATTCTCCCCCCAATAGCGATTTGGCCGCGGCAAATCAGCAAGGAAATTGCACCACAGGAGGCGCATGCTGACCGCAGGAGAGACCAATCGAATAGTCCAGGAGGAGGCGCTATCATGAAAATCGGTTGCCCGACAGAGATCAAACCGCAGGAATTCCGTGTCGGCCTCACGCCCAACGCCGCCCGCGAGGCCGTGGCGCATGGCCATGCGGTCATCATGCAGCAGGGCGCCGGGCTTGGCGCTGGCTTCACCGACGCGGATTATACCGCCGCCGGCGCCCGCATCGCCGCCACCGCCGAGGAGATCTGGTCCGAGGCCGAGATGATCGTGAAGGTGAAAGAGCCGCAGGCAGCGGAGCGCAAACAGCTGAGCCGCGGGCAGCTTCTGTTCACCTACCTGCACCTCGCGCCCGACCCTGAACAAACCCAGGATCTGCTGGCCTCGGGCGCCACCTGTATCGCCTACGAGACGGTGACCGACGCCCGCGGCGGGCTGCCGCTGCTGGCGCCGATGTCCGAAGTGGCCGGGCGCCTCGCGCCGCAGATGGGGGCATGGTCGCTGCAGAAGGCCAATGGCGGGCGCGGCGTGTTGATGGGCGGCGTTCCCGGCGTCGGCCCGGCCAATGTGCTGGTGCTGGGCGGCGGTGTGGTCGGCACCCATGCGGCGCGCATCGCCGCGGGCATGGGCGCGGATGTCACCGTGCTCGACCGCTCGCTGCCGCGCCTGCGCCAGCTCGACGAGACCTTCGGGGGCCTTTTCAAGAACCGCTACTCGACCGAGGGCGCAGTGGCCGACCTGCTGGCCGAGGCCGATATGGTGATCGGCGCGGTGCTGATCCCCGGCGCCGCGGCACCGAAGCTGGTGAGCCGCGCGCAACTGGGCATCATGAAACCCGGCGCGGTGCTGGTCGACGTGGCGATCGACCAAGGCGGCTGCTTCGAGACTTCGAAGGCCACCACCCACCAAGACCCGGTCTACACGGTGGATGGCATCCAGCATTACTGCGTCGCCAACATGCCCGGCGCGGTGCCGCGCAGTTCGACGCTGGCGCTCGGCAACGCCACGCTGCCCTTCATGCTGGCGCTGGCCGGCAAGGGCTGGCGCGTGGCCTGCGCCGAGGACCCGCATCTGGGCAACGGCCTCAACGTGCACGACGGCCAGATCACCAATGCCGCAGTGGCGCGCGCGCTGAACCTGCCGCTGCAAAGCCCGGAAAAGGCCATCGCCGCCTGATCGGGCAGATCTGAAAAAGCCAAGGGCGGGCCCATTGCGGTGCCCGCCCTTCTTCTCTTCGAAAATACGCCGGGGTGAATTGGCCGCCTGCGGCCAAGAGGGGCAGCGCCCCTGCCCCTTAAGCGCCCCTGCCCCCAGGCGTCCCGACCGTTTGCTCTTCAGAGCACCACAATCCCCGAATGCTTGGCCTTGTGCTCGGGCTCCACATGGATGGTCACCCGGCAGCCTTCGATGGCATCCTGCAGCGCATGTTCGATCCGGTCGCAGATGTCATGTGCTTCGACCACGCTCATCTCGCCCGGCACCACGAGGTGGAACTCTAGAAACATCGCCTGCCCGGCCCGGCGCGAGCGCAGGTCATGCGCCTCCACCGCGCCTTCGGCATTGGCCGAGATGATCGCGCGCATTTCCGACAGATCCTCTTCGGGCACCGCCTCGTCCATCAACCCGCCGACCGAGGCGCGGATCACCTGCCAGCCAGACCACAGGATGTTCACCGCCACCAGCGCCGCCAGCAGCGCGTCGAGCCACAGCCAGCCGGTCAGCGCCGCCGCCCCCACGCCAAGCGCCACGCCTGCCGAGGAAAAGACATCGGTCAGCAGGTGCTTTCCGTCGGCCACCAGCGCCGGTGATTTCAGCTTGCGCCCCTCACGCAGCAGCACCCAGCACCAGACCGCGTTGAACATGCCCGCCGACAGGTTGATCGCGAGGCCGAGCCCGACCTGCTGGATCGGCTCCGGCGCGAGCCACGCCCCCCATGCCTCGCGCAGGATCAGCACCGCGGCGACGACGATCAACACCCCCTCCAGCACGGCACTGAAATATTCCGCCTTGTGGTGCCCGAAAGGGTGATCGGCATCGGCGGGCTGCGCGGCGATATGCACTGCCATCAGCGCGGCCAGCGCGGTGGCGACGTTGACGATGCTCTCCAGCGCGTCCGAAAGCAGCGCCACGGACCCGGTGAGCCACCACGCAAAGGTCTTGATCGCCAGCACGAGAATACCGACGAATACGCTGCCAACGGCGATTTTCACGCTTCGGGTCATAACGAGTCTCCGGGGAAGGTCCGGGCGATGTACAAAGCCGGTCCAAGGCCCGCAACCCGGATATGGCGCCCGGCACCCGGATGCAGGGCGCGATGCATCCGGTGCCGTGGCTGCCGCCGGCCAATCCCGGATCAGTTCTTCAGCGCGTCGCGGATCTCGATGAGAATATCCAGCTCCGACGGCCCGGTCTTGACCTCTGGCGCAACCTCGTCGGGCTTCTCGGCAGCCGATTTAATGCGGTTGACCATCTTCACCAGCATGAAGACCACGAAGGCGATGATGAAGAAGTTGATGACCGCCATCAGGAAGCTGCCGATGGCAAAGACCGGCGCCCCGGCCTCCTGCGCCGCCGCGAGCGAGGCGTAGTCGCCGCCATCGAGCGCGTAGAACCAGCCAGTGAAATCGATACCGCCGGTGAACAACGCAATGATCGGGTTGAAGATATCGCCCACCAGCGACTTCACGATCGCGGTGAAGGCGGCACCGACGATAATGCCCACCGCCATGTCCATGACGTTGCCCTTGGCGATGAAGTCCTTGAATTCCTGAATCATGTACCGTGTCCCTCTGCCCCGTTCCATGCGGGTGATTTGAGCGTTCCGAAGCCAGAGGTTGCACAGATGTAGAAATGACGCCACGGAAAACGCGCCACCTGATGGGGGCGCGACGCACCGAAGCGCCCCTTGCTCTTCTTCTCTTTAAAAATACGCCGGGGGTGAGCCGCGCAGCGGCGAGGGGGCAGCGCCCCCTGCGCTCCTCAACGCTTGGCGATCCAGCAGCCCTGCGCCGCGAGCGGATCGCCTGCGTCCGGCTCCCGAATGGGGAACACTGCAGAATCTGGGGAGATCGCCCCCCAAGCCACTTACTCCGGCAGGGCGCCGGTCAGTACGTAGCGCAGGATCGACACCACTTCGACGGGCGTCCGCGCCACGGCCAGCGCTGCCGCGTCCACCTTCTTCAGCGCATGGTCATGCTCGGGCTGCTGCAGGATGATCAGCGACTTGCCCATCGCAGCGGCGTAGCCCGCGTCGAACGCCGCGTTCCACTGCTTGTATTTCTCGCCGAAGCGCACGACCACCACATCGGCGTCGGCAATCGCCTTGCGGGTGCGGATCGCGTTCACCTGCGCGCCCTTGCGGTCATGCCAGAACTTGCTGTCCTCGCCTCCAAGAATGGCCACGCCGCAGTCATCGCTGGCGGCGTGATCGGTGACCGGCGCGCTGAAGGTGAGGTCGAGCCCCTGCGCCCCCTCGATGATCTGCTCGCGCCAGTCGGTGTGGATTTCTCCCGAGAGATAGACGTTCAGGCCCATGCCGCTTTCCTTCCGTGTCCTTGGTTGCCGCGCAACCTATGCACTGCAGGACCTGAGACAACCGCAAAGCCGCCGCGGCGGGCTCAGAATTCGTGCCGGTAGGAGACGCCGAGCTTCTGCTCCTCGCCGAAGTCGTTGTCGATGTAAGAGCCGAAGAGCGCGACGGTGTCGTTCTCTCCAAGGTGGTAAGACAGGCCACCGCCCAGCGAGATGCCCTGAAAATCATCCGACCCGCGCGTGTAGATGCCCCCCGACAGGAAGGTCAGACGCTCGTTGAGCGGGCGCAGGGCAAAGAGGCCGAGGTAGCCGCTGTTGTTGCTGACTTCGACATTGAAGGTCTCCTGCAAGGCAACATCGGTCACCGCCACCTCGCCCTCGCTGTAGGTGTAGCCGAAGGGCGAGAACAGTTGCCACTTGCCGGTCTTCAGGCCCATGGCGGTCAGCGGCACGAAGCCCCCCAGCGAGTAGCGGGTCTGAACCGAACCATTGTCGAATTCGTTCTCTGCCGCCGAAAAGGTGAGGATGGCGAAGGAGAACAGATAGGAGGCCCCGATCGACCATTGGCCGCTTTCCGAGATGCGCGCGTTGATCTTGGTGACCGGGCCGAAAGCCAGCGAGCCAGAGACCGACAGTTCGTCAGAATAGGAGAGTCCCGCTTTGGTGGCGATCTTCGTGGGGTCCTCGGGGTTCTTTTCCTGCTGCGCCACGACCGGCGCCGCACAGATCAACGGGAGGAGGCAGGCGCAAAGCCCCGCGCGATATCGGCTGGTCGAAATATTCAAGGCACCATCCTTTTGAAATAGCTTCAAAAATATAGCGCCGACGGGGTCCGGCCGGCGGTCCGCGGCGACGCTCACAGGTCATAGTATACGCGCGAGATCCTGCGGCAAGCACCAGTTTGACGAGAGTTACTCCTAGCGCCGCGCCGCGTTTAGGTCCTGTGCATTGGGCCCTGTGCAAAAGCGAAACCGGCCGACGCAGAGGCGCCGGCCGGTCCAGCCGTGTTGTGATGAGGCGATGCCTCAGCCGTCGATGCGGATCTTGGCGTTGGTGGGATCGTAGGGGCTGTCCTCGGTCACCTCCGCATCCCAGAGCTTACCCTGCATCTTCACCTTCAGCTTGGTTCCGGCCACCGCCTGCTCGGGCTTCACGTAGCCCATGCCAATCGACTTGCCGAAGGCCACCGAATAGCCGCCCGAGGTCAGACGCCCGACGCGGGTTTCGCCGTCGAACAGCGCCTCGCGCCCCCACGGATCGGCATCTTCCGGCCCGTCGATGAGCACCGTGACGCATTTCGAGCGCACGCCGGTCGCTTCCATCGCGGCCTTGCCGGCGAAGTCTTTCGACAGGTCGATGAAGCGCGGCAGGTCTGCCTCCATCGGCGTCGCGTCGCGGCCCAGCTCGTGACCGTAGGCGCGGTAGCTCTTCTCCTGACGCAGCCAGTTCTGCGCGCGGGTGCCGACCGGCTTCAGGCCATGCTTCTCGCCTGCGGCCATCAGCTGATCCCACAGGTAGAGACCCATCTCCACCGGAACGTGCAGCTCCCAGCCCAGCTCGCCGGTGTAGGCGACGCGGATGGCGCGGACCGGGCACATGCCAAGCTCGATGTTGCGCATCGACAGCCACGGGAAGCGCTTGTTGCTGAGCACGGTTTCCGGCTCGGCATCGCGCACCAGTTCGTTCAGCAGATCGCGCGACTTGGGGCCGGCGACGGCATAGACCGCCCATTGCGTGGTCACGTCCTGAATGTGGAAGTAGCCCTGATCGAAGCCAAAGTCCTCGGCCGCCTTGAGCAGGAAGTCCTCATCGTAGGCGTGCAGCGCGCCGGCGCTGACGAGGTAGTATTCATCCTCGGCCAGACGCACGATGGTGTACTCGGTGCGGGTCGTGCCCTTGATCGACAGCGCGTAGGTCAGGTTGATCCGCCCCACCTTGGGCAGCTTGTTGCAGGTCAGGTGATCGAGGAAGGCGGTGGCGCCGGGTCCCTTGACCACGTGCTTGGCAAAGGCGCTGGCGTCGATGATGCCGACACCCTCGCGGATCGCCTTGGCCTCTTCCATCGCGTATTGCCACCAGCCGCCGCGGCGGAAGCTGCGGGCGTCATGGTCGAAACTGTCGTCGGCATCGAGCGGGCCGTAGTAGTTCGGACGCTCCCAGCCGTTGACGCAGCCGAACTGCGCGCCAAGCGCCTTCTGCCGCTCGTAAGCGGGTGCGGTGCGCAGCGGACGGGCGCGCGCGCGCTCCTCGTCGGGGTGGTGCAGGACGTAGACGTGCTCGTAGGCTTCCTCGTTCTTCGCCACGGCGTAATCGGTGGTCATCCAGTCCTGACCGTAACGCTTGGGATCGAGGCTGCCCATGTCGATCTCGGCCTCGCCCTCGGTCATCAGCTGGGCAAGGTAATAGCCCGCGCCGCCGGCGGCGGTGATGCCGAACGAGAAGCCTTCTGCCAGCCACATGTTGCGCAGGCCGGGCGCCGGGCCGATCAGCGGGTTGCCGTCGGGCGTGTAGCAGATCGGGCCGTTGAAATCGTCCTTCAGGCCCACCGTCTCGGAGGTCGGGATGCGGTGGATCATCGACATATACTCTTCCTCGATGCGCTCGAGGTCGAGCGGGAAGAGATCGGCACGGAAGCTGTCGGGCACGCCGTATTTGAAGCACGCCGGAGCGCCAAGTTCATACGGGCCGAGGATCCAGCCGCCGCGCTCTTCGCGCACGTACCACTTGGCATCGGCATCGCGCAGCACCGGGTGCTCGGGGTTGCCGGCGTTGCGATACTCCAGCAGCGCGGGGTCGGGCTCGGTGACGATGAACTGGTGCTCGACCGGGATCGCCGGGGTCTTGATGCCCAGCAGCTTGGCGGTGCGCTGCGCGTGGTTGCCGGTGGCGGTGACCACATGCTCGGCCTTGATCACCACGGTCTCGTCGGTGGAGATCAGGTTGCCGCCCTTCTCTGCGGTCTTGGTGACGGTCACCTCCCAGTGATCGCCCTTCCACTCGTAGCCGTCGACCTGCCACTTACGCTCGATCATCACGCCGCGCTGACGCGCGCCCTTGGCCATCGCCATGGTGACGTCGGCGGGGTTAATGTAGCCGTCGGTCGGGTGGTAGAGCGCGCCGAGCAGGTCGTCGGTGTTGACCAGCGGCCAGCGCTCCTTGATCTGCGCCGGGGTCATGAACTCATAGGGCACGCCGCAGGTGTCGGCGGTGGTGGCATAGAGCTCGTACTCGTCCATCCGCTCTTGGGTTTGGGCCATGCGCAGGTTGCCGACCACCGAGAAGCCGGCGTTCAGCCCGGTCTCTTCCTCGAGCGTCTTATAGAACTTGATCGAGTAGTCATGGATATGCGTGGTCGCATAGCTCATGTTGAAATAGGGCAGCAGGCCAGCGGCGTGCCAGGTCGAGCCCGAGGTCAGCTCGTCGCGCTCGAGCAGCATCACGTCGGACCAGCCCGCCTTGGCGAGATGGTAGGCAATCGAGGTTCCGACGGCACCGCCGCCAACCACAAGGGCTTTCACGTCTGTCTTCATTTATCCGCATCTCCCGCAGGCATTTGCCCGATCCATAGCGGGCGATGCTGCGGCGCCGAAGGATCGCCCCGACTTTCCATGGCTGGAAAGCGACATGCGACGTGCACTGTGACGTCGCCACCGGACCCGACGTTTCAGCGGCGGGGATATTTTCGTCAGAACCGCGGAACTTTTGCGTCATCCCCTCGGTTTAGGCCCTCGATACCCAGACCACCCGCGCGCCGTAGCGCCGTTCACAAATCGCCCGATTCCCGCGCACCTTGCGGGGACACGCGATTTCACGCGCATTTGCGTAAGGGGGGGGCTTTTTTGCTCGCCCGTCCGGCCTTATAAGACCCCGGCCTTCGCTCGTTGGGAGTCGAGGGCCAAAATGCGTATTTCTGGGGCGGGAACTTAATGTTTGGACTGGACAGACTCATGGGCGCCTTCTCGGCGGACATGGCCATCGACCTCGGCACGGCGAACACGCTGGTCTACGTGAAAGGTCGCGGGATCATTCTGTCCGAGCCGTCGGTTGTGGCCTATCACGTCAAGGACGGCGTCAAAAAGGTGCTGGCTGTCGGCGAGGATGCAAAGCTGATGCTGGGGCGTACCCCCGGCTCGATCGAAGCGATCCGGCCGATGCGCGAAGGCGTCATCGCTGACTTCGACACCGCCGAGGAGATGATCAAGCACTTCATTCGCAAGGTGCACAAGCGCTCGACCTTCTCGAAGCCAAAGATCATCGTCTGCGTGCCGCATGGCGCCACGCCGGTGGAAAAACGGGCGATCCGCCAGTCGGTGCTGAGCGCCGGCGCGCGCAAGGCAGGGCTGATCGCCGAGCCGATTGCCGCGGCCATCGGCGCCGGCATGCCGATCACCGATCCGACCGGCAACATGGTCGTCGATATCGGCGGCGGCACCACCGAGGTGGCCGTGCTGTCGCTGGGTGACATCGTTTACGCGCGCTCGATCCGCGTCGGCGGCGACCGCATGGACGAGGCGATCGTCAACTACCTGCGCCGCCAGCAGAACCTGCTTGTGGGGGACGCCACGGCCGAGCGTATCAAGACCTCGATCGGCACTGCGCGCATGCCCGATGACGGGCGCGGCAGCTCGATGCAGATCCGTGGCCGCGACCTGCTGAACGGCGTGCCGAAGGAGACCGAGATTTCTCAGGCTCAGGTGGCCGAGGCGCTGGCCGAGCCGGTGCAAGCGATCTGCGAGGCGGTGATGTCCGCGCTCGAAGCGACCCCGCCGGATCTGGCCGCCGACATCGTCGACCGCGGCGTCATGCTGACCGGCGGCGGCGCGCTGCTGGGCGATCTCGACCTCGCATTGCGCGAGCAGACCGGCCTTGCCGTCTCCATCGCCGAGGAAAGCCTCAACTGCGTGGCGCTCGGCACCGGAAAAGCGCTCGAGTACGAAAAACAGCTGCAGCACGCGATCGATTACGACAGCTGATCCCTTTCGGGATGGCCGCGACTGCGGCATAGTTCGGGGCGGGCGCAACTCAGCAGTGCGCCCGCCCCCACTGCCTATGAGGCACAGGTCCCCAAAACAGGTTCAGGGCACCCCCCGGCGCGGAAATCATGGCGAAGAACGGCAGCAATGGCGAAGACTACTCCGGCCCGCTGAAGCGGCTGCTTCTGGCGGTGCTCATCCTGGGCCTTGCCGGGCTGTTCATCCTGTGGCGGATCGACAGCCCGCGCGTGGAACGCTTTCGCGCGCAGGTGATCGACACGGTGATGCCGGGCTTTGACTGGGCGATGGCGCCGGTGACCGGCGCGGTGAAGATCCTCCGCGACTTTCAGTCCTACCAACGCATCCACGAACAGAACCAAGAGCTGCGCCGCGAGTTGCGCCAGATGACCGCGTGGAAAGAAGCCGCGCTGCAACTGGAGCAGGAGAACGCCAAGCTGCGCGATCTCAACAACGTGCAGCTTGATCCGCGGCTGACCTATATCACCGGTGTGGTGCTGGCCGACAGCGGCTCGCCGTTC
The DNA here is from genome assembly GCF_056161345.1 of Salipiger sp. ABF4_146. Lineage (NCBI taxonomy): Bacteria > Pseudomonadati > Pseudomonadota > Alphaproteobacteria > Rhodobacterales > Roseobacteraceae > Salipiger > Salipiger sp. ABF4_146. Next base: position 186,938 of record NZ_JBSWYX010000005.1, on the reverse strand, counting down.
CGCCAATCGGTGCTGATCAACGTCGGCAGCCGTGATGGTATCGTCGACGGCTGGGCAACGATGGATGGTATCGGGCTGGTCGGGCGGATCTCGGGGGTTGGCAACAACACCGCGCGGGTGATCCTGCTCACCGATGCCACCAGCCGCATCCCGGCGACCATCCAGCCCTCGGGCCAGCGCGCCATGGTGGTGGGTGACAACAGCGCCAACCCGCCAATCGACTTTCTGGAAAACCCCGATCTGGTGAAGCCCGGCGACCGCATCGTCACCTCGGGCGACGGCGAGGTCTTCCCGCCCGGCATCCTGATCGGACAGGTGGCACAGGACCCCGGTGGGCGGCTGCGCGTGCGCCTTGCCGCCGACTACGAGCGGCTGGAATTCCTGCGAGTGCTGCGCGATCACGGCGCGCGCCGGGTCAATGCCCCTTCGGGGCTGATCCTGCCGGAACACCCGCCGGAAAGCCGCGCCCCCGAGGCCGAAACCGACCCCACGGTGCCACCGCTGAGCAACGCTGATCCCGGCGAGGCGGAGGCCGGCAATGGCTGAGAGCAGCCGCCCCGCCAAAGTGTGGATGATGCGCGCCACCTTCGTGGCACTGGCCTTTGCGCTGATCTTCTACCACCTGCTGCCGCTTGATCTGATGCCCGCCAGCTACGCCGGGCCCGACGTTATGACCGCCCTGTGCTTTGCCTGGGCGCTGCGGCGGCCCGACTACGTGCCGGCGCTGCTGGTGGCAGCGGTGATGCTGCTGGCCGACCTGCTGTTCCAGCGCCCGCCGGGGCTCTGGGCGCTGCTGGTCCTGATGGCCACCGAGGTGCTGAAATCCCGCGACAGGCCGCGCCGCGAAACCACCTTCGTGCAGGAGTGGATCGCTGTGGCGGTGATCCTCGCGGTAATCACAATCCTCTACCGGCTGGCGCTCACCCTCTTGATCGTGCCCGAGGGAACGTCTTTTCTTGCGCTTATGCGCTACGCGACCACGGTGATCTGTTATCCTGTCGTCGCTCTGCTGTCGCAGGGGCTGTTCGGTGTCCGCCGTATGGCGCCGGGCGATTTCGACCACGCCGGGAGGCCAATGTGAAACGCACCCAGAAGGACAGCGCCGACAGCTGGCGCAAGATCTCGCGCCGCGCGCTGCTGCTGGGCGGCGCGCAGCTTGGCTTTGCCGGCATGCTTGGCCTGCGAATGCACCACATGCAGGTCGATCAGGCCGACGAGTTTCGCCTGCTGGCCGAAGAGAACCGGATCAACGTTCGCCTGATCCCCCCCAGCCGCGGGCGCATCTTCGACCGCACCGGCAAGGTGGTGGCCGAGAACACACCGACCTACCGCATCACCATCGTGCGCGAGGATGCCGGCGACGTCGACGACGTTATCGCCAAACTCTCGGCGCTGGTCGAACTGGACGAGGACGAACTCAACCGCGCACTGGCCGAGATGCGCCGCTCCCCGCCCTTCCTGCCGGTCACCGTCGCCGACCGGGTGAGCTGGGAGTCGATCAGCCGCGTCGCGGTCAACGCCCCCGCCCTGCCCGGCGTCACCCCCGAGGTCGGCCTGTCTCGGTTCTATCCCCAGCACGGCAACTTCGCGCATGTGGTCGGCTACGTCGGGCCGGTGTCCGAACGCGACCTCGCGCAATACGAGGACCCCGAACCGGTGCTGCACATCCCGCGGTTCCAGATCGGCAAAGTGGGCGTCGAGGCCAAATACGAAGAGCAGCTGCGCGGCAAGGCCGGCGCCAAGCGCGTCGAGGTCAACGCCGTGGGCCGGGTCATGCGCGAGCTTGACCGCCGCGAGGGCGACAGCGGCGCCGATATCCAGCTGACCATCGACGCCGACCTGCAGGACTATGTGCAGGCGCGGCTGGGGCATGAATCGGCCTCCTGCGTGATCATGGACGTGGAAAAGGGCGACCTGCTGGCCATCGCCTCCGCCCCCTCTTACGATCCCAACAAATTCGTCCGCGGCATCTCGGTCGGCGACTATGCGATCCTGCGCGAGAACGATCACCGCCCACTGGCGTCGAAGACCGTGCAGGACGCCTATCCGCCCGGTTCGACCTTCAAGATGATCACCGCGCTGGCGGCGCTGGAAGCCGGTGTGCTGTCGCCCGACGACACGGTCTGGTGCCCCGGCCACATGGAGGTCGGCTCGCGGCGCTTTCACTGCTGGAAACGCCGCGGCCACGGGCACCTGAACCTCGAACAGTCACTCCAGCAAAGCTGTGACGTGTTCTTCTACGACGTGGCGCTGAAGGTCGGCATCGACCGCATCGCCGACGTCGGGCGGCGGCTCGGCCTTGGCGCGTCGCCGGATGTGCCGATGTCGGCGGTGACCTCCGGGATCATGCCCGACAAGGACTGGAAACAACGCGAGCGCGGCAAGAGCTGGCTGATCGGTGACACGGTGAACGCCTCGATCGGACAGGGCTTCGTACTGACCTCGCCGCTGCAGCAGGCGATCATGACCGCCCGCATTGCCACCGGCCGCGAAATCCACCCGCGGCTGATCAAGACCATCGACGGTGTCGAGACCGAGCTGATCGGCGGGCAGGATCTGGATATCAATCCCAACCACCTGCGCTACGTGCGCAAGGGCATGTCGTCGGTGATGAACACCACCCGCGGCACCGGCTATCGCTCGCGCGTGGTTTCGGCGGGCTACGAGCTTGCGGGGAAATCCGGGACCAGTCAGGTGCGCAACCATGTGGTCAGCAACGACGAGGTGCCGTGGGAGCAGCGCGACCACGCGCTGTTTGTCGGCTACGGCCCGCTCGAGAGCCCGCGTATCGCGGTCTCCGTGGTCGTCGAGCATGGCGGCGGCGGGTCCTCGGCGGCGGCGCCCATCGTGCGCGACGTGGCGCTGCAGGCGCTCTATGGCGGCACCCCGCCGCTCGACGCCTACCCCTCCTCCGACCATGAAAAGATCAAAGAGTTGCAAGAGCGGCTCGACCGCGAGCGCCGCGAACGCGCCGAACAGGTCCGGGGGCGCGCGTGAGCTATCTCGAATACAACGTCAAGACCACGCCCAGCGGCTGGCGCAAGGTGCTCTACATCAACTGGCCGCTGGTGATCTTGCTGACCGCCGTGGCCTGCGTCGGCTTCCTGATGCTCTACTCGGTGGCCGGCGGACGGCTCGACACATGGGCCGAGCCGCAGATGAAGCGGTTTGGCCTCGGGCTGGCGGCGATGTTCGTCGTCGCGATGGTGCCGATCTGGCTGTGGCGCAACCTTTCGGTGCTGGCCTATCTTGGATCACTGGGCCTGCTGGTGGCGGTCGAGCTGTTCGGCACCGTGGGCATGGGGGCGCAGCGCTGGATCGACATCGGCTTCATGCGGCTGCAGCCCTCCGAGTTGATGAAGATCGCCATGGTGATGGTTCTGGCAGCGTATTACGACTGGCTGCCGCTGAAAAAGACCTCGCGCCCGCTCTGGGTGCTGATGCCGATCATCCTGATCCTGATCCCCACCGGGCTGACACTGATCCAGCCCGACCTCGGCACCGCGCTGCTGCTGATGATCGGCGGCGGGCTGATCATGTTCCTCGCGGGCGTGCACTGGGCCTATTTCGCCGTGGTGATCGCCGCAGGCGTCGGCGCGATCTACACCGTCTTCGAGTCGCGCGGCACCGAGTGGCAGCTGCTCAAGGACTACCAGTTCCGCCGCATCGACACCTTCCTCGATCCATCCACCGATCCGCTCGGGGCCGGCTATCACATTACGCAGGCCAAGATCGCCATGGGCTCTGGCGGCTGGACCGGGCGCGGCTTCATGCAGGGCACGCAATCGCGGCTGAACTTCCTGCCCGAAAAGCACACAGACTTCATCTTCAACACGCTGGCCGAGGAATTCGGCTTCGTCGGCGGCGTGTCGCTGCTGATCCTCTACGTGCTGATCTTGCTGTTCTGCATCTTCGCCGCGCTGCGCAACCGCGACCGGTTTTCCTCGCTGCTGACGCTGGGCATCGGGCTGACCTTCTTCCTTTACTTCGCGGTCAACATGTCGATGGTCATGGGCCTTGCCCCGGTGGTCGGCGTGCCGCTGCCAATGGTTAGCTACGGCGGTTCGGCCATGCTGGTGTTGATGATTGCCTTCGGACTGGTACAAAGCGCCTTCATCCACCGGCCCCGCTAAGAATTTTCAAGGACGTCCATGACCACCAACATCCTCTTCGCCGCCCCGGAAGACGCCTGGGACGCCTACCGCGTGCCGCTGACCGAGGCGCTGGACACCACCGGTGTCGAGTACCGCCTGTCGCGCGACATCCCCGCAGAAGAGGTCGAATACGTGGTCTATGCGCCTTCCTCGGGGCTGACCGACTTCACCCCCTTTCCGCGCCTCAAGGCCGTGCTCAGCCTCTGGGCCGGGGTCGAGAAGATCGTCGGCAACCCCAAGCTCACCGTGCCGCTGGCGCGTATGGTCGATGACGAGGGGCTGACGCAGGGCATGGTGGAATACGTCACCGGCCACGTGCTGCGTCACCACCTCGGGATGGACGCGCATATCGTGAACCCGGCGCATGATTGGGTGAACAAGGCGCCGCCGCTGGCGCGCGAACGGCCGGTTACCGTGCTCGGCCTTGGCATGCTGGGCCGCGCCTGTGCCGCGCAGCTGGCGCAGATCGGCTTTCCCGTCACCGGCTGGAGCCGCACCCCGCGCGAGATCGAAGGCATCCGCTGCCTGTCGGGCAGCGACGGGCTGAGCGCAGCGCTGGCGGATGCGCAGATCGTCGTCACGCTGCTGCCCTTCACGCCGCAGACCGAGAACACGCTGGGCGCCGCCGAGCTGGCGCAGCTGCCCAAGGGCGCCTGCATCGTCAACCCGGGCCGCGGTCAGCTGATCGACGACGCGGCGTTGATCGCCGCGCTGGACAGCGGGCAGGTCGGCCATGCCACGCTCGACGTCTTCCGCGTCGAGCCGTTGCCGCAGGACCACCCGTTCTGGGCCCACCCGAAGGTCACGGTCACGCCGCATATCGCCGCCGAAACCCGCGCCGACTCGGCGTCGCGGGTCATCGCCGAGAACGTGCGGCGCGGCGTCACGGGCGAGCCACTGCTGCATCTTGTGGACCGGAACGCGGGATACTGATAAGGCGCGGCGCATCTGAACTGGAGATGCTGCCGTCATGCCCCTGCCCGAGACCTTCGATCGCGCGCTGAAGATCGCCCCGTCCATCCTGTCCGCCGATTTCGCCAACTTCGGCGCCGAGATCCGCGCCGTCGAGGCGCAGGGCGCCGACTGGATCCACGTCGACGTGATGGACGGGCACTTCGTGCCCAACCTCACCTTTGGCCCGCCGCTGGTGAAAGCGATCCGCCCGCATATTTCGACCGTCATGGACGTGCACCTGATGATCGCCCCGGTCGATCCCTATATCGAGGCGTTCGCCGACGCCGGCGCCGACATCATCACCGCGCACCTCGAAGCGGGCGCGCACACCCACCGCACGCTGCAGGCGATCCGCGCCACCGGCGCCAAGGCCGGCCTCGCGCTGAACCCCGGCACCCCGGTCGAGGCCGCCGCGCCGCTGCTGGACATGTGCGATTTGGTCTGCCTGATGACCGTGAACCCCGGCTTCGGCGGGCAGAAGTTCATCCACAGCCAGGTTGCGCAGGTGCGCAAACTGCGCGAGATGATCGGTGATCGCGAGATCCACATCGAGATCGACGGCGGCGTCGATCCCACCACCGCGCCTCTGGTCGCCGAGGCGGGTGCCGACGTGCTGGTGGCGGGCTCCGCCGTCTTCCGCGGCGGATCGGTCGAAAACCCCGCGCCCTACGGCGAAAATATCCGCGCGATCAAAGCCAGCGTCACCGGCTGAGCCAGCTTCTGAAGCGCCCCGCGGGCGGCAGGCTACGGCCTGCCTCCGGCGGGGATATTTTCATCTAGACGAAGCAGGCACGCCGCATCTTCGTCTAGAGGCAAATATCCCGGGGGAGAGGCGCGCAGCGCATCGGGGGCAGAGCCCCCTCCCAAACGGCCAAACAAAAAGGGCGCCGCGATCCTGTCGCGGCGCCCTTCTTTATGACATGGCTCCGCGCTTCAGTGGCCGCCGAGGACGCCCGTGCGCACGTGGTAGTCCGCCGCCAGCGCGTAATCGGGATCGTCATCGCTGTCGACCACGAGGTGACCTGCCTTGGTCAGCAGACGGTGGCAGTCGCGCGAGAGGTGGCGCAACTGGATGCGCTTGCCCGCCGCTTCGTATTTGCCCGCAATCGCCTCGATCGCCTGCAGCGCCGATTGGTCGACGACGCGGCTGTCGGCGAAATCGATGATTACCGACTTGGGATCATCCTCGATTTCAAAGATCTCGGCAAAGCCGTCGGTCGACCCGAAGAACAGCGGGCCTTGGATCTGATAGACCTTTGCGCCCTCGGGTGTTGTGTAGCTCTTGGCGTGGATGCGGCGTGCGTTGTTCCACGCGTAGGCCAGCGCCGAGACGATGACACCGACGACCACCGCCACGGCGAGGTCTTCGAGCACCGTCACGACGGTCACCAGCACGATCACGAAGGCGTCCATCAGCGGCACCCGGAAGAGGATGCGCAGCGAGTTCCAGGCGAAGGTGCCGATCACCACCATGAACATCACCCCGACCAGCGCGGCCAGAGGAATGAGCTCAATCAGCGATGAGGCGAAGAGAATGAACGACAGCAGGAAAAGCGCCGCGACAATGCCGGCAATGCGGGTGCGCCCGCCGGAGTTCACGTTGATCATCGACTGGCCGATCATCGCGCAGCCGCCCATGCCGCCGAAAAAGCCGGTGACGAAGTTGGCGCAGCCCTGAGCGATGCACTCTTGACTGGCTCCGCCGCGCTGGCCGGTCATCTCGCCCACGAGGTTGAGCGTCAGCAGGCTCTCGATCAGGCCGATGGCGGCGAGGATCACCGCATAGGGCAGGATGATCTCCAGCGTCTCCCACGTGAGCGGCACCATCGGCAAGTGGAAGGCAGGCAACCCACCCTCGATCGAGGCCATGTCGCCGACCCGCGGCACGTCGAGGCCGAAGAAGATGACGATGGCAGCGGTCACAGCAATACCGGCCAGCGGCGCGGGGATGATCTTGGTCACCTTCGGCAGCAGCCAGATGATCGCCATGGTCAGCGCCACGAGACCGAGCATCGTCCAAAGCTGCACCCCCGAGAGCCATTCGCCGCCACCCGGGCCGTGGCCCGAAAGCTCGGCGCTGCCCGGCACCTTGAACTGGGTCAGCTGCGCCATGAAGATCACGATGGCCAGTCCGTTGACGAATCCCAGCATCACCGGGTGCGGCACGAGCCGGATGAACTTGCCCCAATGCATGGTGCCCGCGAAGATCTGCAGGATGCCCATCAGGACCACTGTGGCAAAGAGGTACTCGACGCCATGATCGGCCACCAGCGCGACCATGACCACCGCCAGCGCGCCCGTGGCGCCCGAGATCATCCCCGGACGGCCGCCGATCAGCGCGGTGATCAGACCGACGAGGAAGGCGGCGTAGAGGCCGACCAGCGGGTGCACACCGGCGACAAAAGCAAAGGCCACCGCCTCGGGCACCAGCGCCAGCGCCACGGTCAGGCCAGACAGGATGTCGGTGCGGATTTGTGCAGGGGTGAGCCGCGTCGTCGGCGAGAGGCTCAGGTCCGGTTTCTGAATGCGGCTGGCGTATCGCGCCAGGAGGGCTTTGGCCATGGGGAGCTATCCGTTCTAACTGTTGCGCGCGGCCTTGCGCATAAGCCACCTTGACGCTTTTCGCCACCCGCAGGCGCGGTTTTTCACAAGATCAAGGGCGCGTGATGCAGCCGCGCCAGCCGATCGCGTCCCGGCGCGCCTGCCAAACGAGCACTCGCGGCCCCGCTTGAGACCTTTCCCGCTCTTGGCCGCCCTTACCGGTTCACCACGCCTGCAACTCCCTCTCCCAAGCCCTCTTTTCTTCCGGCCCGGACCGGGGCAGGCTGCGCGCGAAAGGAGATCGCGCATGATGCAGACGATGATCGGAGTGATCGGCGGCTCGGGGGTGTATGACCTCGACGCGTTGCAAGACCGCGCGTGGGTCACCGTCGAGACGCCTTGGGGCGCGCCGTCGGATCGGGTGCTCACTGGCACTCTGGACGGCGTGAAGATGGCCTTTCTGCCCCGGCACGGGCGCGGCCACCGGCTGGCTCCCTCCACCGTGCCCTACCGCGCCAACATCGATGCGCTGAAGCGGCTGGGGGTCACCGATGTGATCTCGGTCTCCGCTTGCGGGTCATTCCGCGAAGAGATGGCGCCGGGCGATTTCGTCATCATCGACCAGTTCATCGACCGCACCTTCGCGCGCGAGAAGAGCTTCTTTGGAAGCGGCTGTGTGGCGCATGTGTCGCTGGCCCATCCGACCTGCGCGCGGCTCGGCGCCCATGCGCTCGCCGCGGCCATCGACGCGGGGATCACCGTGCACGACGGTGGCACCTATCTGGCGATGGAAGGCCCGCAGTTCTCGACGCTGGCGGAATCGCGCATGTACCGCGAACACTGGGGTGCCGACGTCATCGGCATGACCAATATGCCCGAGGCAAAGCTCGCCCGCGAGGCCGAGCTTTGCTACGCCTCCGTGGCGATGGTCACCGATTATGATTGCTGGCACGAAGAGCATGGCGCGGTGGAAGTCTCCGACATCGTCAAGGTTCTGCACGGCAACGCCGAGAAGGCGCGCGCGCTGGTCTCGCGCCTGCCCGCGCTGCTCGGGGCGACCCGAGCGCCCTGCCCGCATGGCTGCGACCGGGCGCTCGAACATGCGCTGATCACCGCGCCCGCCGCGCGCGACCCGCAGGTGCTGGCCAAGCTCGACGCGGTCGCCGGGAGAGTGCTGTGAGCCTCGATCTGTGGCTGACCTTCGTCGCGGCCTCCACCGCGCTGCTGCTCATCCCCGGCCCGACGGTGCTGCTGGTGCTGAGCTACGCGCTGTCGAAGGGCCGCTCGGTGGCGCTGGCCTCGGCGGCGGGCGTGGCGTTGGGAGACTTTACCGCCATGTCGCTGTCGCTGGTGGGACTGGGCGCATTGGTGCTGGCCTCGGCCACGCTGTTCACCGCGCTCAAATGGGTGGGCGCGCTGTACCTCATATGGCTCGGGGTGAAACTGCTGCGTTCGGCGCCGGGCACCGGGCTCACCCTGCCACGGACCAAGATCACTGCCCGTGGCGTTTTCCGCCACACCGCCGCGGTGACCGCGCTCAACCCCAAAAGCATCGCTTTTTTCATCGCCTTCGTGCCGCAGTTCGTCGACCCCGCCGCAGCGCTGCTGCCGCAGTTCGCGCTGCTGATCGGCACCTTTGTCACGCTTGCCGCGCTGAACGTGCTGGCCTATGCCCTCGCCGCGGACCGGCTGCGCCGGATGATCGACCGCCCCGCCGTGCTTGCATGGATCACCCGCGCCGGGGGCGCGGCGCTGATCGCCATGGGAGTGCTCACCGCAACGCTGCGCCGCGCCGCCTGAGCGCCCCGGCCCGACAGGACTCCACCGACCGATGAAACCACCCAAGAGCATCGCCGACTATATCCGCACCATCCCCGACTACCCGCATGAGGGCATCATGTTCCGCGACGTGACGCCGCTCTGCGCTGATCCGCAGGGGTTTCGTTTGGCGGTGGACCAGCTCGCGCTGCCGTTTACCGGCCAGAAATACGACAAGGTTCTAGGTCCCGAGGCGCGCGGCTTCCTGCTTGGCGGCGCGGTGGCGCACCAGCTCTCGGTCGGCTTCGCAGCGCTGCGCAAGGCGGGCAAGTTGCCGCCTCCCGTGATCGCACAGAGCTATGCGCTGGAATACGGCGAGGCGACGGTGGAGCTTTCCGAGCACGCGATCACGCCGGGCGAGCAGGTGCTTTTGGTGGATGATCTGATTGCCTCCGGCGGCACGGCCGAGGCGGCGGTGTCGCTGGTCGAGCGGCTTGGCGGCAATGTCACCGCCGCCGCCTTCATCGTCGATCTTCCCGACCTTGGCGGCCGCAAGCGGCTCGAGGCGATGGGCGTGACGGTGCACACGCTCTGCGCCTACGAAGGTCTCTGACCCGTCGCTGCACGCGTCCGGGGCCTTCTTCTCTTTCGAAATACGCCGGGGGTGAGCCGCGCAGCGGCGAGGGGGCAGCGCCCCCTCCCCTACGTGATCACGCCGCGTTGGAGTTCGCGGCCTTGCGCGGCGCATCCGAATTGCGATCGATGAAATCGAGCACCAGCGGGCGGATGTTGTTGCGCCAGCTGCGCCCGGCAAAGATGCCGTAGTGGCCCGCCCCCGCCTCGAGGTGCTGGCCCTTCTTCTCATCCGGCAGACCGGTGCACAGATCGAGCGCCGCAACGCATTGGCCCGGCGCCGAGATGTCATCGTTGGAGCCTTCGACGGTCATCACCGCCACGTCGGTGATCTTGCCCATGTCGACCTTATGGCCGTCTACGATGAAATTGTTCGACGCGATCTCGCCGTTCTTGAAGATGCGCTCGACGGTCGAGAGATAGAACTCGGCGGTCATGTCCATCACCGCCAGATACTCGTCGTAGAAGCGGTTGTGCGCGTCGTGGTCGGAAGCCTCGCCCCGGCTGACCTTCATGATCTGCTCGGTGAAGGCCTTGGAGTGGCGCTCGGCGTTCATCGACATGAAGGACGCCAGCTGCAGCAGCCCCGGATAGACCATCCGCCCGACGCCCGCGTATTTGTAGCCGACGCGCTGGATCATCGTCTCTTCGAGCTGGCCCATGGTGACCCGGTGGCCGAAATCCGTCACGTCGGTCGGGGTGGCGTTGGGATCGATCGGCCCGCCGATCAGCGTCAGCGTGCGCGGCTGCGCGGCAGGCTCGAGCTCGGCCAGATAGGCCGTGGCCGCCAGCGTCAGCGGTGCCGGCTGGCAGACCGCAATGACGTTGGTCTCGGGGCCCAGCTCGCGCATGAACTCCATCAGATAGAGCGTGTAGTCCTCGATATCGAACTTGCCCTCGCTGACCGGAATGTCGCGCGCGTTGTGCCAGTCGGTGACGTAGAGCTCGCAATCGGGCAGCAGCGAAACGGCGGTCGAGCGCAGCAGCGTCGCATAGTGGCCAGACATCGGCGCCACAAGCAGCACTTTGCGCTCTTTGGTCGGCCGGCCCTGCACTTCGAAATGCACCAGATTACCGAACGCGCGTTCGACCACCGTGCGCGGCTCGACCACGTGGTCGCGGCCGTCGGCGCAGGTCACCGTGCGAATGCCCCAGTCGGGTTTGACCACCATCCGCTCAAAGGTGCGCTCGGTCACTTCCCCCCAGGCCGCCATCCACCCGATCATCGGGTTCGGCAAGGCGGCGAACGCGGGGTAGGACGCCATCGTCCGTGCCGTCGCCCCGAGCCACTGGTTGGTGTTCCGGAAGGTCTCCATCAGATCGTAAGTCGCCATTTGACGCATAGTGCGTGTCTCCTGATGTGCGGTTCTGCCCGGCGCCCGGTCCCTGCGTGCCTCCCGTCACGCAGTTTCCGCTGATCCGATCTCGGATCAATTCGCCGCTTTGCCCCTCGCCGTACCGCCGTTATTCTGCAACAGGCCGAAAGTAGGGGGGATTCGACCTTATGACAACTACTCCGGGCACGGACATCACGTCAGACCGCGCACGACTCGAAGCCAATATTGAGAAGATCGAAGCCCTTTCTCAACGACTTCTGGAAGCAATTTCGCGACGTAAGCCGATCAATCCTGCGTTAAACGCGCCTGATCCGCTGCTCTATGGCAAGGCCGCACAGGCCTATTGGCAAGAGTGGATGCAGAACCCCGCGAAGGTTTTCGAGCAGCAGGTGGCCTACTGGGGCAAGGCCCTGTCACACTACCTCGAAGCGCACACAGCGCTGGCCGGCGGCCAGCTTACGCCACCCGAGGACACCGGGCCGAAGGACAAGCGGTTCTCGAATCCGCTGTGGGACAGCCACCCATATTTCAACTTCATCAAACAGCAGTATCTGATCAGCGCCGAAGCGATCCACCGCTCTGTAGATGAGATCGAGGATCTGGACCTCAAGGAAAAGCGGCGGTTGCGCTACTTCGCTCGGCAGATCGTCGACATGATGGCGCCAACCAACTTCTTCGCCACCAACCCCGACGCGCTGCAGAAGGCGCTGGAGACCGAGGGCGAAAGCCTTGTGCAGGGGATGGAGAACCTCGTCGCCGACCTCGAGGCGAACAACGGCGAGCTGGTGGTGCGCCTTGCGGATGAGAACGCCTTCAAACTGGGCGAGAACATCGCCACCGCCGAGGGCGAAGTGGTCTATCGCAACCGCATGATGGAGCTCATCCAGTACAAGCCCACCACCGAGAAGGTGCGCGAGACACCGATCGTGCTGTTCCCGCCGTGGATCAACAAATACTACATCCTCGACCTCAAACCGAAGAACAGCCTGATCCGCTACATCGTCGATCAGGGTTACACGCTCTACGTGGTCAGCTGGGTCAACGCCGATGAAAGCTACAGCGACATCGGCCTCGAGGATTACATCGAGGACGGCTATCTGACCGCGATCAACCTCGTGCGCGAGATGTGCGGCGTCGAGCAGGTCAACGCCGTGGGATATTGCATCGCCGGGACCACGCTGGCGCTGACCCTGTCGCTGCTCAAACAACGCGGTGAGAAGCCGGTGAAGTCCGCAACCTTCTTTACCACGCTCACCGATTTTTCCGATCAGGGCGAGTTCACCCCGTTCCTGCAGGATGATTTCGTCGACGGGATCGAGGCCGAGATCAACGCCAGCGGCATCTTGAAAAGCTTTATCATGTCGCGCACCTTCTCGTTCCTGCGCTCGACGGATCTCATCTACACGCCAGCCATCCGCAGCTACATGATGGGTGAGACGCCGCCGGCCTTCGATCTGCTCTACTGGAACGGTGACGGCGCGAACCTGCCGGGCAAGATGACCATCCAGTACCTGCGCGGCCTGTGTCAGCAGAACCTTTTCTCGAGGGGCGAGTTCGAGATGCTGGGCCATACGCTCGACATCAAGGACGTCGACGTGCCGCTGATGTCGATCGCCGCCGAGGGTGACCACATCGCCGCGTGGAAGGATTGCTATCGCGGCGTGCAGAAGATGGGCTCGCGCTCGAAAAGTTTCGTGCTGTCGCAGTCGGGCCATATCGCCGGCATCGTCAATCCGCCGGACAAGCAGAAGTACGGCCACTACCTGAACGCCGACCTGAAGCTCTCTGCCGAGGACTGGCAGGCCAGCGCCGACTTCCACCCCAAGGAGTCTTGGTGGCCGGTCTGGGAGGCGTGGCTGCGCAAGAGATCGGGGAAAATGGTGCCAGCGCGGACACCCGGCGATTCGTCCCACGCGCCGATTTGTCCGGCTCCGGGCACCTATGTCCGGGTGAAGGCTGCTTAACGAAGCGTCAAAACAGACACTTGCATGTTTTTTCTGCAGCGCGGCAAAAAATCTTGAAATGCTGCGCTGCAGCATTCATATTGTTTGCAGCCGATAGTTAAGCGCGGGGTGGGCCCGCTAGGCTGAATACGGGAATTGAAAGAATGGCTAAGACTCAAGACTTCACCGCCATGATGAAGGACATGATGGGCGCGTTCCCCGTGGACACCAAAGCCATGGACGAAGCGTTCAAAACCTCTGCCACGCTGAACGAGAAGCTCTCGGGAGTTGCTCTCGAAGCGGCAGAGAAATCCACCGAGATCTCCGCCAAGTGGACCAAGGACACTCTGGCGAAGCTGACCGACATGTCGAAGGTCAAGAAAGAGCCGGCCGACTACGCCAAGGCGATGACCGACTTCGCCTCCGCACAGGCCGAAGTTGCCGCCGAAAACATGGCCGCCTTCGCCGAGATCGCGAAGAAGGTGCAGATGGACACGGTCGAGCTGATGATGGCTGCTGGTAAGGACTTCACCGAAGATGCTTCCGCCGCGGTCAAGAAAGCCACCGACGACATGACCGCTGCCACCAAGAAGGCAAGCACCACGGCGACCGCCGGAGCCAAGTAAGTCGGTTTTCGCCCCCTCTCCTTCCGGGGGCGACCGGCGATTGCGCCACTCCTCTCCTCCCAAGTATTTTTTGGCGCAATGCGTAGGGCGGGCCTTCCCAGGGCCCGCCCTTTTTCGTGCCTTCGGCGACCTTCCGTGCCGCCGGCGGCCGATCAGATGCCGAACACCGGCCCCGCCAGCAGACGCATGGCAAGGAACACCGCGCCGACGCTGAGGATGTTGATAGTGATCCCCGCGCGCACCATGTCGCCCAGCGTCATCCGCTCGTAAGAGAAGACGATCGCGTTGGGCGGCGTCGCCACCGGCATCATGAACGCCATCGAGGCTCCCAGCGCCACCGGCACCATCAGCCACTGCGGCTCGACCCCAAGGCCAAGCGCCACCGCGCCGAGGATCGGCAGGAAGGTGGCGGTCGAGGCGGTGTTCGAAGTGATCTCGGTCAGGAAGATGATCGCCACCGCAACCACGAGGATCAGCAGCCACAGATCAATCCCCTGCAGCGCCGCCACACGTCCGCCGATCCATTCTGCCAGACCCGTCGCATCGAAGGCGCCGGCCAGCGCGAGCCCGCCACCGAACAGCATCAGCACCCCCCATGGCAGCGTGCGCGCCACGTTCCAGTCGATGACGAAGCCGTCCTTGCGGCTCACCGGGATGGCGAACAGCAGCAGCGCCGCGGCCATCGCGATGCCGGAATCGTTGATCGGCAGGTTCAGCGCGCCGCGGAACACCCATGCCAGCGCCGCCAGCCCGAAGACCGCCGCAACGATCATCTCGCCGCGCTCCATGCGACCCAACGCCGTGTATTCCTCGTCAATCACCGAGCGCACGTCGCCCAGTTCAAGATCCTTCATCGGGAACACCAGACGGGTCAGCACGAAGAAGGTCAGCGGCAGCATCACCAGCACCACCGGCACACCGATCATCATCCACTGCAAGAAACCGATCTCAACGCCAAAGCTGTCACCCATCAACCCCGCCAGAAGCGCGTTGGGCGGCGTGCCGATCAGCGTGCCGACGCCGCCGATAGAGGCCGCGTAAGCCACCGCCAGCATCAGGCCGACGCCGAAGTTATGCACCAGTTTCTTGTCCTCGACACGGCTGTCGATGAACTCGATCACCGAGACGCCCACCGCGTACATCATCACCGCCGTGGCGGTGTTGGAAATCCACATCGACAGAAAAGCCGTGGCCAGCATAAAGCCCAGCACGATGCGTTGCGGGGTGCTGCCAATCAGCCGCACGATGAACAGCGCGATGCGCCGGTGCAGCCCCCAGCGCTGCATGCCCCCCGCAAGGATGAACCCGCCGAGGAAGAGGAAGATCAGGTGGTTGCCATAGCGCGCAGTCACCGCGCCGATCGGCTGGATGTCCATGAGCGGCAGCATGACAATCGGCAGCAGCGCAGTGGCGGGCAGCGGCACCGCCTCGCTCAGCCACCAGATCACCATCCACAGCGTCAGCGCCACGAGGTGCCACGCCGCCAGCGGCATCTCGGGCGGCGCTGGCAGCAGATAGATCAGCAAAGCCGCCAGCGGCCCCGCGATCAGTGCCAGAAGCCGGAGCATAGAGATCTCTTCGATGGTGCCGTCCTGCGGCGGGTGGTTGGGGTTGGTCTGTGCCTGCAACTCGCGTTCGCTGGGATCTGTCCGCATTCTCGGCTCCGCCATGAGGGTATGGTCGCGTGGTATGGTAGTTGCAAAGGCTGCATCAGTTTTCGCGGCGAATGACAAGCGCGCAGGCCGTCAAAACCGCGCGAGGCTTGGCAAATTCGCGGGTTATGCGGCAAAGCGCTCGCAATGCAGAGCGGAAAACGCAAAAGGCGCGGCCCCTTAGGACCGCGCCTTACGACCGACCCAGCGGGCGGTATCAGTTCACGATGGTCGCCTCCGTGGCGGCGCGCAGCTCGTCCTCTGTCACGCCCTCGGCGGTCTCGACGATCATCAGACCACCCTCCACCACGTCCAGCACACCGAGGTTGGTGATGATCCGGTCGACCACACCCTTACCGGTCAGCGGCAGAGTGCATTCCTTCAGCAGCTTGCTGTCGCCGTGCTTGTTGGTGTGATCCATGACGACGATGACGCGGCCGACGCCCGCCACCAGATCCATCGCACCGCCCATGCCCTTGACCAGCTTGCCCGGGATCATCCAGTTCGCCAGATCGCCGTTCTCGGCCACTTCCATGGCCCCGAGGATCGCTGCCGCGATCTTGCCGCCGCGGATCATCGCAAACGACATGGAACTGTCGAAATAGGAGGTCTTGGGCAGCTCGGTGATCGTCTGCTTGCCGGCGTTGATGAGATCGGGGTCCTCTTCCCCCTCATAAGGGAAGGGCCCCATGCCCAGCATGCCGTTCTCGGACTGCAGCGTGATCTCCTTGTCGCCGACGTAGTTGGCCACAAGCGTCGGGATGCCGATCCCGAGGTTCACATACATGCCGTCTTCGAGTTCTTCGGCCGCGCGCGCGGCCATCTGGTTGCGGTCCCAGCCCTTGCTTTCCCCGGCCATTACACGTCCTCCCGGCTGCGCGTGGTGACTTTCTCGATCCGCTTCTCGTGCGCGCCCTGGATGATGCGATGCACGAAGATGCCCGGCAGGTGGATGTGATCCGGGTCAAGCTCACCCGGCTGCACGATCTCCTCCACTTCCATGACGCAGACCTTGCCGCACATGGCCGCCGGCGGGTTGAAGTTGCGCGCGGTCTTGCGGAACACGCAGTTGCCCGAAGTGTCGGCCTTCCACGCCTTGACGATCGAAAGATCAGCAAAGATGCCCTCTTCAAGCACGTATTCCTCGCCGCCAAAGAGCTTGGTCTCCTTGCCCTCGGCCACCACGGTGCCGACGCCGGTCTTGGTGTAGAAGCCGGGGATGCCGGCGCCGGCGGCGCGCATGCGCTCGGCCAACGTGCCCTGCGGGTTGAACTCAAGCTCAAGCTCGCCCGACAGATACTGGCGCATGAACTCGGCGTTCTCGCCGACGTAAGAGCTCATCATCTTCTTGATCTGCTTGGTGTCGAGCAGCTTGCCGAGGCCAAAGCCGTCGACGCCGCAGTTGTTCGACGCGATGGTCAGGTCCTTGACGCCGTCCTCGACCATGGCATCGATCAGCAGCTCGGGGATGCCGCACAGGCCAAAGCCGCCCGCCGCGATGGTCATCCCGTCAAACAGCAGCCCGTCCAGCGCCTCGGCGGCGGAGCCGTATACTTTCTTCATTCCGTCCTCCCGAAAGAAAGAGTCTGCCAGACTTGTCACCCGCGAAACATCCAGAGTCAACGAAGCCCCCCGCCCCGGACAGCGCCTTCGCGCCAAGTCACCCTCGCACGCGCAGCAAAAAGGCGCCGCATCGCAGCATAAGACCCTTCGTCTAGACAAAAATATCCCCGCCGGAGGCGCACGAGCGCAGTGCCCGGAGAAAGATCGGCCCGCGTCACAAGCGACGCGGGCCGATCTGTTTCAACATTTCGCGAGGCGCTCAGTCGTCGTCTGAGGACTTGGCGCTCTTGGCCGGAGCCTTTTTCGCTGTCGACTTCTTCGCGGGCGCCTTCTTCGCGGTGGTCTTCTTGGCCGTGGTCTTCTTGGCGGCCGTCTTCTTTGGCGCTGCCTTCTTCTTTGTGCCCTTCTTGGCCGCCTTTTCGGCAATCAGCTCAAGCGCCTGCTCCATGGTCACGCTGTCAGGCTCGGTGTCCTTCGGCAGCGTCGCATTGACCTTTTCCCATTTCACATACGGCCCGTAGCGCCCGTCGAAGATGGCGATCTTGCCGCCGTCCGGGTGTTCGCCGAGTTCCTTCAGCGCCTTGGCCGCGGCACGCCCGCGCCCGCCGGGGTTCGCGCGCTTCTCGGCCAGCATCTCGACGGCGCGGTTCATCCCGATCTCGAAGACGTCCGCCGGATCCTTGAGGTTGACGTAGGTCGGCTTCGCGTCGTCGGGCAGCTGGTGCATGATGTAGGGGCCGAACCGCCCGAAGTTGGATTTGACCGTGCCGCCCTCGGGGTGTTCACCCACCTCGCGCGGCAGCGACAGCAAGACAAGCGCCTTCTCCAGCGTCATCTCGTCCTTCGACCAGCCGCGCGGCAGCGAGGCGCGCGGCGGCTTCTTGTTCTCCGGCGTCGGCTCGCCGCGCTGCACGTAGGGGCCGAAGCGCCCGGCCTTGAGCCAGATCTCGTCGCCCTGATCCTCGCCCAGCAGGCGCTCTTCGCCATCAGCCCCCTCGCCCGCGATCGGGCGGGTGTAGGTGCATTCGGGGTAGTTGCCGCAGCCAACAAAGCCGCCGGTGCGCGAGGTCTTCAGGTGCAGCTGCCCGGTGCCGCATTTGGGGCAGATGCGCGGATCGGTGCCATCCTCGCGCGGCGGGTACAGCTGCGGTGCCAGCGCCTCGTCGAGCACATCGAGCACCTCGGAGATGCGCAACTCGGACGTCTCGGCGATCGCCGCAGAGAAATCGCGCCAGAATTTGCCGAGCAGCGACTTCCAATCCATGTCGCCCGCCGACACTTCGTCGAGCTCGTTCTCCAGCTCGGCGGTGAACTCATAGCCCACGTATTTGCGGAAGAAGTTGAGCAGGAAGATCGTGACGATCCGGCCCTTATCCTCGGGGATCAGGCGGTTCTGCTCTTTCTTGACGTACTCGCGATCCTGAATGGTGGTGATCACCGACGCATAGGTCGACGGGCGCCCGATGCCCAGCTCTTCCATCCGCTTGACCAGCGTCGCCTCGGTGTAGCGCGGCGGCGGCTGGGTGAAGCTCTGCGTGCCAAGTACGGCGCTGTTGTCGGACAGCAGCGCCGACGGACCCGAGGCACTGCCCGGGCGGTCCGCTGCGCGCTCGGCCGCCTTGTCGTACTGCGCTTTCAGCCCCGCCTTGGCAAAGGCCGCCGGCTCGCCCTGCATGATCTGCGGCAGGCGCTTGTCGTCGTCATCGGCAACATCGTCGCGGCCCTCTTCGTAGACTTTCAGAAAGCCGTCGAAGGTGATCACCTGACCGGTTGCCCGCAGACCGACCTGCTGGTCGTCAGAACCGATCTCGACCGTGGTGCGCTCGAGCTTCGCCGCTTCCATCTGGCACGCCAGCGTGCGCTTCCAGATCAGGTCGTAGAGCTTGCGCTGATCGTCCTCGCGAAGCTTCAGGTCCGAGGCATCCTTGGTCATGTCGGTGGGACGGATACACTCGTGCGCTTCCTGCGCGTTCTTCGCCTTGTTCTTGTAGATGCGCGGGCTGCCCGGCACGTAGTCCTTGCCGAAACGGCCCTCGATCGCCTCGCGGCAGGCAGTGACCGCCTCGGGGGCCATATCGATGCCGTCGGTCCGCATGTAAGTGATGTGGCCCGCCTCATAGAGCCGCTGCGCCGCGTTCATGCAGGCCCGCGCGCCCATGCCGAACTTGCGACTGGCCTCCTGCTGCAGCGTCGAGGTCATGAACGGCGCCGAGGGGTTGCGGGTGGAGGGCTTGGCCTCGACCGAGAGCACCTTCAGCGCCCGGCCAGCCACTGCCTGCACCGCCATCTCGGCCTGTGTGGCGTTTTCCAGATCGTAGCGGTCGAGCTTCTTGCCGGCGAGCGTGGTCAGCCGCGCCTCGAAGTCCTGACCGCGCGGCGTCGAGAGCAGCGCCCGCACCTGCCAATATTCGCGCGGATTGAACGCTTCGATCTCGGTCTCGCGCTCGACGATGAGCCGCAGGCACACAGACTGAACGCGGCCTGCCGACCGGGCGCCCGGAAGCTTGCGCCACAGCACCGGCGACAGGTTAAAACCGACGAGGTAGTCCAGCGCGCGGCGGGCAAGGTACGCTTCGACCAGCGGCGCGTCGATCTCGCGCGGGTTCTGCATCGCCTCTGTGACCGCGGCCTTGGTGATGGCGTTGAAAGTGACCCGGCGGACCTCGGTGTCCTTCTTGATCGAGCGGCGCTTGGTCAGCGCCTCCTTCAGGTGCCACGAAATCGCTTCGCCCTCGCGATCGGGGTCGGTCGCGAGAATGAGAGAATTGTCGCTTTTCAGCGCTTCGGCGATCGCGGAGACGTGCTTGCGCGAGTCGTTGGCGATCTCCCATTTCATCTCAAAATCATGCTCGGTATCCACCGAGCCATCCTTCGGCGGCAGGTCACGGACGTGACCGTAAGAGGCAAGCACCGTGTAGTCGGATCCCAGATACTTGTTGATTGTCTTGGCCTTGGCCGGGGATTCGACGACGACGACGGGCATTAATAAGACCTCATTGCAACGCTGTGCTCAAAACGGCTTGCCTGCCGCTATGGCGGCGCAAGATGTGGGACGCAAGGGGGAAATGTCAATGAGCTGCCCGGCGGCAGCTTCTAGGAAACATGCAATTTGCACTGCTTCGGCGCAGAACCGTAGGTCAGGACCGGCGGCTGAGCAGCCCCCCGGGACGCCGCTCGAGGTGCCCGTCAAGCTCGAGATCGGTGAGCGCCGGGGCGATCTGCCCCACCGCACCGCCAAGATCGCGGATCACCTGATCCTCGGGCACAGGCACCGGCCCGAGGCGGTCGAGGATGCGCTGGTGCAGCGCCCGTGTCTCGGCGCGGCTGTAGCGCTCCGGCGGCGGGGATGGAATGCACGGCCGGGCCTCGGTGGCGGCCTGCCTTGCAGGCTGGTCCTCCGCGACAGGCACCGTCAGCGCCTCGAGCACGTCCTCCGCATGCCGCACCAGCCGCGCGCCGTCGCGCAGCAGAAGGTTGCAGCCCCCTGCCCGCCCGTCGAGCGGATGTCCGGGGACGGCCATCACCTCGCGCCCCTGATCGAGCGCGCAGCGCGCGGTGATCAGCGAGCCCGATTTCACCGCCGCCTCGACCACCACCACCCCGTGCGCCATACCCGAGACGATGCGGTTGCGGGTGGGAAAATGCCGCGCCTGCGGCTGCACGCCCGGCGGCTGCTCTGAGACGAGCACGCCCTGCGCACGGATCGCAGCGGCCAGCCGCGCATTTTCCTGCGGGTAAATCACATCGACGCCACCGGCCATCACCGCGGCGGTCCCGCCATCGAGTGCGCCGCCATGCGCCTCGGCGTCTATGCCCCGGGCCAGCCCCGAGACCACCAGCCAGCCCGCTTCGGCCAGCCCGCGCGCCAGCAGCCGCGCCGTGCGCGCGCCCAGCGACGAGGCGTTGCGCGCCCCCACAAGTGCCACTGCGGGCCGCGCCAAATTCTCGGCTTGCCCAGTCACCCACAGAAACGGCGGCGCATCTTCCAACCCGGCCAGCAGCTGCGGATACTGCGGCGCACCGTGAAAGACCAGTTCCGCCCCCGCCTGCCGCCCAGCGGCAAGTTCGGCAAGTGCAACACCTTCTGGGCAGGTCCGGTAATTCGACACCCCAGCCGCCACAGCCACTTCGGGCAGCGCCGCAAGGCCAGCGGCTGCGGACCCATGCTCGGCCAGCAGGCGCCAGAAGGTCGTCGGCCCGACCCGGCGCGAGCGCAAGAGACGGAGCCAATCCAACCGCTCAGCTTCCGTGGTGGGTGGGAGTGGGGGGTGGTTGGAAGTCTGTGCTTGTCCGGTCATCCTGACCCCGTCGCTTGCGGGAGTCTCTTTAGCAGATCACTGGTTAATCAAGCGTGAAGCGCGGCCCCGAGCCCCCCGGTCCGCGCTTCTTCTCTTCCCAAATACGCATGGCCCGACGCCGCCGCCGCGCCGCCACCGGGCCCCGGGCGCTCAGCTGCCCGAGCCACCCACGGTCAGCCCACCGATCATCACCGTCGGCTGACCCACGCCCACCGGCACCCATTGCCCCTGCTTGCCGCAGTTGCCCATGCCCGGGTCGAGCGCCATGTCGTTGCCAAGCGCCCGCACGTGCTGCAGCGCCGTGGCTCCGTCGCCGATCAGCGTCGCGCCCTTCACCGGCGCCCCGACTTTGCCGTCCTTCACCCGATAGGCCTCGGTGCAGGAGAACACAAACTTGCCGTTGGTGATATCCACCTGCCCGCCGCCGAAGCCGGTGGCCCAGATGCCGTCCTTGAGATCGGCCACGATGTCTTGCGGATCGGCGTCACCGCCCTCCATGATGGTGTTGGTCATCCGCGGCATGGGCGCGTGGGCATAGCTCTCGCGGCGCCCGTTGCCGGTGGCCTCGACCCCCATCAGCCGGGCGTTCTGGCGGTCCTGCATGTAGCCCACGAGGACACCGTCCTCGATCAGCACGTTGCGCGCCGAGGGCGTGCCCTCGTCGTCCACCGAGATCGAGCCGCGCCGGTCCGGCATGGTACCGTCATCGACCACCGTGACCCCGGGCGCGGCGACGCGCTGGCCCATGAGCCCGGCAAAGGCCGAGCTGCCCTTGCGGTTAAAATCGCCTTCAAGGCCGTGGCCGACCGCCTCATGCAGCAAGATGCCCGGCCAGCCCGGCCCAAGCACGATGTCCATCACCCCCGCCGGCGCATCCTCGGCCCGCAGGTTGACCAGCGCCACGCGCAGCGCTTCGCGCGCCTGCGCCTGCCACGCAGCCGGCTCCAGCAGCCCGTCGAGCAGGAATCGCCCGCCGCCCGAGGCGCTGCCCTGCTCGCGGCGGCCATTCTCCTCGACGATCACGCTGACGGTGACGCGGGTCATCGGGCGGGTGTCGCTGACGAGCCCGCCTTCGGGGCGCAGAATCGACACCTCCTGACACGAGGCGGCGATGGTCGCGGTGACCTGCACCACCCGGCTGTCGAGATCGCGGGTGAAGGCGTCGATCTCGCGCAGCGTGTCGAGTTTCACCGCAAAGCTGTGCCCGGCGATCGGGTCGGCATCGGTATAGAGTTTGTGATTGGTGCCGGCGGGTGGCGGGGCCAGCACGCCGCCGCCATCGCCCACCGCCAGCCGCGCGGTTTCCACCGCCCGCGAGATGGCCTTCTCGGAAATCTCCGTGGCATGGGCGTAGCCCGCCACCTCGCCGCGCACCGCGCGCAGGCCGAAGCCCTCCGAGGCGTCGTAGCTGGCGGTTCTGATTCGCCCATCATCAAGCACCAGCGCCTCGGCACGGCGGCGTTCGAGGAAGAGTTCGCCATCATCCGCCCCTGCGACAGCATTACGCAGCTGCGCAAGGGTGCGATCCAGGTCGAGGGCGGTTTCGAAGGGCCGGAACGGGCTTTCGCTCATGTGTATCTTCCTCTGGTATTTTGATCTGGATCAAAAAAGTGCGCTTTTGCCGCAAGCGTTCATCTTTATTTGAGGCACGCAATGTGCTTTTTAAAGAGCATATCTAGGGGAGGACTCTCTTCGGGCTGAGGTCCGGGGCTCATTCCTCCTGTCCGCAAGAGAAGAATGACAACCGGATCAGGTGACACATGCGTAAACTTTCTATGCTGGCAGGACTCTTTTTCGGCGGTATCGCCGCGCCCGCGATGGCGCAGGATTCGCTGGAACTGGTCGGCCAACCGCAGGCAGGCGGAACAGGCTTTCAGCCTGCCTCGACAGAGCTCGCCCGCGACCTTCAGTGGCTCGACGGGATGCTGCTGGTCATCATCACCGCGATCTGCATCTTCGTCGTGGCGCTGCTGGCCTACGCCGTGGTGCGCTTCAACGAAAAGAAGAACCCCACCCCGAAAAGCTTTACCCACAACTCGCCGCTGGAAATCGCATGGACGCTCGGCCCCATCGTGATCCTCGTGGTGATCGGCGCCTTCTCGCTGCCGGTTCTGTTCAAGCAGCAGGAAATCCCCGAGGGCGACGTGGTGATCAAGGTCACCGGCTACCAGTGGTACTGGGGCTATGAGTATGTCGGCACCGATCTGTCCTACGACAGCTACATGATCGGCGCCCCCGCCACCGGCGGCGACAACCGTTTCAACGCCGATGTCTCGGCGCAGCTGCAGGAAGCGGGCTACAGCGACAGCGAGTTCCTGCTGGCCACCGACAGCGCCGTTGTGGTGCCGGTCGGCAAGACCGTGGTGATGCAGGTCACCGGCGCCGACGTGATCCATTCGTGGACCATTCCGGCCTTCGGTGTGAAACAGGACGCTGTGCCCGGCCGCATTGCCGAGCTGTGGTTCAAGCCCGAGCGCGAAGGCGTGTTCTTCGGTCAGTGCTCGGAACTCTGTGGCATCAGCCACGCCTACATGCCGATCACCGTCAAGGTGGTCAGCCAGGAAGCCTATGACGCCTGGCTCGCCGCATCCGAAGAAGATGGCGGCTACATGGATGTCCGCGAGTTCCTCGCCGCATCCTGATCCGATGAAACATGGCGACGCGCCCCGAGGAGGGGGGCGCGCCGCCACAAGCTGAAAGACCGGAAATGAGCGACCTCACCACCAACACGGCAGCCACCACAGCAGGCGCATCCGACTACGATGCGCAATTCGGCGACTACTTCGCCCTGCTCAAGCCGCGTGTCATGACGCTTGTTGTGTTCACCGCCTTCGTCGGCCTTCTGGCCGCGCCGGTTCCGGTGCACCCGTTCATCGGCTTCTGCGCCGTGCTGTTCATCGCCGTCGGCGGCGGTGCGTCCGGCGCGCTCAACATGTGGTGGGACGCCGATATCGACGCGGTGATGAGACGCACCGTCAAGCGGCCGATCCCCTCGGGGCGGGTTCAACCCGGCGAAGCGCTGGCCATCGGCCTCGCGCTCTCGGCCTTTTCCTGCGTGTTCCTCGCGCTGGCGACCAATGTGCTCGCCGGGGGGCTGCTGGCCTTCACCATCTTCTTCTACGTGGTGATCTACACCATGTGGCTGAAGCGCTCGACGCCGCAGAACATCGTCATCGGCGGTGCCGCCGGGGCCTTCCCCCCGATGATCGGCTGGGCCGCGGCGACAGGCTCGGTCAGTGTCGAGGCCGTGCTGATGTTCTGCCTGACCTTCATGTGGACGCCGCCGCATTTCTGGGCCCTCGCGCTCTTCATGCGCTCGGACTACGACGATGCCAATGTGCCGATGCTGACGGTCACCCACGGCCGCCGCGCGACCCGCGTTCACATCCTCGTCTACACCATCCTGCTGGCAGCGCTGGCCATCGGCACCGGCTTCACCTCGGTCGGCGGGCCGGTTTATCTGGCGGTCGCCGTGGTGCTGAACGCGCTTTTCCTGAAGGGCGCCTGGGACATCTTCCGCCGCGACGAGACCATCTCCGAAGGCGACAACTTCAAAACCGAGAAGAGCTTCTTCAAGCTCTCGCTACTCTATCTCTTCGCCCATTTCGGCGCGATCCTTGTCGAAGCCGGGCTCGACCGCTTCGGCATCGATCTGGCGCTCGGCGGCTGGACCATCGGAGGCTAAGCATGGGCATCGCGCACGAACACGAACTGCACCAGCGGCGCCGGGGCCGCAACATCGGCGTCGGGCTGGTGCTGGTGGGCTTTATTGCCATTGTCTTCGGCATGACCGTGGTGAAGATCGGCAGCGGGCAATACGCCTCGTCCCCCACCCCCCAAGCCAGCGAGGCTGCCGATGGCAACTAAGGGCACCACCAAGACGCTGTGGACGCTGATCGGCGTTGTCGTCTTCATGGGCGCCATGGCCTGGGCGGCGGTGCCTTTCTACAACTGGTTCTGCCGTGTCACCGGCTATGGCGGCACCACCAATGTCGCCACCGGCGCCTCCTCGGGCGTGCTGGAGCAGACCATCAAGGTCCGTTTCGATGCCTCGAAAGAGCGCGGCATGCCGTGGGACTTCAAGCCCATGCAGACCGAGATGACCCTGCGCATCGGTGAAGATGGGCTGGCCTTCTATGAGGCCCACAACCCCACCGACCGCCCGATCGCCGGGCAGGCAAGCTACAATGTCGCGCCCTTCGATGCCGGCGCCTATTTCAACAAGATCGAGTGCTTTTGCTTTACCGAGCAGGTGCTGATGCCTGGCGAGCGGGTGGAAATGCCGGTGAGCTTTTACGTCGACCCCGAGATCGTCAACGATCCGGACGCGAAGTTCGCCAAGCACATCACGCTCAGCTACACTTTCTACGAGATCGACCTGCCAGAGGAGACTTTGGAGGAGACACAGGCCGCTCTCGACACGAAAACGGACGAAAGTTCCGTGAACTGACCGCCTGACCAACGAGGGATACAGAGATGGCGCATGCTAAGAACCACGACTACCACATCCTGCCCCCATCCGCCTGGCCGCTGATCGGCTCGGTTGCCTGCTTCGTCATGCTGTTCGGAGCGGTGCTCTGGATGCACGACAGCGGCCCGTGGATTTTCCTCGCCGGCTTCGTCGGCGTGCTCTACACCATGTTCGGCTGGTGGTCCGAAGTGGTGGCCGAAAGCCGCGTCGGCGATCACACCCCGGTGGTGCAGATCGGCCTGAAGTACGGCTTCATCCTGTTCATCATGTCCGAGGTGATGTTCTTCCTCGCGTGGTTCTGGTCGTTCTTCAAACACGCGCTCTACCCGATGGGCCCGAACAGCCCGGCAGTCGACGGCGTCTGGCCGCCCGCGGGCATCGAGACCTTCGATCCCTGGCACCTGCCGCTGATCAACACGCTGATCCTGCTCTGCTCGGGCGCCGCGGTAACTTGGGCGCACCACGCGCTGGTGCACGAAAACAACCGCGAGGACATGAAGTGGGGGCTGACCATCGGCATCGTGCTCGGCGTGATCTTCACGGTGTTCCAGGCCTATGAATACAGCCACGCCGCCTTCGGCTTCTCGGGCAACATCTACGGCGCCAACTTCTTCATGGCGACGGGCTTTCACGGCGCGCATGTGATCATCGGCACGATCTTTCTCTTCGTGTGTCTGCTGCGCCTGCTGCGCGGCGATTTCACCCCAGACAAGCACGTCGGCTTCGAAGCCGCCGCCTGGTACTGGCACTTCGTCGACGTCGTCTGGCTGTTCCTCTTCGCCTCGATCTACATCTGGGGCGGCTGAGCCCGACATTAGACCTCGTTGCGACACGCACCGCAAACGCCCGCCGCTTGGTGGGCGTTTCGCGTTTGGCCACGCCGCTGCCCTTGGCCAGCGCGCCGCCATGCGTATTTGGAAAGAGAAGAAGCGCGGCGGTGGGACCTTCTTCTCTTTCCCAATACGCCGGGGTGAATGCGGCAAAGCCGCAGAGGGGCAGCGCCCCTGAACTGCTGCCGCCGCCGCATTGCGCCTTGCAACGCAGCGACAATCGCGCCTTGATGTGCCCCGCGCTGAGGCGCTAAAGCAGGCGGGACGCGCCAGCGCCCTGAACCCGGACCCGGACTTACTTGACCCGTTACCTCGCCCCCCTCCTGTTTGGCCTGATCGGCGCCGCGATCCTGATATCGCTTGGCAGCTGGCAGTTGCGGCGGCTGGATTGGAAAGAGACGGTTTTGGCCGAGATCGACGCGCGCATCTCGGGCCCGGCGCAGCCGCTACCGACGCTGGTGTCGCCGACCGAGCAACGCTATCAGCCAGTTGCGCTGAGCGGCGAGATCCTGCCCGGCGAGGTCCGCGTTCTGGTGAGCCAGAAACAGGCGGGCGCCGGCTATCGTATCATCTCGCCCTTCCGAAGCGACACCGGCCGGTTGATCCTCCTGGACCGCGGTTTCACCGCCACCGCGCACAAGAACGCCGTGCGCTACACCGGCCCCACCGAGGTGACCGGCAATCTCCACTGGCCCGACGACCGCAACAGTTCGACACCCAAGAACGACATCGACGGCAACACCTGGTTTGCCCGAGACATCGCCGACATGGCCGAAACCCTGCAGACCGAGCCGCTGCTCGTGGTTGCACGGTCGGTCAGCCCCGGCGATCCCGACATTCAGCCGCTGCCGGTCAGCAGCAGCGGCATTCCCAACGATCACCTGCAATATGCCCTCACATGGTTCTCGCTGGCCGTGGTGTGGCTGATCATGACCGGCTATTACATGCGCCGGCAGCACAAGACAGGAAAGGCCTGAGCCCCATGCGCTATATCTCGACCCGCGGCAAAGCCCCGGCGCTCAGCTTCGAAGAGGCCATGCTTTCGGGCCTCGCCCGTGACGGCGGCCTCTACGTGCCCGAGACCGTGCCGGTGATGACCCCCGGAGACATCCGCGCGCTCAACGGTCTGTCCTACGAGGAAGTCGCGTTCCGCATCATGCGCCCCTTCGTCGGCGACAGCTTCAGCGACGAGACCTTCGGTGACCTGATCTCCAAGGCCTATGCCGGGTTCGGCCACAACGCCCGTGCGCCGCTGGTGCAACTGGCACCCAACCACTTCCTGCTGGAGCTGTTCCACGGGCCGACGCTGGCGTTCAAGGACTTCGCCATGCAGCTCATCGGCCAGCTCTTCGAAGAAGCGCTGACCCGCCGCGGCGAGCGCGTCACCATCGTCGGCGCCACCTCGGGCGACACCGGCTCGGCGGCGATCGAGGCCTTCAAGGGGCTTGATGCGGTCGACGTGTTCATTCTCTTCCCGCACGGCCGCGTCTCGGAAGTGCAGCGCCGCCAGATGACCACGCCGTCGGAGGCCAACGTGCACGCGCTGGCGCTCGACGGGCATTTCGACGACTGCCAGGCGAAGCTCAAGGACATGTTCAACGACTTCACCTTCCGCGACGAGGTGCGGCTGGCGGGCGTGAACTCGATCAACTGGGCACGTGTGCTGGCGCAGGTGGTCTACTACTTCTCGTCGGCGGTCTCGCTCGGCGCGCCGGACCGCAAGGTCAGCTTCACCGTGCCCACCGGCAACTTCGGCGACATCTTCGCCGGCTACATCGCCAAGAAGATGGGCCTGCCGATCGACCGGCTTGTGGTGGCGACCAACCAGAACGACATTCTGCACCGCTGCCTGTCGACCGGCGATTACAAGACGTCGGACGTGCACCCGTCGATCAGCCCGTCGATGGACATTCAGGTCAGTTCCAACTTCGAGCGCGCGCTGTTTGACGCCTATGGCCGCGATGGCGCCGCCGTGGCGCAGCTGATGGACGAGCTGAAGGCGGGCGGCTTCCACGTCAGCCAAGGCGCGCTGCAGGCGCTGCGTGAGCACTTTGAAAGCGGCCGCGCCTCGGAAGAGGAAACGCTGGCCACCATCGCGCAGGCCAACAAGACCATGGGCGAGCTGCTTTGCCCGCACTCGGCCATCGGCGTGAAAGTGGCCGAAGAGCACCGCACCGCGTCGGTGCCGATGATCACCCTTGCCACCGCGCATCCGGCCAAGTTCCCCGACGCCGTCGAAAAGGCCAGCGGCCTCCGCCCGCCCCTGCCCGCGCGCATGGGCGACCTTTTCGACCGCGAGGAGCGCGTCACCCGCGTGCCCAATGATCTTGCCGCCCTCGAAACCCTCATCCGGGAGCGTATCGCCAAGTGACTGTACAACTGACCACCCTCAAGAACGGCTTCCGCATCGTGACCGAGCGGATGCCGGGCCTGCAATCCTCGACACTTGGCATCTGGGTCACCGCCGGCGGCCGCAACGAGCGGCTGGAACAGAACGGCATCGCGCATTTTCTTGAGCATATGGCGTTCAAGGGCACCAAGACCCGCACAGCGCTGCAGATCGCCGAGGCAATCGAGGATGTGGGCGGCTATATCAATGCCTACACCTCGCGCGAGGTGACGGCCTATTACGCCCGCGTTTTGGAACAGGACAGCAAGCTGGCGCTGGACGTCATCGGAGATATCCTGCTCAATCCGATCTTCGAGCCGAAAGAGATCGAAACCGAGCGCCACGTGATCCTGCAGGAGATCGGTCAGGCGCTGGACACGCCCGACGACGTGATCTTTGACTGGCTGCAGGAACGCGCCTACAGCGATCAGGCGCTTGGCCGCACGATCCTTGGCGAAGAGGCCAATGTCCGCGGTTTCGGGCGCGACGATCTCGCCACCTTTGTCGCCGAGCAATACGGTCCCGGCCAGATGATCCTGTCGGCCGCGGGCGCGGTGGATCACGAGGCGCTGGTGGCGCAGGCCGAAGCGCTGTTCGGCGGCATGGTCGGACGCTCGGCCCCTGGGCTCGAGCAGGCCAAGTTCACCGGCGGCGAGATTCGCCGCGAGAAGACGCTCGAACAGGCGCATATGGCGCTGGCCTTCGAGGGGCCGGGCTATCGCGATCCGAACTTCTACACCGCGCAGATCTACTCGATCGCGCTGGGGGGCGGCATGTCCTCGCGCCTCTTCCAGGAAATCCGCGAGAAGCGGGGCCTGTGCTACACCATCTTTTCGCAGACCGGCGCTTATTCCGAGACCGGGCTGAACACCATATACGCCGGGACCTCGGGCGAGGAGGTTGGCGCGCTGGCGCGACTGACCATCGACGAGATGAAGCGCGCCGCCGATGACATGTCCCCCGAGGAAGTCGCCCGTGCCCGTGCGCAGATGAAGGCCGGGCTGCTGATGGGGCTGGAAAGCTCGTCGAGCCGCGCCGAGCGCATGGCCCGCATGGTGCAGATCTGGGGCAAGGTCCCACCGATCGAAGAAACGGTCGAGAAGATCGACAATGTTACCACCGGCGATGTGCGCGATTTTGCCGAACTGGTCGCCTCCGACGCGCCGGCGGCGCTGGCGCTCTATGGTCCGGTGGCCGGCGCGCCCGGGCTGGACGAAATCCAGGCACAGCGGGCGGCCTGATGCTGGGGCGGCGGCGGAAGTTCAGGCTCGACAGCGAGCGCCTGATCCTGCGGCCGCCGATGCATGGCGATTTCAACGCCTGGGTGGCGCTGCGGCTGGAGAGCAAAGAGTACCTTACTCCCTGGGAGCCGTCTTGGGCCGAGGATCACCTGTCGCGGCGCGCCTTCACCAACCGCGTGTACTGGGCCAACCGCTCGATCAATGCCGCCACGGCGGTGCCGCTGTTCCTCGTGCGGCGCGAGGATTCGGCGCTGATCGGGGCGATTACCCTCGACAACATCCGCCGCGGCCCGGCGCAATCGGGCACGCTGGGCTATTGGACGGGCCTGCCTTTCGCCCGTCATGGCTATATGCGGGAAGCGATCGCCGCGCTGGTGCACTACGCGTTTACCGACATGGACCTCAGCCGCATCGAAGCGGCCTGCCTGCCCGAGAACGTTGCTTCGCGCGGGCTGCTGGAAAGCTCGGGCTTCAAGTACGAAGGCGTGGCGCAAAGCTATCTGCAGATCAACGGGCGCTGGCGCACCCATGTGCTCTACAGTGCGCTGCGCCTCGATCGGCGCGGCCGCACGCAGGTGGGCTGAGCCGGTTTTCAGGCTGCCCAATGCTTACCCCACGTAAATTTTAGCCCCGTCGTGGCGGATCCGCGCTTAGGCTGACTCCTGAAAGGAGCCCCGCCATGCCCCGCCGCGCCTACGCTTTCGGTCTCGCCCTGCTCAGCCTTTTGATCCCCGCCCTGCCCGTGCAGGCGCAGGAGACCCGCCGCCCGTCTCATTGTATCGCCATCGCCGACGCTGCGCCGGGACTACAATACCTGCACAAGGCGGCATGGACCGACCCGGTGCCGGAGTATTCGGTGCGGCTGCGCTACCTTGGCCACGCCGCCTTCCTGATCCAGACGCGCGGCGGCCTGAACGCGGTGACCGACTTCACCGGCTACGTCGGCAACGTGCCGATGATCCCCGATATCGTCACCATGAACCACGCCCATTCCAGCCACTGGACGGCCAACCCCGATCCTGCAATCCCGCATGTTCTGGAAGGCTGGGGCGAATTCGGTCAGGGCATCGAGCACTATCTCGACCTTGGCGAGATGCTGGTGCGCAACGTCTCGACAGACATCCGCTCGGCCTACGGCGGCACCGAAGAGCGCGGCAATTCGATCTTCGTTTTCGAGGTCGAAGGCCTCTGCATCGGTCATCTGGGCCATCTGCACCACGAACCGAACGACGAGCAATACGCCGCGCTCGGACGGCTCGACGTGCTGATGGTGCCGGTGGACGGCGGGTATACGATGGCACTGGACGGCATGGTGCGTGTGGTGGAACGGTTGCGCAGCTCGATCATCATCCCGATGCATTGGTTCTCAGGCAGTTCGCTCGAACGGTTCGTCGCCGATGTCTCCGACACCTTCCCGGTCGAGCGCCGCGACGGCCCGGAACTGGAGGTCAGCCTGCGTGATCTGCCGCCACAGCCGACCGTGGTTGTGCTGCAGCCGCAATGGCTCAGCGAGGCAGAGTAAAGCCGCGCACCGCTGGACCTCCCGCAGGCTTGGCATCAGTATGCGCGCAGCACCGCCCGACGCGGTGCGCCAGTAAGGAGCCCGCGCCATGCCTTTCCCCGGCCCCCCTGTTCATCGACCTGCCGCAAGGGCGCAGTGACATGAGGAAACCTGTTGTCTTCGACCTCGACGGCACGCTGATCGACAGCGCGCCCGATCTGCACCGTGCCGCCAATGTGGTGCTGCGCGACGAGGGCTTGCCCGAGATCACCTTCGCGCAGGCGCGCAGTTTCATCGGCCACGGCGCCCCGGCGCTGATCGCCCGCGTGGTCGAAGCGGTTGGCCTCGGCGATGATGAAGAGGCGCATGACCGGTTGCTGGGCAAGTTCATGACCGAATATAATCACGCTCCGCAGCTGACCGTGCTCTACCCCGGCGTGATCGACGCGCTGGCGCAGCTGCAAATGCTCGGCTGCGCCATGGGCCTGTGCACCAACAAGCCGGAGGCGCCCACCCATATCGCCCTGTCGCACTTCGGGCTGACGGGCTACATGCGCTCGGTCGCCAGCGGCGACAGCCTTCCGGTGCGCAAACCCGATCCCGCGCCGCTGATCGAGGTGATGCAGGCGCTTGGCGCCGGTCCCGGCCTCTACGTCGGCGACAGCGAGGTGGATGCGGAGACCGCCGCACGCGCGGGCATCCCCTTCGCGCTCTACACCGAAGGGTACCGCAAGGCCGCGCTCGACGAACTGCCCCACACCTACACCTTCGATCACTGGGACAAGCTGCCGGGCATCGTCGCGCAGCATTTCGGCGGCCTCGAAGCCTGAGGCCGCCCACGCCGCACCGCTAGCGTTTGACCGCCACCAGATCGATCAGCGCCGAACGGCCGACGTGGCCGCTGCCTTCGTTGATATAAAGCTCGTAGTCCTCGAGTACCTGAATGCGCAGGTCCGCGAAAAGCCGGCGCAGCAATCCGGCGGTGTAGAGGTTCTCGCGCTGCTTGGGGCCGCCGGTGCCGTGCTCCAACTGCCGTCGCGTGTAGCCGTGCAGCATCAGCACGCCGCCCGGCTTCAGCGCCGCCGCCATCTTGGCAAACAGCTGATCGCGCCCCTCGGGCGGCAGGAACTGGATGAAAATGCCGGCCACCAGATCATAGGCCGCCTCGGGCCAATCCCACTCGAAGACGTCCTGTACCGAGTAGTCGACCTCGACCCCGCGTGCCTTGGCCAGCTTGCGCGCCTTGGCCACGGCCGCCGGGGAACCGTCCCACGCGGTGACCTGCATCCCCTGCTCGGCAAGAAAGACCGAGTTGCGCCCCTCGCCATCGGCCACGCACAGCGCCCGCATGCCCGGTCTCAACCAGTGATCGCGGCGCGTCAAAAAGCCCGAAGGCTCGGTTCCGAATACGTAATCCTCGACGGAATATCTTTCGTCCCACATCGGCGGCGCTCCTGGAAAATTCATAGGCTTCAGATAGAAAGCTGCACGAAGGCAGCAAGCACGCTGTACCCTATCGCACCCTTTTGTCAGTTGACCGAAGGGCGGCGCGCTTGCGACAACATGAGACCATATAGCACGAAAGCGCCGCAGGTCGCGGCACAACAAGAAAGTCCCGCGCAATGATCCGCCGCTTTATGCGCCAGAGCCTGCCGCTCTCCCTTGCCACCAGCCTTGCCGCCCCCTTGATCGGCGCGGGCCTTGCCCACGCCGAGGTCGATCCCGCCGACTGGCCCGCCGTGCTGGCCGAGGCCGAGGGCCAGACCGTCTATTGGAATGCTTGGGGTGGCGCAGAGAACGTCAATGCCTTCATCGACTGGATCGGCGATCTGGCGCAGGAGGATTACGGCGTGACGCTGGAGCACGTGAAGCTGTCGGACACCGCCGAGGCAGTAAGCCGCGTGCTGGCCGAGAAGAGCGCGGGCAAGGACACGGGAGGCGCTATCGACCTTATCTGGATCAATGGCGAGAACTTCGCGGCGATGAAGCGTCAGGACCTGCTCTTTGGCCCGTGGTCGGAAGACCTGCCCAATTGGCAGTTGACCGACCCCGAGGCCAACGCCGCGCTGACCGCCGATTTCACCGTGCCGACCGAGGGGCTGGAAAGCCCGTGGAGCATGGCGCAACTGGTGTTCTATCACGACACCGCCCGTCTGCCCGAGCCTCCGCGCAGCATGCAGGCGCTGGCCGACTGGGTCGCCGCGAACCCCGGACGGTTCACCTACCCGCAGCCGCCGGATTTCCTTGGCTCGACCTTTCTCAAACAGGCGCTGATTGAACTGACGCCCGATCCCGAGGCGCTGCAAGCGCCGGTCGGCGACGCCGACTACGCGGCCGCGACAGCGCCGCTCTGGGACTGGCTCGACGCGCTGACGCCCAACCTCTGGCGGCAGGGCCAAGCCTATCCGCAGAACGCGCAGCGGATGATCCAGTTGATGGCCGACAACGAGATCGACATCGGCTTCGAGTTCAACCCCAACGCCGCCTCCAACGCCATCGCCAACTTCCAACTTCCCGACAGCGTGCGCAGCTTCGTGCTCGAAGGCGGCTCGCTGGGCAACGCCAGCTTCGTCGCCATTCCCTACAACGCGAACGCCAAGGCCGGTGCCATGGTGATCGCCAACCTGCTGCTCTCGCCGCAGGCACAGGCGCGCATGGCCAGCCCCGACGAGTTGGGCCTGGGCACGGTGCTGGCGATGGACAGGCTGAGCGCCGACGAAGTGCGCCTTTTTGACGAGAACCCGGTGGGCATTGCCACGCTGACGCCCGAAGAACTGGGCCCAACCCTGCCCGAGCCGCATCCCTCGTGGATGGAGACGCTCGAAGAGGATTGGACCGCGCGCTACGGCGTCGCGCCCTGACCGCGCGCCAAGAATGCGCCTTTCGCTGACCCGTGCGGCACCTGTGCTGACGCTGCTTGCGCTGCTCGGCCCGGTGGCCGCCGGGCTGGCCGGCACCGTGGCACCTGCCTTTGGCTTGCTGCCCGCGCTTGGAGCCGATGCGCTTAGTCTCGATCCCATCCGCGCGCTGCTGGACTGGCCCGGCTTGGCGCGTGCCGCGTTTCTCAGCCTGTTCACCGGGCTGGCGGCCACCGCCCTGTCGCTGGCGCTGACGCTGCTGATCTGCGCCGGCTGGCAGGGTACGCGGCCCTTCAGGGCGCTCGAGCGGGCGCTGTCACCGCTGCTGTCGGTGCCACACGCCGCCGCCGCCTTCGGCCTCGCCTTCCTGATCGCGCCCTCCGGCTGGATCGCCCGGCTGATCGCGCAGCCGCTTGGCTGGGACCGTCCGCCCGACGTGCTGATCCTGCAGGACCCATGGGGGCTGGCGCTGATCGCGGGGCTGGTGGTGAAGGAGATGCCCTTCCTGCTGCTGATGAGCCTCGCCGCTCTGCCAGCGCTGCGCCCTTCGCAGAGCCTCGCCACCGCGCAAGCGTTGGGGTACGGGCGGGTGTCCGGCTGGGCCAAGACGGTCTTGCCCCGCCTCTATCCGCAGATCCGGCTGCCGGTCTACGCGGTGCTCGCCTACTCGCTGTCCGCCGTCGACGTGGCGATGATCCTTGGGCCGGGCACGCCGCCGCCGCTTGCCGTGCAGGTGCTGAAGTGGATGAACGATCCCGATCTGGCGCTGCGCCTTCAGGCCGCCGCAGGCGCCTTGCTGCTGCTCGCCCTGACACTGGCGGCCCTGCTGCTTTGGCGCATCGGCGAAACCGCCCTCGCCCGCCTCGCGGCGGGCTGGCTGGTGGCCGGGGGCCGCGGCCGTGCCGAGCGGTTCTGGCGCGGGCTCGGGCTGGGGCTGGGCGCGCTCTGCGCAGCGCTGGTGCTGCTGGGACTGGCGGGGCTCGCGGTCTGGTCCTTTGCCGGGTTCTGGCGCTTCCCCGACCTACTGCCGCAGGGCTGGAGCCTGCGCAGCTGGATGCGCCATGGTCCCGGGCTGCTGTCGCTCTTCGGACGGACGATGCTGATCGCTGCGGCGGCTTCGGCCACCGCAATCATCCTCACGACCGCCTGTCTTGAGGCCGAGCAACGGCACGGGCTCCGCCCCGGCACCCGCGCGCTCTGGCTGCTCTACCTGCCGCTGCTGGTGCCGCAGATCGCCTTTCTGCCGGGATTGCAGGTCGCCGGGCTGCTGACAGGGCTCGACGGCACGCTGGCGGCGGTAATCGCGGCGCATGTGGTCTTTGTGCTGCCCTACACCTTCTTGTCGCTGTCCGATCCCTATCGCGCGCTCGATCCGCGCTACGCCGCCGTGGCGCAGGCCCTTGGCAAAGGCGCCACGGCCACCTTCTGGCGGCTGCGCCTGCCGCTGCTGCTGCGCCCGCTGCTCACCGCCGCCGCCGTGAGCGCCGCCGTCAGCGTCGGTCAGTATCTGCCGACCCTGCTGATCGGCGCCGGACGAAGCCCGACGCTGACCACCGAGGCGGTGGCGCTGGCCTCCGGCGGCGACCGACGGGTGATCGGAGTGACAGCGCTTGGCCAGACGGCGGCGGCCTTCCTGCCCTTCGCGCTGGCCTTGCTGATCCCGGCTCTGGTCTGGCGCAACAGGCGGGGGATGCGCCATGGTGCCTGACATGACCACCGGGCTGATCTTCGAAAACCTGCGCATCTCGCATCACGAGACACCGCTGCTGGCCCTCGACGCCCGCGTCGCGCCCGGTGAGGTGCTCACCGTCATGGGCCCCTCCGGCTCTGGCAAATCCACGCTGCTTTCGGCGATCATCGGCACCGTCGCACCCGGCTTCGCGCTTACGGGGCGGATCGCGCTCGACGGCCACGACATCACCGCGCTGCCGCCCGAACGCCGGCACGTCGGCATCCTGTTTCAGGACGAGTTGCTATTCCCGCATCTGTCGGTCGGCGGCAACCTCGGCTTTGGCCTGCCGCCGCGGCTGCGCGGCACGGCGCGGCGGGCCCGGATCGCGGAGGCGCTGGACGACATTGGCCTCAACGGCTACGCCAAGCGCGATCCGGCGACGCTTTCTGGCGGGCAAAAGGCGCGGGTGGCGCTGATGCGCATGCTGCTGTCCGAGCCCCGCGCGCTGCTGCTCGACGAACCTTTCTCGAAGCTCGACGCGGCGCTGCGCGGGCAGATTCGCGGCCTCGTCTTCGAGCGTGCCCGCGCACAGCGACTGCCGGTGCTGCTGGTCACCCATGATCCGGCAGACGCCGAGGCCGCAGCAGGACAGGTGATCGAGTTGGGATGAGCCCCCTTGCGGCAGCCACCGATCCGCGAAATGGTCAGCCCGATATCTGACAGGGGTCTTGGGAGGAGAACTGTCTTGGAGATTGGACTGGACCTCGGCACCAGCTCGGTGATCGCGGTGCTCTGCGATGCCGGTGTGCCGCGCGCCGAGGCGCGGCGCCCGCTGCAGAGCAGATCGCCCATGCCGTACGCCTCCGAGCAAGACCCAGAGGCATGGTGGCAGGCGGCGCGCGCGGTTCTGGCGGATCTGTTGGCGCCGCTGTCCGAGGCCGAGCGCCGTGCCATTCGCGCCATCGGCCTGTCCGGCCAAATGCACGGCGCAGTCCTGCTCGACAAGGCTGGCCGGGTGCTGCGCCCGGCGATGCTGTGGAACGACGGCCGGGCGCATGCCGAATGCGCCGCGCTGCGCGCCGCCGTGCCGGATATCGGCATGCGCGCCGGCGTTCCGCCGCTGCCCGGGTTCACCGCGCCGAAACTGCTGTGGCTGGCCCGGCAAGAGCCGCAGCTACATGCGCGCATCGCCCATGTGCTGCTGCCGAAGGACTATCTGGGCTTCCGCCTGCATGGCCAGCATGTCACCGACCCATCGGACGCCGCCGGCACCCTGTGGTTCGACCAGATGGCGCGGCGCTGGTCAGATCGGCTCTGCGCGGCCTCCGAGACCGATCCGGCTTGGTTGCCGTGCGTGCTGGATGGGCACGAGATCGCCGGGAGAATCCGCCCGGAGGTCGCTGCCGATCTGGGGCTGCCACCATCGGTGCAGATCGTCACCGGCGGCGGGGACGCGGCCACCGGTGCCGTGGCGGTCGGCGCGGTCGAGGATGGCACCGGGCAGATCTCGCTGGGCACCTCGGGGCAACTGTTGCTGGCCGGCACACGCTATCGCCCCAACCCGGAGGCCTATGTGCACGCCTTCGCCCACACCTTGCCCGGCCGCTGGTATCAGATGGCCGCGATGCTCAACGGCGCCCGCCCGCTGGCGTGGTTCGCCGAGGTCGCAGGCACCGATATCGGCGCGCTGCTGGCCGAGGCAGCGCAGGTGCCCGAAGCGCGGGTGCCGCTCTTCCTGCCCTATCTCACCGGCGAGCGCAGCCCGCACGGCGATCCGCACATTCGCGGCGGCTTCTTCGGTCTGGAAGACAGCACCACCCGTGCCGCGATGATGCGCGCGGTGCTCGAGGCTGTGGCCTTCTGCTTTGCCGATGCGGCGCAGAGCTTTGGCCCCGCCGCAGAAGGGCTGGCCCCGCTGCCCGCGCTTGGCGGCGGCGCGCAGAGCGACACGCTGCTGCAGGCGGTGAGCGACGCCAGCGGGCTGAAGCTTTTCCGCCCGGACGGCGCCACCTTCGGCCCATCGCTGGGTGCGGCGAAACTGGCGGCGCTGGCCACGGGCACGCTGGCGCGCAGCGACCTCACGCAGCGCCCCGAGGCGCGGCAGGTCTTCGTGCCCGCCGCCTCGGGCGCGCTGCTGGACAGGTTGCAGAGCTGGCGCGCGCTCTACCGGGCGCTCAAGCCGCTCGCCACACCCGACTGAGGCACCCCAAAGGCGCAGGCAGGGCGGTCATGCCTGCTTGAGCCGGGTTTCGACGCTCTCGGCGTATTCGGCCATGCGCACACGAAACTTCTTCTCGATGCTGGAACGGGCAAGCTTCAGCGATTGCACCATCAGCCGCGCCGACAGCGTCTTCGGCAGCAGGGTGATCTGCATCGCCACGCGGGTCCGGCTGCGCGACAGCGCCACAAACTCGATACGGGTCAGCACTTCTAGCCCGTCCGACAAGCTGCGATAGACCAGAAGGTTCGGCGCATCGTGCTGCACAAGCGCGACCGAAGCCTTGCGGGTCTTGCCGCGGAAGGCGAACTCCGCCTCCCAAGCCAAATCCGGCCCTGCGGTGCCATCGCCGCCGGGCACAACCCGGCGAAGCTCGATCCCGCGCCGCATGATCTGCCGCTCGAGGTGATCGAAATTCGTCGCTTCGGCGAAGACCCGTTCGACCGGAACCTCGATGTCTTCCTTCGTGGCTATTTCCATCAACTGCCTCGATAAACCGTTTCTTATGCGTTACGGGCGCATTTTGTCTTAATCGAGGCGGTCCGCAAGCCAGTTGCGCAGCAAGAAATTGGCGATCGACCCGCGCCGCGCCGGCTGCAGCCCGGGCACATTGCCAGCGAAGGCTTCGGCCAGTTGCTCGCGGCTGACCCATTGCGCGTGCTCGATTTCCTCGGGATCGATGATGATCTCGTCACTCAGCGCCGCACCGTGGCAGCCCAGCATCAGCGAGGCCGGGAATGGCCAGGGCTGGCTCGACAGGTAGGCCACCTCGCCCACCTCGACCCCGGTCTCCTCCATCACCTCGCGGCGCACCGCCGCCTCGATCGCCTCGCCCGGCTCGATGAAGCCGGCAAGGCAGGAATACATGCCCTCCGGCCAGCCCGGCGAGCGCCCGAGCAGACACGAATTGCCGCGCGTGATCAGCATGATGACCACCGGGTCTGTGCGCGGGAAATGCGATGTGCCGCACGCGGGGCAGACCCGTTGCCACCCGGCCTGCGTCACCTCCGAGGCAGCACCGCAGCGGGCGCAGAACCCATGCGAGTCGTGCCATCCGAGGATCGCCTTGGCCGTCGCCGCCAGTTCCGCATCCCGCGCGCTCAGCGTCATCAACTGCGTGCGCAGTTCGACAAAACGGCTGGCTTCGGGCGCGGCGGGGTGGGTCTGCACGCTGTGATCGACAAAGCCCTCGCCCTGCGGCGCGTCGGGCTCCCAGCCGGAAATGTCATAAGCCAGAACCGCCTCGCCACCCTCGCGCCCGAGCAGGACCGGGCGGGCGCTGGCCGCGCCAAGCAGCGGATGGTCGAGCGGCAACCGCAGCAACTCGGCGCGCTCTTCACCACGCAGCAGCGGCTTCCCGCGCCAGAGCACCACAGCGCGTGCACCGGGCCGCTGCATCGCCGCCGCCAGTGCCGGGATGTCGCCACGCATCTCCGCCGCGCGGTCGAGACCCGATCCGCCGAATGTCACCTGTTCCGCCTGCCGCATCTGCTGCCTCCTGCTGGGTGGGCAAGCCATGGCATGCGCGGCGGGGGCTGGCAACCGATGCACCCAGCCCCCGCGCGCGCGGATCTACGAGGGGCCAGCCCCTCGCGCACCCCGGCGTATTTGAAAAGAGAAGAAGCAGGGCGCGGCATGGTCCTTCTTCTCTTTGCCAAATACGCACGGCACGGCAGCAACCGCCGGCGCACAGCGGTGCAGCGCTTGGCGCGACGTCAGCGGCCCGGCGGCGAAGCGACGGAGCGACGGAGCGGCAGCGTTGCAAGAACGTCTTGAAGCTGCACTATTCCGGCAGAGACTAACCCCGAAGGAGATCTCGATGCGCCGTTTTCCCCAATCCCCGATCAGCCGCCGCGGCTTTCTCGCCGGCAGCGCCGCCACCGGCGCGCTGATCGCGCTGCACCCCTATTCGGCCCGCGCCGCGGCCAATCAGGCGCATCTGCGCATCATGGAAACCACCGACCTGCATGTGCATGTCTTTCCCTACGACTATTACGCCGACAAGCCGATCGATACCGTCGGCCTGTCGCGCACCGCCTCGATCATCGAGGGCATCCGCGCCGAGGCCAGCAACACGCTGTTGGTGGACAATGGCGATTTCCTGCAGGGCAACCCGATGGGCGACTACATTGCCTACGAGCGTGGCATGAAAGAGGGCGACATGCATCCGGTCATCACCGCGATGAACACCCTCGGATATGACGCGGGCACCATCGGCAACCACGAGTTCAACTACGGTCTCGGATTCCTCGAAAAATCCGCCGCGGGCGCAAATTTCCCCATCGTGCTGGCCAATATCGCCAAGACGCAGGGCGCCACCCCGCGCGACGACGAGACGCTGTTCAAGCCCTACGTGATCCTCGACCGCGAGATCACCGACGGCGCCGGCACCACCCATCCGATCCGCGTCGGCATCATCGGCTTCACCCCGCCGCAGGTGATGAACTGGGACCGCAAGCACCTCGAGGGCAACGTGCAGGCGCGCGACATCGTCAGCACCGCCGAAGCGTGGGTGCCTCAGATGAAGGAGGAAGGCGCCGACATCATCATCGCGCTGTCGCATTCCGGCATCGGCGCAGCGCAGCACGAGGACGGGATGGAGAACGCCTCGGTGCCGCTCGCCGCCGTGGATGGCATTGACGCGCTGATGACCGGCCACAGCCACCTCGTCTTTCCGTCGGCCGATTACGATGGGCAGGGCGCCATCGATCTTTCCGCCGGCACCATCCACGGCAAGCCCGCGGTCATGGGCGGCTTCTGGGGCTCGCACATGGGGCTCATCGACCTGTTGCTCGAGCGCGACGGCAATGCGTGGAAGGTGGTCTCCACTGCTTCCGAAGCGCGGCCGATCTACGAGCGCGGTGAGGACCGCAAGGTCACCGCGCTGGTCGAGGACGACGCCGAGGTGCTTGCCTCGGTCCGCCCCGAGCACGAGGCGACACTGGACTACGTGCGCCGCGCCGTGGGCGAGACCTCGGCACCGCTGCACTCCTACTTCGCGCTGGTGGCCGACGACCCCTCGGTGCAGATCGTCTCGATCGCGCAGAGCTGGTACATCGAGCAAATGATGCAGGGCACCGAGTACGAGGGGCTGCCGATCCTCTCGGCGGCGGCACCGTTCAAGGCCGGCGGCCGCGGCGGGCCGGAGTATTATACCGATGTGCCCGCGGGCCCGGTGGCGATCAAGAACGTCGCCGACCTCTACCTCTATCCCAACACGGTGCGTGCGGTGAAGGTGACC
Organism: Salipiger sp. ABF4_146; assembly: GCF_056161345.1. NCBI lineage: Bacteria > Pseudomonadati > Pseudomonadota > Alphaproteobacteria > Rhodobacterales > Roseobacteraceae > Salipiger > Salipiger sp. ABF4_146. The sequence continues at coordinate 145,058 of NZ_JBSWYX010000005.1, read as the reverse complement.
GGCGCGCAAGTGAAGGGTTGGCTGGAGCGCTCGGCGGGCATGTTTAACCAGATCGAGCCCGGCGCCACCGATGCCCCCCTGCTCAACCCCGACTTCCCAAGCTACAACTTCGACGTGATCGACGGGGTGAGCTATCAGATCGATCTGTCGCAGCCGGCGATGTTCGACCGCGAGGGCAATGTCGTGAATGCGGACACGAACCGGATCGTAAACCTGAGCTACAACGGCGCCCCCATTGATCCGGAGGCCGAGTTCATCATCGCCACCAACAACTACCGCGCCTCGGGCGGCGGCAGCTTCCCCGGCGCCAAGGGCGACACCATCGTCTTTGAGGCGCCGGACACCAACCGCGACGTCATCGTGCGCTACATCGTCGAGCAGGGCACCATCAACCCGAGCGCCGACGACAACTGGAGTTTCGCGCCGATGGAAGACACCACGGTCCTCTTCGAAACCGGCCCCAAGGCGCGCGACTACATGGATGGCGTGGCGCTCGACATTGAGGACGCGGGCGACAATGCGGATGGCTATGCGCAGTTCCGCGTCACGCTCTGACCGTTGATCGGGGGCGCGTCCGGCGCCCCCTTTTCCATTCACATGCGCTGCCTCTATTTCACCCATCCGCGGACCGTCGTCGACCCGGCACCGGAGGTGCCGCGCGGCGCTGTCGGGATGGCAGCCAATGGAGCGGCTCAGCGCCTGATCACCCCGTCCTCGACCAGTTCGTAGTGGCGGATGAGGCGGCTCTCGACAAGGTCTTCCTCCGCCGGGTCCACATGCGGGCGGGTGTAATCCTCATCGGTGAACGCCTTGAGAGAGGCAAGATCGCGCCACACCATGACCACCGAGAACTCGCGCGGGCTCTCCGGGCGTGCCGCGCCGGGCAGCACCTCGACGATGCCCTCGGTGCGGCGCAGCATCGGGATCGCAACCTTATGGAAGAACTCAGAAAACTCCTCTTCCTTGCCCGGCCGGGTCACGACCTGGAAAACACGCATGATCATCGAACAACCCTCCATGTAACGCGCGAAAGCGGGGGGCCTGTCTGCCTCAAGCTGCGCCAGCATAACACGAAATCGCGCTCTCGACATTCCCCGCCACGCCGGGCCACATTGGCACAGCCCGAATTTGAAAGGCCCGATATGACCGCCCCGCTTCCCTTCGCCGCCGTGATCTTTGACCTCGATGGCACGCTCGTCGACAGCGAGCGCGTGGCGCTCGAGGCCGGCAGGCGGGCGTTCCTGCGTTTCGGCGTCACCGTCGAACCGGGCTTTCTGGAAGCGCTGATCGGGCGCGACCGCAATGCCGTGGCCAAGGCCATGCTGCAGCGCTACGGCCATCTCGATCAGGCGCATCTGCTGCAGGCGATCCGCGACGAGAGCGTCACCCTGCGCGAAACCGGCGGCGTGCCGCTGAAGTCCGGCGCGGTGCTGCTGATCGAAGAAATCGCCGCTCTTGGCTTGCCGATGGCGGTGGCCACCAGTTCCGGTGCCGAGGAGGCGGAGCGCAAGCTCGCCCTTGCCGGACTGCGGGCGAATTTTGCCGCGGTCATCGCCTTCGACCACGTCAAGAGCCCCAAGCCAGCGCCCGATCCCTACCTGATGGCGGCCGAAGCGCTCGGCCACGCGCCCGAGCTCTGCCTCGCCTTCGAAGACAGCGACACCGGCGCCGCCAGTGCCCGCGCGGCCGGCATGCGCGTAGTGCAGGTGCCCGACATGCTGCCCAGCGACGGGGTCCACGCGCACCACCTCGCGGCATCGTTGATCGAGGGCGCACGCGCCGCCGGCCTGCCGTTGACGCACACTGCAGGCGCATCACCCGCCTAAATTTTGATCATTCGGTCAAAAAGCAGTAGACAAATTGCGGTACGCACTCGGATGACGCCTTCCCTTTGCCGCATTTCTCGGCAAACTCACCGCAAGACGTGAAAAACACGCCGGAAAACAAGGCGGCCCCGCCGCCCCAACACGGAGGAAGACCACCATGTACCCCCGCGCCTTCGCGCTGGCCGCCACCCTCATGGCCGCCGCCACGGCCGCCTCGGCCCAGACCGCCCTGCCCTTCGCGCTCGACTGGAAATTCGAAGGCCCCTCGGCCCCCTATTTCGTCGCCATCGACAAGGGCTATTTCTCCGATGCGGGGCTTGAGGTGGAAATCTCTGCCGGGTCCGGCTCGCTCGATGCCATTCCGAAGGTCGCCACCGGCGCCTTCCCGGTTGGCTTTGCCGACATCAACTCGCTGATCAAGTTCCTCGACCAGAACCCCGGCGCGCCGGTCACCGGCGTGATGATGATCTACGACAAGCCGCCTTTCGCCATCATTGGCCGCAAGTCGCTGGGCGTCGAGACGCCGAAAGACCTCGAAGGCAAGGTACTGGGCGCGCCGCCGCCCGATGGCGCATGGGCGCAGTTCCCGATCTTCGCCGCCGAGAACGACCTCGACACCGATGCGATCACCATCGAGCCGGTGGGTTTCCCGACCCGCGAGCCGATGCTGGCCGAGGGCGAAGTGGCCGCCGTCACCGGCTTTTCCTTCACCTCCTACCTCAACACCGCACGCCTCGGCGTGGATGAGTCCGACATCTCGACCATCCTGATGGCCGACTACGGCGTCGACCTCTATGGCAACGCGATCATCGTCAACACCGACTGGGCCGCCGAGAACGGCGAACTCCTCGAAGGGTTCCTTGGCGCCGTCGCCGCGGGCTGGAAGGACGCCGTGGCCGATCCCGCCGCCGCGGTGGAAAGCCTCGTGTCGCGCAACCCCGCCTCGGATGCCGAACTGGAAACCCGCCGCCTCGAACTGGCTCTTGACGCCAATGTGGTGACCGACTGGACCAAAACCAATGGCTTCGGCCCGATCGACGCGGCGCGCATGGACAGCGCGCTCGAGCAGATCACGCTGACCTACGAGTTCCAGAACGACCCTGACGCATCGCTCTATTTCACCGGCGAGTATCTGCCCGAGGGCGGTTTCCCGCTCGAGTGATCGCCCCGGAAACACCCGCGCGGGGGCGGCCCGCCCGCCCCCGCGCGCATGCAAGGCAAGACATGACCAACCTCATCGAGATCAAGGGCGTGCGCCACGCCTACAAGACCGCCAACGGCCCGCTGCCGGTGCTGGACGGGCTGGAACTGGCAGTGTCCGAGGGCGGCTTCACCGCCGTCGTCGGCCCGTCGGGCTGCGGCAAGTCAACGCTGACCAAGCTGGTCGCCGGGCTGCTGAAGCCTGACGAGGGCGAGGTCTGGCTGCACGGCGAGAAGGTGAAAAGCCCGCGCTCCACCGTTGGCATGGCCTTCCAGAACCCGGTGATGCTGGAATGGCGCTCGATCCTCAAGAACGTCATGCTGCCGCTGGAGATCGTGCCCACCAAGCTGAACAAAAAGCAGCAGGAAGAGCGCGCCCGCTATCTGCTCGCCCTCGTTGGCCTCGAAGGGTTCGAAGACAAGCGCCCCTCCGAGCTTTCGGGCGGCATGCGCCAGCGCGCCTCGCTGTGCCGCGCGCTCGTGCACAGCCCCGAGGTGCTGATCCTCGACGAGCCCTTCGGCGCGCTCGACGCGTTCACCCGCGAGGACCTGTGGCAGATCATGCATCAGGTGAAAGAGAAAGAACCGTTCACCGGCGTTCTGATCACGCACGATCTGCGCGAGTCGATCTACCTTGCCGATCAGGTGGTGGTGCTGTCGGGCCGCCCCGCCCGCACCCAGTTCACCCTCGACGTCGGGATCAGCGGCGCGCGCGACATCGAGCATCTCTATACGCCGCAGGCCGCGGATATGCTCGCCACCCTGCGCCGCCAGATCGAGATCGCGCAGGGCCGCGCCCCCGCCGAGGCGGCCACCGCCTGATGCCTCTCCCCGCTTCTTCTCTTCCCAAATACGCACATCCCGCCGCCGACACCCGCGTCCCCGCGGGGCAGGCTGCGCAGCGGAGCCGCACATGACTTTCCGCCAAATCGCCGTCCCCACCCTCGCCATCGTGATCTTCCTCCTGCTCTGGGAGGCTCTGGTCTGGGTCATGGGCTGGCCGAACTACCGGATGGCCTCCCCCTCCGACCTGATCCCCGCCTATGAGCGCTACTGGAGCCTGTTTCTGACCATGGGCTGGCAGACGCTGTGGCGCACGGTGGTGGGCCTGCTGCTGGCGGTGATCTTCGGCACAGCGCTTGGCATGGTCATGGGCTTCTCCCGCACCATGCGCGACGCGCTCTACCCGTTGCTCGTGGGGTTCAACGCCATCCCCAAGGCGACGGTGGTGCCGATCGTGGCGCTGATGTTCGTCGGCATGCACGACTTCAACACCGTGCTCATCGCCTTCATGATCTCCTTCTTCCCGATCGCGGTCTCGGTCTCGATCGGCCTGTCGACGCTGGAGCCGGAGTACCGCGACATCCTGCGCTCGCTCGGTGCCAGCCAGTCGACGATCTTCTGGAAGATCGCCCTCCCCAAGACCCTGCCAGAGTTCTTCGGCGCGCTGAAGGTGGCGGTGACGCTGGCCTTCATCGGCACCAACCTCATGGAGATTGTCAGCCCGCACGGGCGCGGCCTCGGAGCGCTGTTCGACAGCGGCAAGACCAACTCCGACTACCCGCTGATGTTCGCGGTGCTGATCGCCTTGGCCTTCCTCGGCATCGTACTCTACTACGTCGTCGTCGCTCTGGAGAAGATCTTTGCCGGCTGGGCCGAACGCCCGCAGACTTGAGGCCTCCGCAGACTTGAGACCTCCGCAGGCTCAGCGACGCTCTTGCATGCGTGCCAGCAGCCAGCCCTTCATGTCCGGGTCTTCCAGCGCATAGCGCCCTCGGCCCGGACGCCACACCAGCTGTTTCTCGCGCAGCGCGTCCAGCGCCTTCTGGATCGCCTGCGCCGTGGTCTTGCCGCCGATGATGTCCCCCACTCGATGCACCGTACGCTCGTGGAAAGGCGCAAACTCCGCACCGTCGCGGATCAGCACCTCCAGCACCGCCCGCTGCAGCTCCGACAGCGCATCGAAGTCCGAGCCGTATTGATCCCAGACCCGCGCCCTGAGGTCATCCGCCCGCTCTTCCAGCGTGCGCTTCAGCCCGGCGCTGCCCGGCAGCCATGCGGCGTGTTGCTGCACCACCTCGACCAGTTTCTCGGGGCGATGGCCCAACAGATCGAAGGCCCGCGCCACGTCCTCGGGGTCGAGCTTGTTGTCCTCGGCCAGCCGCGGGTTGATCGCCGCGACAAGCGCCTCGACATAGGGCCGCCCGAGCGTGGGGAAATCCTCGACCCGCGCGCCGTAGAACGGCTGCTGGTTGGTCGACACCAACCCCGCCAGCCCATCCCGGTTCGAGCCGGTGCAGAGCACGAACAGCCGCGCGCCCTCGGCCCGCTGGTTCATCGCGTCGCGCGCCGCCTTGAGCGCGAACATCGCGTCGAGCCCAGCCTCCGAAGTGACCGCCTGCTGCGCCTCGTCGATGACGAAGACCACATCGGCCTTCGCCCGATTGCCAATCTCCACCAGTGCCTCGGTAAGCGTGAGATTGCGGCCCTCGGCGACGCCGCCGATCTCGGCGCGCAGCCCGCCGATGCTGATCGCCTTGACCGGCAGCGACCGCAGCGCCTTCTCGGCGGGCGTGGGCAAGGCGGCGATCTCGGCGGCGAGCGCATCGGCGATAAGCTGGCCGGGATCGGCCTTGCGGTCGGCCCAGAGGTCGACAAGCACTGGATGATCGCCCCGCGCCTTTAGCACCGGCAGCAGATCGCGGCGCAGGAAGGTGCTCTTGCCAGTACGCCGCGGCGCCGCCAGCAACAGGCCGGACGGGCTGCCCAACAGCGGGTCGAGCGACAGCCGCTGCGCAATCGCCTCGGCCAAATCCCCACGGGGGACGTAGAACTCCCGACCGTTGCTGCCCTTCGTCATGGATGCCTGCCATTTTATAGTGAACTGGATAAAGAAGGCTAATGCCCAGCGCGCGCTCAGGCAAGCCTCCATCTCCAAGAAACTTTATAGCACAATAGATAAAATGGCCTAAACGCCGCCCGGCCATTCAGCCGAAAATCTCTTTCCGCGCCCCCTTGCGGACCCCCCACCCCACACTCTATATGCGGCCTTGAGAGGTTGGCGCGGGCAAGCGCCTCGCCAACCCGGTCAGGTCCGGAAGGAAGCAGCCGTAACGAGCCCCGCTTGGGTCGTTGTCCAGCCTCTCACCCCCACCTCCCCCAGCACTTTGAAAAGAAACGAAACCCTTACTTTTCAAGGGCGTTCGCTACAAAGTCTGCTACAAATCCTGCTACAAAACAGGTTGCCGAGGTGGGCATGAAACACGTCCAGCACGTCCGAAATAAATGGATCGTTCGCGTCACGATACCCGAAGAACTGCGCCCGATTATGCGCAAACGCGAACTTGTCGAATCTGACCTGCCTACAGACGCAAGAGCGCGCGAGCGCAAAGCTGTCGGCATCATCAATGCCTTCTACGCGCAGATCGACGAAGCACGTGAGAGATACGAGCTTCAGCAACGCCATCCAGAAGCGGAACTCGCGCTCGCCGCCAAGGCGCACTATGCGAGCGCACTCGAAACCGACGAAGCGACCCGAGCCGCGATGCCGAGTTTCGGTGACATGGAGGTCGAACGCACCAGGCTTCTCGACCGGATGGCAGTCGGAGAAATCGGTATCAGCCACGGGCATGAGGCCCTCATCAACTCAACCACAGACTACGAGTTGATGCTCGGCGCGCGGGACTTCTATCGCAACAATCGCACCCGACGCCTTGCTGCACTTCGCTCTAGCTTCGCAAGTGGCGAGACACGCTGGATCGAGCCAGTCGTCGAGCAGTATGTTCACGACAGGAAACTTGGGATCGCGCGAGGAACTCGCGACTGGACGAACCTGGCTAACGCGTTGATGCGCGCCGAGATCGAAGCGCTTGAGCGCACCATCGAGCGCGACCGTGGCGACCACGGAGGTAAGCCCCGTGACCCCCTTCTCACCGCACCAGACCCGTTCGCAAACATCGGCCCCAGCAAGGCCCCCGAAGGCTCAGGCATGACGCTGAGCGAGGCGCTGAGCGCGTTTCACAAGGAGCGGACAGCTGGCAGAAGCTCTCTGGCACCCAAGACGATGGACGAGCACAAGAACGCTGTGCGGATGTTCAACGAGTTCGCCGGAGGCGAAATCGCGGTTCGCCTCATCACCAAGCGCCAAGTCATCGACTATAAGCAGGCGCTTCTTGAAACGCCGAACCGATACACGATCCGCTTCCCGGGTCTGTCCCTGCCCCAGGCGATCAAAGCCAACAAAAAGCGCGCCGAACCATTCTCGACGCTCGCTCCGAAGACCATCAACATGAAGTGGCTTTCGCACCTATCGACTGTGCTGCAGTGGGCCTCAAACAACGGGCATATCGAGGCCAACCCGGCTCAAGGCGTCCGCGTAGACACCGGCAGCGCCGTGCATAAAGAACCCTCCTATCTTCCATTCGACCGTGATGAGCTGAGCCTGATCTTCGGGCACGAGATGTTTGCCGACCCTCAAACCTACGGGCTCCGCCAATGGGCAACCCTGGTGATGCTCTACACCGGTGTTCGCAACTCCTCTGAAATGTCGCGGATGCAGATCGACAATATTTACGAAGAACAAGGCGTGCCGGTCTTCTACCTCGCCGAGGCGTCGAAGAACCAACGCAGCAAGCGCTTCGTCCCGATCCATCAAGACCTGATCAAACTCGGCCTCTTCGACTATATCGCCGACCTCCGCGCCAAGGGTGAGACCCGCTTGTTTCCCGAGTGGGAGCCGACCGACAAAGTGAACAACTGGTTCAACGTCACCTATCTTCGGAGAACGTTGGGGATCACGAGCCGCCAGAAGGTGTTCTACTCCTTCAGGCATACCCTCTCGACCGAACTCGCGCGGTCCGGTTGTCCGCGCGAGCTATCAAAGATGATCACCGGGCACGCTATCCAAGAGGTTGCATCTGTCTACATCCATGCGTCGCCGATCACGTTGATGGCGGAAGCCCTTGGGCGGGTGAGCTTCGATCTGCCAATCAAGCGCCTCAGGGAGGCCGCAAGCGCGGCACAGCCTATCCGACCTCCACTCGACGGAAAATAGAACAAAGAAGAAACGTTTTAGGATTCACACGCAGCGCCAGAAATGTTAATACCATTAACATAGTGAGTGCTTGAGTGTGTGGCGATGCTACAGAAAGTCCTGTCAGCGTTTCAGAAAAAGACGGTGGGCGTATCTACGCCCGCCGCGTTCCCCATCTTCGGTATCGTCCCAACCGTCACCGGAAAGGCCGTGTCCGCATCGAGCGCGATGCGCGTCCCTGCCGTCGCCTGCGCCGTCTCGCTGATCGCCGAGACCGTGGGAAGCCTGCCGGTCAAGCTCTATGAACAGGAGGACCGCGCTGCCGTTAAGGATCACTCCGCCTACAAACTGATCCATGACGAGGCGAATCCCTGGACCTCGGCGCAGTCCCTTCGCGAAGAACTGACAACCGATGCCCTCCTCCATGGGCACGGCTTCGCGCTGGTAGTCCGCAACGGCGCGGGCGATCCGGTCGAGCTGCACCGGCTCGCACCTGAGACAGTCCAGTTCGAAACCGACGACTTCGGCGAACCGACCTATGCCGTGCGGTTCTCGGACGGTCGCCGCACTTACCCCTTCCAGGACATTCTTCACGTCCAAGCCTTCGGCGGTGCCTCCCCGATCACCCTCGGGCGTGAGGCAATCGGGCTCGCGCTGGCCTTCGAAGAGCACATCGCCAGGCTCTTCGCCAACGGCACCCGTCCCGGCGGCGTCATTACCTCACCGAAGACGATGCACGACGAATCCAAAACCAAAATGAAGCGGTCTTGGACGGATCGGTTTGGAGGCCCCGAGTCCGGCGGTATCGCCATCCTCGATGAGGGGATGCAATATCAGCAGATCACTATGACGCTCACCGATGCCCAGTTCGCCGAGAACCGGCTTGAGCAAATCCGCGAGATCGCTCGCATCTTCCGGGTGCCCCCGACCATGCTCTTCGAGCTGACGCGCGGCACATGGTCGAACACCGAAGAGATGGCCCGGCAGTTCCTTCAAGTCACGCTGAAGCCTTGGCTGACCGAATGGGCATGGGCTTATGCGCGTTGCCTCCTGACAGCAGATGAGCGCCGCGACTTCTACGTCGAGTTCGTCACCGACGACCTCACGACCACCGACACCGCAGCCCGCGCCGCTGCTTACGGCCAATATCGCAGCATGGGCGTGATGACCGCTAACGAGGTTCGCTCTGGCCTGAACCTCACGCCGCGTGGTGACGGTGACACGCTGCAGAACCCCTACACGACGACCGGCGCTGCTCCCGCGCCCTCCCCCAAGGAAATCCCCAATGAGTGATCAGATCACCATCCGCGCCTTCTTCGGCGACCGCACCCGCACCTTTGCCCTCACCGACCCGATGCTCGCTGAGCTGGAACGGCTGACAGACCTCGGCGCGGGTGCTCTCTTCTTCCAGATGGCAAACCTCGGCTATCCCGCCCACTACCTGCGCGAGATCATTCGCTTGGGCCTCATTGGTGGCGGCGAGACTTCCCCCGAGGAGGCCGCTCTTCTCTGCATGGCCTACGCCACCAACCGCCCCGTCATGGAACTCCTGACGCTCGCAGGCGCGATCATGGCGGCGCGTTGGTATGGGGCTGAAGACGCGACCGAAGAAGCCGCCGCGACTGGCGACCTCGGCGCGAGCCTGAAGGAAGCAGCATGACCGACCGGCTCGAAATCAAGGCCGCGCTCTCGGTCACCGATACCGGCGAGATCACTGGCCTCGCTTGGCCTTTCGGCTCGGCAGACCGCGTGGGCGACCTCATCGAGAAAGGGGCCTTCACCGGCCCCGCCACCCTGCCGATGCTCTTTGCCCACGACCAAGCCCAAGTCATCGGCGTCTGGGAAGAGATCGCCGAGACCGACACCGGCCTGACCGTCAAGGGCCGCTTGCTTGTCGAAGACGTCGAGCGCGCCCGCGAGGTCCGCGCGATGGTCAAGGCGGGCGCGATCTCGGGCCTGTCTATCGGCTTCATCACCAAGGACGCGAAGCGCGAGGGCAAAGGCCGTCGCATCAGCGCCCTTGAGCTTCACGAAATCAGCATTGTTGCCGTCCCGGCTCATCCGGGCGCGCAGATCACCTCGCTTAAGTCTGTAACCAGTATGGAATCCGAAATGGAAAACGCAGAACTGGCCCCCGAGGCCAAACCGCAGACCCCGGCCAACGTCGCGCCGGGCATCGACACCAAAGCCTTCGACCGCATCAACGCGCGGCTCGATGCAATCGAAGCCAAGGCGAACCGCCCGACCGTGACCGGCTTGTCGAGCCCGCTCATGGGCACGCAGGAGGTCAAGGCGTTCACGCACTACCTCTCGACCGGCGAAGCCAAGTCGCTTACCACGGCCAGCGACACCGCGAACCACATCCTTGTGCCTGAGGAGGTGAGCGGCGAGTTCATCCGCAATCTCGTGGAATACAGCCCTGTCCGCGCCATCGCGGATGTGCGCAGCACCGCAGGCGCAACGATCATCCTGCCGAAGCGCACGAGCGTGACCAACGCAGTTTGGGTCGGCGAGACTGGTGCCCGCACCGGCAGCGAACCTGCCTTCGCTCAGACCGAAGTCGCGGTGAAGGAAATCTCCACCTACGTCGATATGTCGATCCAGCTTGCCGAAGACAGCGCCAACGTGCTCAGCGAAGTGAACCTCGCCCTCGCGGAAGACTTCGGCCAGAAGGAAAGCCTGTCGTTCGTCAACGGCAGCACCGCCCTTGAGCCTTCCGGCTTCATGACCGACGCCAACGTCGTAGTCACCGCAGCCGCGAGCGGCATCTCCATCTCGCCGGATGAGCTGATCGCCCTCATGTATGCCCTCCCCGGCACCTACCGGAACGCGGGCACCTGGGTGATGAATGGCACGACCCTCGCCGCCCTGCGCACCCTGAAGGACGGTCACGGCAACTACCTCTGGCAGCCGTCCTATCAGGCAGGCCAACCCGAGACGATCCTCGGTCGCCCGGTCATCGAGGCCGTGGACATGCCCGACATTGGCGAAGGCGCAGAGCCGATCATCTTCGGCGATTTCAAGCGGGGCTATCGCATCTATGACCGTATCTCGCTCGCGGTGCTGGCTGACCCCTTCACTCAGCGCGCCAATGGCCTGATGCGCTACCATGCCCGCCGCCGTGTCGGTGCTGGCGTCATCCGGCCCGATGCCCTGCGCAAACTTAAGATGGCGGCATAAGCCCTTATGCACCCGCTCGCCCGCATTGAAGAGGTTACAGTGCACCACGGCCCGCATGTCGTGGTCCTGCGCCCCTCGCTGCGGGCAGCGGTGACGCTTGAGCGCCTGCATGGGGGATGGGAGGGGTTGCTCCTAAGGCTCTCTCAGTTCCACATGACGACCATGTGGGCGCTCATCCGAGCCTCAGCGGTTAGCCAGAAGGCCGCTGAGGCTCTTCTTATCTCTTTAGCAGCCCTTCCCTTCGCAAAGATCGAAGCAGCCCTCACAGCGCCGCTCCGCGAGCTGTGCGAGCTGTTCCTTGGCACTTCCTCGACCGGAAGCAGCGACATCAGCGCTCAGGCGATCTCGTGGCCCGAGGCTTACGCCCAACTCTACTCCATCGGCACTGGCTGGCTCGGCTGGACGCCCGCCAATACCTGGGCTGCAACTCCGAACGAAATCACCCAAGCCTTCGAAGGCAAGGTCGCTCAGCTCAAGGCGATCCACGGCGTTTCCGATGAGACGGACGCGGCTTCCAGCCGTAATAACCCAGAAGGCCCTTACACCCCGGACAGGTTGCGCCAGATTGAAGAACTCGGCCACGATCCCGCGTTTGATCGCGATGCTCTTCGCGCGCTGAAGGCCCGGCACAATGCCTAGACCACCCCGTGCCTGCTCCTGCGGTCGGTCGGTCCCAAGTGGCGAGCGCTGCGCCTGCCAGATCGCGAGCACACGCGCCCGTAACCGTCGCCACGATGCTCAACGCCCGACTGCAGCCGAGCGCGGCTATAACCACGCTTGGCGCAAGGCACGCGCCGAGTTCTTAGCCTGCCACCCGATCTGTGCGATGTGCCACGCACCTGCGGAAGTGGTGGATCACATCAAGGCGCACCGAGGCGAAAATGAGCTCTTCTGGGATCCCACGAACTGGCAACCGCTCTGTGCGTTCTGTCACAACAGTCATAAGCAGCGACTAGATCGAAGTAAGATATAGAGCTCGCGCGCTAGACCATTGCCTGCACGAAGTGTCGCAACTAGCATCAGTCTCCGAAAATTTGAAGATATATAGTTGCAGTCCGACGAAAGGACATCCAGTTTGCAACAAGAGATGTATCTTCGAAGGGTTTAGCTATGGCGTGCTCAAGAGGGAAAGCTCATCCAGACGCTGGGACGCGACTGCGGCTTTTCACGGATTCAGCAGGGTTTTGCCAAAACCCTTCCTGCAACGGCCGACTATTCCCTGACGATGACGCCAAGCATATACATATCGCAGAGATGGCGCATATTTTTGCCGCATCGAATGATGGCCCGCGCCCCAACGAAGAATTAACTGAAGACGAAAGAGGGCAGTATGAAAACATTATCCTCCTTTGCGCGAACTGCCACAAAACCATTGACAAACTCCCAGACAAATATCCAGACGGAACCATTCGCGTCTGGAAGATCGATCACGTCAATAGGATCAATGCAGCTTTTGGTGTCAGAAAATTTGGGAGCAGGGAGGAACTTCGCGCCGAAATTGATAAACTCCTGACAGAAAACAAAGAGATACACGAAGCAACTGGACCCGACCTAGATTACAGGTTCAACCCTGAAGCTGCGGAAGCCGGCATGTGGAAGGCAAGGGTTCGCTCAACAATAATACCAAACAGCAATCTTATGATAAGAATGCTTGATGCGAACACAAAACTACTCACAAACGAAGAGAAAAGGGTGGTGGCGCGGTTTAAGATGCATGTTAGGGGATTAATCATAAGACACATCGAGGGCGTCGAGGGAATAAACATCAGATTCCCATTTGAAATGGAAAAAATCGGTATTTAACGCCATGTCGAAAAAATTTATTAAGAAGATACTGCTTGAAGGTGACTACCCCGCCGCCACCAGCCTCACTTGGATCAGCGACGATCTATGTCAGGTAGAACGAAATGAATCGGGCTTAACCCCGTTTCTCCTGGGCGTTGTATGGCAGCATCATGTCACCCATGAGGACGTCATCCCGTTCCTAGATAGCGAGGTGGATTTTATCGTCTCCATACCCTCCGGGGCATTCTGGGATGGCTCTGCAATCGGTGCTTGCGAGCGCAACCACGCTGGGTGGGGTGGCGTTGGCACGCTAAGGTCAGGTTGCCGCGAGCCCGATATAGGAAGCATAACCGCCAAAGAAACAAGTTTCGCGTTACGCGCCCTTCGGCAGCATAGCAGAGTGGCGAAAGTAGATTACCTGAACAGCTTAATGTTCGAAGTCACATTATACAATGAACGCGTATTTCGTATTGCACTTATTGACGAATACGACGTAACAAGCGAGCATGTAAGAACCGCATGGGATAGAATGGGTCCGTTTGACTTTATACTCAAGAACAACCCAAATGGAGGCATTAGCCCAGATGCAAGAGAGTCCGCGGACTCCCTCAACGTTCAGGTTACCAAAATCCGCGATTTAATGAAAATTCTCGGTCGCGCATAAAATGAACGCGCCAACTGAAGTCCTCAACGCCATCGGTTTAGAGAATTTAAAATCCCTGTGTCGCGACGCTGAGATTACTTGCGCATGGTTTTTGTTTGGCTCTTTAAGCCGAGGAAACCTCCACCCGAACGATATCGACATACTGCTAATCACGGAACACCCCAACGAGGCTTACAGGGTTCGCCAGATACTCTCGGATATTCTACGGCACAACCCAATACATCTGACAATTATGACCGCGAAGGAAGAGAAAGATTTGTCTTTCATCGCCTCAGTCAAGGCCTACCCTATTTGACGAAATAGCTTCAACTTGCCCCTTGCACGAAAGGGGGACGGCCTGGGACTTCGTTCATACTCGTCAGACCGGCGGGGGGAGGTCCGTGCAAGACACGCGCTAAATAACTTTTTGATGTTCCGCTTACGTTCTCGCTATGGTATTGAGGTATTATTATACCTCTTTGTGTGAGTTCCCGTAGTGAGTGCCGTGTCTGTTGAAGAGCTGAAGGCCCAGCTTAACCTTGATCACGATCTGGACGACGCACTTCTGTCGACCAAGATCGACGCCGCCGAAGCCTACGCAGCGGGCTTCACTGGCGCGCCCATCCCGACCCCCTGCCCCGCCGCGATCAAGCAAGCCGTGCTGATGCTCGCCTCGTATTGGTATGAGGTGCGCGAGGCTGCGCTTGTCGGCGGCAACCCATACGCGGTGCCCTACGGCGCGCACGACCTCTTGCAGCCGCACCGGACTTGGGTGGTTTGAAATGCCCAAGACTGACCTGACCGCGCAGGCTGCGCGCCTCGCCAAACGGCTCGAAGCCATCCCCTCTGCAATCCTCGCTGAGGTGCGCCCCGCACTCCTGCAAAGCGCTGAAGACCTTGCTCAGACGGCCCGCGCCCTCGCGCCGGAGGACGAGGGCGACCTAAAGGCGTCCATTGTCGTCACTGGCCCCGGCCAAATGACCCCGGCTTATGCCGAAGGTGGCGGCAAGCGCACCGCTGGCGAGAACCAAGCCCTCGTGACCGTGGGCAACCCGGCGCAACGGCACGGGCACCTCGTCGAGTTCGGCACCGAGCCACACGAGAACAAGGGGCTCTTCGAAGGCACGCAGCACCCCGGCACCGAGGCACAGCCGTTCCTTCTGCCCGCAACCCGCCTGACGCAGGACCGCATAAAGCGCCGCATCGGTCGTGCCATCAACCGCGCCGTGCGCAAAGCAGCCAAGGAGCGCAGCGATGCTTGACCCCGTGCTCGCCTTCCAGAACGCGGTCCGCGAGACGCTGATCGGCTCGACCGAACTTCTGGCCCTCATGCCCGCCGCGCACATCCGGGCCGCCCCGGTGCGCCCTGATCGCTTGCCCTCGGTGCTGTTCGGCGGGCAACGCTGCGAGTTCCTTGGCGCAGCCTCTGGCTCTCAACGCCTCGCCCGCATTCTCTTGACTCTCCACATCTGGGCTCAAGAGGACGGGCAAGACACCGCGAGCCAAATCGGTGCGGCGGTCTATCGTGCGCTTGAGTTCGGCCCCGCCGACACTCCCGAGCTATCGGTGGACGAATGGCACCGGCCCAGCGTCGTTTGGCTGCGCGATCCGAAGCCCGAGCTGGCGCTCACCCACGGCGCGATGGCGCTCGAAGCCGTCGTCCGGTGGAGGGTCTGACAATGATCAAGGCCGGAAGTCTTCAGCACCGCATCGAGCTACAGCACGCGACCGAGACGGTGCATCCGACCGGCTCGGTTTCGACCGAGTGGACCACATACGCGACCGGACGCGCCGAGCTGCGCCAGGCGGGCATCTCCGAGTTTCTGACCACCTACGGCGAGGGCACCGAGAACAACGCGGTCTTCATTCTGCGCTGGCTGCCCGGCGTCACAGTCGCAGACCGGATCGTTCACGCGGGCAAGGTCTGGAACATCGTCGCGCTCGCCGAGATCGGACGCAGGCGCGGCCTCGAGCTGCGCGCGGTGGCGGCATGAGTATGCACCTTCGCGGCATCAAGCCGAGCCTGACGCCGGACGGTGAGGCGCTGACCAAAGCTCCGACTGCGCCGAAATACTTGGGCCAGCACGCCAAGGCCGAGTGGAAGCGCATCATGCCTCAGCTCATCGCACGCCGGATCATCACCCAAGGCGATCTCGCAGGCGTAGAAGCCTACTGCGTCGCCGCCGGTGCTGCGCGCCAGATCGCTGAAGCTATGGCCGCGAGCGGTGGCCTGCCCGACCTGAAACTCGGCGGCCTGCAAATCCGCTACATGCAGACGGCCCGGCAGCTCGCAGCCGAATACGGCCTCACGCCGACCTCCCGCGCCCGCATCGGGTCGAACGCGCCCGAGGAAGACGAAGACGATCCGCTGGCAGTTTGACACATGACCAAGAAAAGCACCTACCCGGCATGGGTCTTCGACAACTCGGCAATCGCTGACCCCCTTGGACACGGCGAACGCGCCGTCCAATTCCTGCGCCGTCTCCGGCACCCGGCAAGCACCGCGACCAAGCGGGCCTTCCAGCTCGCCCCCTGGCAGGAGCGCATCGTTCGGCGCATCTATGGGCCGCGCAACGCTGATGGCTCGCGGATCGTGAAGACGGTGTTCCTGATGATCCCGCGCGGCAACCGGAAGACCTCGCTCGCCGCAGCCCTCGCGCTTCTCCACCTGCTCGGCCCCGAGAAACTTCCCGCCGGCCAGATCATCTTCGCGGCTTCAGACCGTGAACAGGCAGGCATCGGCTTCCGCGAGGCCGCTGAGATCGTCCGGCAGGACAAGCGCCTTGAGGCCGTGACCCGCATCTATGACGCGCACAACGCCCCCAAGACGATCAAGAGCATCCTCGACGGCTCGACGCTCAAGGCGGTTTCCTCGGATGGGCGGGCGCAGCACGGCACCACGCCGACCTTCCTTCTTGCCGACGAGATTCACGTCTGGAAGGGGCGCGACCTCTGGGAGGCGCTGCAATCCGGCATGGCGAAACGCTCCGGCGGTCTAACGGTCATCGCCACGACTGCCGGACGCGGGAACGAAGGACTCGCTGCCGAGACTTATGCCTATGCGCGCGGCGTCGCGCTTAAACAGATCGACAACCCCGAGTTTCTGCCAATCCTCTTCGAGCCCGCGCCCGGCGATGACTGGAACGACGAAGCCGTCTGGCACCGCGTGAACCCCGGCCTCGCGCATGGCTTCCCCGATCTCGAAGGGCTGCGCAGCCTCGCGCGGAAGGCGAAGGACAGCCCGACCGAGCGCTATGCCTTCGAGCAGTTCAACTTGAATCGCTGGCTCGGAAACTCGCGCGACCCGCTCTTTGACTTCGGCACCTATGACGCGCGTCAGCTCCATGACGACGACGAAGACCTCGAACAGCTCCCGTGCTGGCTCGGCGTGGACCTGTCGCGCTCTGGCGACCTGACAGCCATTGTGGCGGCCTTCCAGCACCCGGACGGGCAAGTCACCCTGCGCCCGACCTTCTTCGTGCCCGGCGAAGAGCTGAAGGCTCGCGCCGACCGCGACCGCGTGCCCTATCTGCGCTGGCGCGATGAAGGGCTGATCCGCATCTGTCCCGGTCCCATCATTGATGAGGAAATGGTCGAAGACGAAATCCGCGACCTCTGCGCCCGCTTTGACGTGCGCGAGGTTGCCTTCGACCCGCACCTTGCAACTCGCATGATGCAACGCCTCTATGATGACGGGTTGCCCGCCGTGGCGGTCCGGCAAGCGCCGCTCACCATGGGCGCAGCCGGTGCCGATCTTGAACGGATCGTGAACGGCAAGCTGGTGCGCCACGATGGGCACCCGATCCTTCGCCATCACCTCGCCTCTGTCGTCGCGGTGCGCACCGACACCGGGCTGGTGAAAATGCACAAGGGCGCGAAGACCGACCGCATCGACGGTGCTGTCGCGGCTGCAATGGCTGTCTACCGGCTCAGCCTCGGGCAGTCGAACCTCAGCGCCTACAACGACCCCGACATGTCTCTGTTTACTTTTTGACGAGTTCCCCGATGACCGACGTTACCCTCCCCGGCCTGATCGTTCCTGTAGAAGCCCGGATCGACCGCCTCGAAAAGGCGCTGAAGCGCGCCAGCCAAACGCAAACCCGCTTCGCGAAAGACATGGAACGGCGCGCGAAGCAGAACGCCGAGCGCGTTGCCAAGCAGTATGACGGACTCGGCACCAAGATCACGCAGAGCCTCGCCAACATCCAACTGCCTGGCCTCGGGATCGGTGCTGCCGGTCTCGCTGGGGCAGCGGGCCTCGGCATTGTCGCCGGGCAGGTTCGCGAGGGCGTGCGCGCCATCGCGGAACTCGGTAACGAAGCCCGCCGTGCTGGCGTAGCTGCCGAAGACTTCCAACGCTGGCAATACGTAGCGGATCAGAACCGGATCAGCCTTGACGCCCTGACGGACGGCTTCAAAGAGCTGTCGCTGCGTGCGGATGAATGGATCGTCACCGGCCAAGGCCCCGGCGCTGAAGCCTTCACTCGCCTTGGCTTCACCGCCGACGATCTCGCGAAGCGGCTGAAGAACCCCTCCGACCTGATGCTGGAAATCATTGGCAGGCTCGGCCAGTTCAACAAGGCCGCACAGATCAGGGTTGCCGACGAGGTGTTCGGCGGAACGGGTGGGGAGCGCTTCGTCGAGATGCTGGGCCGGGGCGAGAAAGAAATCCGCGCGATGATGGGCAGCGCGTCGGTGCTGACCGAAAAGCAGATTGCGAAGGCCGACGAACTCGACCGGCGCTATACCGCGCTGACCTCGGCCATCAACAAGGGCTGGAAGTTCGCAGCGCTCGGCGCTGCCGACTTTGTGCGCCAGATCCTCAACATCCGTCTTGAGACCGACAAGCTCGCCGCCTCGTCGCTCTTCCGCAATCCCGCCCAGGCACCGCAGCTCCTTGGCCCCGAAGTTGCGGCGACCCTCGAAGCGAATAGCGACGCGGCCACGGCCAACGCGACCGAGATCGCCAACCTGCTGATCATGTATGAGCAGTTCGGTGCGGAGGCCGACTTGCTCGCTCCGCTCCTTCAACGTTTCTCCGGCGAACTGCGCCGGATGGGCGAGAACGACGCATCCGAGGCGCTGTTTCAGGCCGCGCAAGGTATGCAGCGCCTCACTGGCGAGATGGACGCGGGCAACATCAGCGCCTCGGACTTCGAAGGCCAGATGGGTGAGCTGATCACCAAAGCGCGCGAAGCGTTCGCCTCCCTCGGCGATATTGACGACGCCCGCTTCGGTCGCGTGATCGAACGGCTCGGCGGGCTTTGGGACGCGCTCGAAAGCCTGCGTAAGAAAGCCAATGAAACCCGCGCAGCCCTGCCCGGCAGTGGCGATGCCGATGTCCAAGCCCTCCGCGAGCGCCACGAGATCGAAGCCGCGAGCATGGGCAACTGGGAGGCCATGCGCGCCGCCAACGAGCGCTTCACAGCCTCTGAGCAGGCCCGCAACGCCGCCACCTCGGAAGCCCTGCGCCTTGAGCGTGAGCGTCAGGCTGTCCGCAAGCGCGCTGCCGAGGCCGGGGCAACACTGACCGAAGCCCAAGTCACCGACCTCGCCAAGGCGTCTATCGCGGGCGATGCGGCCCGGTCAGCAACTAACCGGACGAGCACCAGCGCTGGGCAGCGGACGCAATCCGAGTTTGAGCGCGCCGTTGCCGACCTTCAGCGCGAGAAGGCTGCGCTCGATGCTGAAGCGGCGAGCCTGCTTGTCTCTGCCTCTGCGGGCCGGGACTACGGCGATGCTGTCGAGTATGCTCGCACCCGCGCCGAGCTTCTGATCGCAGCCCAGCGCGACGGGCGCGCGGTCACCCCCGCCCTCACCGCAGAAATTGACCGGCTTGCGCAAGCACACCTCGCAGCCGGGAACGCCGCCAAGAAGGCCGCTGCTGACATGAAGACGGTAGAGGAACGCGGGAAGCGCGGGGCCGAAGCCCTGAGCGACGTGTTTATGTCGGTGCTGGACGGCAGTAAGAGCGCCGAGGAAGCGCTTGTTGACCTTCTGATGCAGATCGCCAAGGCACAGATGCAGAAGGCGCTGATGGGCTTCTTTGAGGGGCCTCTGGGCGGCGTCTCCTCGGCGGTTGGCGGTCTTCTCGGCTTCGCGTCCGGTGGCTACACCGGGCACGGCGGCAAGTATGAGCCCGCCGGTATCGTGCATCGGGGGGAGTATGTGCTCAGCAAGGCCGCGACGGCCCGGCTTGGCGTGGGCAACCTGGACGCGCTGCATAGCGCTGCGCTGCGCGGTTACGCGAGCGGCGGCCTTGTCGGCAGCTCGAACGCGCCGCGTGTGCAGGGCCTCGCGGCCTTGGAAAAGACACCCGCGCCGTCGGTCAGCATCAATAGCCCGATCACAGTCAACGCCAGCGGCGGAACGCCCGAGCAGAACGCGGACCTCGCCCGGCAGGTCGCGCATGAGTCCGAAGCCATGTTCCGGGCACTGGTGCAGGGTGAGATGGTGCGCCAGATGCGCCCCGGTGGCTTGATAGCCCGCTAGGCTCAATAGGAGGGCCGCTGAGCGCCTTAGTCGGACCGGGGAAGGGTTGGGAATAGGCAGGAAGAGATCGCGCTGTAAGTGCCCTCTCCGCGAGTCTTCTTTTCGGACCGGGGAAGGCTCATCCCGATCCTTCGTTCCTAATAATAGTATATACTAAACTCTTCTATACTAAGTGCATATACTACTGGAACGAAGGATCGGGATGAGCCCTCCTCGGGTCCGGTGTTTATACCAGCTGTAGTAGGACGGGTAATCCAGCAACAGTCGGCTGTATCTCCGCGCGACGACCTGTTTTTCAAGCTTCCTTACCTAGCCTATGCGGATAAAGAATCCAGGTTCAACTTGGAGACTACCGCTTTGAAAAGTAGCGCCTTTACTCTTGTCCTGACGTTGTCCCTGGCTGCCTGCAGCACCCCGCACTCCGGTGCGGGGCTCACGCAAGACGGCACCCCCATCACCGGTGACCGCAAGGTCTATGTCGGCCACCGTGAGGACGTCACCTTCACCTCGCTCGACGGCTGGTCCTGCAAGGGCACCGTGGACCTCTACCAGATGTTCTACGACGGCAAGACCAGCACCACCTTCCCGGTCCAGTGCAGCGACGGGCGCACCGGCACCGTGATGATCGCCTTCGCGCACTACAACCGCGCCAACCTCCGGCCGGGCGACGTCTCCTACTCCTTCAAGCTCTCTGACGGCACCGCAGGTCAGTTCCGCGTCTGACCTCTGATATTGCTTGCTTCTCCCGGCTTCGCAGGTCATGACTTGCGAAGCCGATATTTGGCAGCCCAAAGCACCAAGCAGTCAGGTTTGAGCCGACACCCTAGCGGAAAGACGCTCACCGACGCACATACCAGCCCCACAATCAACGCCAGCACCGGGAACATGACCGGGCAGCGAGACACCTAGCTGGAAGGTGCAGGAAGGATCGGCGAAAGCCCTTGGTCTGGTTCCGCTCCCCGATGGAGATCATCGGACGCCCCAGATGGTCGCCGCCGGACCTCGGTCGAAATGGCACAAGAAAGACGGTTGCTCTGTGCGGGGAGTTTCGGCTCCGGGCCACAACAACCGATCACGCTGCGGTTGGAGGTAAGCCGGGCGTGATGCGCAGTCGAAAGACTGCAACCGCTTGATCGAAAGATCGGAGTCGGGGCGCTGCTAGGTCAATGGAAGCCACCTAGTGCATGAGCCCTTCACCACCTGTTGCACGCAGAGATTCCCCCGAGGACACCGCGACGACTCTGTTGCGATGCCCTCGGGGGGAAAGACCTATTCCCGCAGGTGATCATCTCAAACTTTCTGTGCACCCCATCAGACGATCACTTTCTGCAACGTAAAGACATGACAGGGCGCGAAGCGCCCGCAAGCGAGCGCAGCGAGTGCGCAGTGAACCGCCAAGGACGGCGAGTGCGAAAGGCAGAACGATGACGACCGATACCGACCACATGCGCCTCTTTAGGATCAAGAAGACGGCTCTGTCCGACTATGCGAAGCCGCCCAGCGACTTCGTTGAGACAGCGTTGCGGCGCGACGAGGCTCAGCGCGAGCTTCACCACCTGCTCCGGCCCGAAACCTCTCGGAACGAAGAAGGTGCGCCCCTGCCTGAGGCTGCGACGTCTCTGAACACCCTGGCAACAACGTGCATTACGATTAAGGACACATACTACCCCGACCCGATTTGGGAAAAGCTCGCCCATGATCTCGCTGAAGCCGCGCTGCACCCGGTGGACCCAGTTAGCGCAATCAAAGAGGTGATGGCGACCGCAGGCATCATGCCGGAGGGCTGTCGCAAAGACTGCGAGTCGTGAGCAGTAAACGAGGCATTCCCGGTCCGAAAACCTCGAGAATTTCTGCAAATCTGCAAAGTTCACGAACTTTTATATTATCATACAGACACTTACCGGCAAAAAAAGCCGCCACTTTGCCGGGGGCACGCGACACAAGGCCCGGAGTATCTAAGTGAAGCCATCCAAGAAAACGGAAGGCGGGCGTCGAGATCGGTAGACGCGGAAAGCAACCCGTCTCGACGCACAGATACAACGCTAGAGGTTAGTAAATGACTGAAACTAAAGAACCCCGCCCTCATCAGGGTGCAGGAGACCTGCTCGCTCCTCGCCAGTTCGTGATCTCTACCATCAACACCTTGGTAGAAGAAGGCAAAGCGGGAGCTGAGGTTCTCGACGCCATCGAGACACACGTTCTTGGCTACGCTCCCGAAGAACGCCGGTTGATTTTCTTCAGGAACCTGCCTTTTGAAGCGGAGGTCCTGTAGATGTATATGGATCCGAAGCCAAACTATATGGCCGGCGAGAGCTACCTGAAATCCCGGATCAGGCGGGAAATGGAGGCCGAGCGCGCTAGGAGTTCAAAGGCGCGCTTTGACGCGACTAAGGCTTTGTATCTGCCTCGGACAAGCGTCCTGGCACGTATGAAGTCGCTGGATCGGAACGCAGTGCTGGCGCATTTCTATGCCCGGGAGTTCGAACTCATCGCAGTGTGCGCCGAAGAAGGGCTCAAGTTAGACGAACGGGCAGCGCGCAAGCGTCTGGCTCACGTCGAGAGGGTGATACGCTTCTTCAAAGAGGTCGAAGAGGAGGCCGATCGCCGGAATACAGAACGCACCAGCACCGGCGGAACCAACTGGCATGAGCTCCTGCAGGAGCTCTTGCAGATCGCATGATCTCGAACACCCGGCACGGGTCGGCACCGCCAGTATGTGAATGCCAGGGTCCTGATAGCTATACTGGTGGGCACTATTCGTGCCCACCTATCCAAGCCAAAGCCTGTTAAATCCAACTTAACCTTCGGGCTCACACATTGGCCGGATGAGAATATTTGTATTCTTCATCGCCACCGATGCTTCGGCCCCGTCTGGTCCGTGCGGCTTCGTGCGAGCTTGCGACATCAGTCAAGCTTTCGAACTCGTTGACCACCCAGACACAAACTTGTGCGAGCTGTCCCCAGATGTAGAGTGGCCCGGGGCGGACCGCTCGTCGATATGGTGGGAGACTAAACGAGATGGCGACCGAGGAAGCCGCTAAGAAGCGCAACCCAGCATGGACGCGCGACGAACTGCTCGTCGCTCTGGACTACTACTTCCGCCACCCCGAAGAGTCGCACGACCCCGGCAAAGCCAGCGTTCAAGACCTCACACTCCAAATTGGCCAGGTCGCAAAATCCCTCGGGATCACTGGTAGCGACACGCTCCGCAACGCCAATGGCGTCTCGATGAAGCTACTGAATTTTCGCGCTCATGATCCCGACTACCAAGCGCGCGGACGCGTCGGTCTAAATCGCGGCAACAAGCTGGAAGTCGCGGTCTGGCGCGAGTTCGAGAATGCGCGCGAGCAGCTCCGCAAGGTGGTGCAAGCAATCCTAGCCAACACATCGAGCGCGGAGGCCAGTCCCTCGGTAGACGAGGAGGACGACTTTGAGGCTTCGGAGGGCCGCCTCCTTGTTCGCGTTCACCGGCGGCGCGAGCGAAATCGAGACCTAGTGAAGCGGAAGAAGAGCGCCGTCCTGCGTGACACCGGGAAGCTCTGCTGTGAAGTCTGCGGCTTCGACTTCTTCGAGAGGTATGGTGAACGCGGGCGAGGCTTCATTGAGTGCCATCACACCGTTCCGGTCTCCTCTCTCGGCGAAGGCGCGAAGACCAGCGTCAAAGACCTCGCGCTTGTCTGCGCCAACTGCCATCGCATGATCCACGCGGGCCGACCATGGTGGTCGATTGAAGAAGCACGGGCCGCTCTTCTCGGCTAGACGTGGCCAAATTGCTACAAGCCGCCCTCCAAGATCTGCTACAAAACGCGCAGCGAGCGCCCCGTAAGCCATTGCAATTAAAGGGCGCTGGTGAGAGAAGGAGAAGTCCAGCCTCTCACCTTATCCCGCACATTCCCCGTAGCGCCTGAACGCGCGGGGCCGGGCCTCGGCCCAGCCCATCGATGCGAACGGCAACCGCGTCATGATCCGCGGCACAGGGCACCGGCAGGCCCAGTGCTGACACGCGGATCACTGCGCGGACTCCTGTGCTGTTTACTGCGCTGGTTCGGTCGCGGCCTGTAGCCGCTTGTCCATCCGGCGGCCGCTCTGCGCATCGAACAGGTGCAGCTTGTGCGGATCGATCGCAAGATGCATCACATCGGCCAGCGGCGCGTCATGCGTATCGGTCACCGCAAGTGCCTGCTCTCCGACCCTGCCATGAACGATGCGCTGTGCGCCAAGTTCTTCAACGTAATCAACGCGCATCGGCACACCCGCGGAGGCAAAGCGGATGTCTTCGGCCCGCAGCCCCAGCGTGACCGCTCCGGCGGCATTGCCCAGTGCGGCAAGCCTATGCCCTTCGAACATCAACTGCCCGCCGGCGATCTGCGCATCGACCAAGCTCATCGCCGGTGCGCCGATAAAGGACGCGACAAAGGTGGACGCGGGCTTGCGGTAAACCTCGAGCGGCGCGCCGATCTGTTCGACCCGCCCGCCGTTCAGCACCACCAGCCGGTCGGCCAGCGTCATCGCTTCGAGCTGATCGTGCGTGACGTAGAGCGACGTGGTCCCCAGCCGCTTTTGCAGCTTGCGGATTTCCATGCGCATCGACACCCGCAGCTTGGCGTCGAGGTTCGACAGCGGCTCGTCAAAAAGGAACGCGGCGGGCTGGCGTACAATGGCGCGTCCCATGGCGACCCGCTGGCGCTGGCCGCCTGAAAGCGCACGCGGCTTGCGGTCGAGGTACGGGCCAAGCTCGAGCATTCGCGCGGCTTCAGCGACGCGCTGCTCGATCACCGTCTTGCTCTCGCCGCGGTTCTTCAGCCCATAGGCCATGTTGTCGCGCACCGACATATGCGGGTAGAGCGCGTAGTTCTGAAACACCATCGCAATGTCGCGCGCGGCCGGGTCCAACTCGTTCACCCGGCGACCGCCGATGTGCACGTCGCCCTGCGTCACCGTCTCCAGCCCGGCCACCATGCGCAGCAGCGTGGACTTGCCGCAGCCCGACGGGCCGACCAGCACGATGAACTCGCCGTCCTTGATGTCGATGTTCACGTCGGCGACCGCGGGTTGCGCGCTGCCGCCATAGGTCTTTCCGACCGACTTGAGGGTAAGCTCAGCCATTATTTGTCACTTTCCGTCAGGCCCTTGATGAACATGCGCTGGAAGATGACCACCACGGCAACCGGGGGCACCATTGCCAGCACAGCGAGGGCAAAGGCTTCGTTGTAATCGGGGATCTGGCTGCCGACCCAGACCTGCAGGATCGACTTGATGCCGCGCATGAGCGTGTAGAAGCTCTCGTCCGTGGTCATCAGCAGCGGCCAGAGGTACTGGTTCCAGCCGTAGATGAACATGATGATGAAGATCGCCGCCATCATGGTCTTGCTCAGCGGCACCAACACGTCGATGAAGAACTTCACCGGGCCGGCGCCGTCGATCCGCGCCGCTTCCAGCAACTCGTCGGGCACCGAGCGGAAGAACTGCCGGAAAAAGAAGGTGCCCGTGGCCGAGGCCAGCAGCGGCACGATCAGGCCGGTGTAGGTGTTCAGCAGGTGCAGCTCGGACATCACCTGATAGGACGGCACGATGCGCACCTCCAGCGGCAGCAGCAGCGTTGCGAAGATCGCCCAGAACATCAGCGTGGCAAAGCGGAAGCGGAAGTAGACCAGCGCGTAGGCGGCCATCATCGACAACACGATCTTCCCGATCGCAAAGCCAAGGCCCATGATCATCGAATTGCCCAGCATCAACAGGCCGGTGACATCGCCGGTAAAGCCGCCGCGGTGGGTCAGCACCTTGCCGTAGGTCTCGGCGCCGTGGGTGCCGGGGGGGAGGTAGAGACCGTTGGAATGGATGTCGATCGCCGCATGGGTCGAGGACATCAGCGCCATCACCACCGGCGTACACAGGAACAGCGCGCCGAGGATCAGGATCAGGTGGTCGAGGGGTTTGATTTTCTGCATGGCGTCACCCGTAATGCACGCGGCGTTCGAGGAAGCGGAACTGCAGCACCGTCAGCAGCGCCACGACGATCATCAAGATCACCGACTGCGCCGAACTGCCGCCGATGTCATTGCCTTTGAACCCGTCGAGATAGACCTTGTAGACCAGCGTCATCGGGTTGTTGGCGGGCTTGTCCTTCACGATGACGTCGATGATCGGGAAGGTGTCGAACATCGTGTAGGTGATGTTGATCACCAGCAGAAAAAAGGCGGTCGGGGCGAGCAGCGGCAGGGTGATGTCCTTGAACCGGCGCCAGCCGGATTGCGCGTCGATCAGCGCCGCCTCGCGCACCGAGACGGGCACCGACTGCAGCCCAGACAGAAAGAAGATGAAGTTGTAGGGAATCTGCTTCCACACGGCGATCACGATGAGCGCTGTGGCGGTGTCCCAGTAGTTGATGCCGACGCGCAGGTCGTAGCCGAAGAATGCGGCGAGGTCCTTCAGCGGTCCCATGTGCATGTCGAAGAACATCATGCCGATCAGCCCGGCCACCGGCGGCGCGATGGCGTAGACCGAGATCAGCAGTGTCTTGTAGGTTTCGGCGCCGCGGATCACCTTGTCGGCCTTGACCGCCAGCAGCAGCCCGATGCCGAGCGCCAGCGCGGTCACCACGACGCAGAAGAAGGCGGTGAAGGCGGCGGTCGAGAGGTAGCCCGAACTGCTCAGCGCATCGGTGTAGTTTTCCATCCCGACGAAGGTCGCGCCAAAGCCGAACGGGTCCTCGATGTAGAACGAGGAGGTCACGGCCTGCACCGAGGGCCAGTAAAAGAAGATCACCACCACAGCGAGCTGCGGCAGAAGAAAGAGCCACGGGGTCAACGGGCGGTCGAACTGCACGCGCTTGACGGGGGTGGCGGCGTCGCCGCTCCACCACGCGCGCAAGCGGTCCAGGGCGGTGCGCTCGGCCCTTGGCAAGGTCATGGGAGTATCGGTCACGGGCTGTGTCCTGATCGGGCTGTGCGCCTGCATGGCGCGTCAACGGCAGCGGGGCCCCGGACATCCGCCCGGGGCCCCTGAACGCGGCAGGGCCGGTCTTAGTTGGCGGTCTTGGCGAAGCGCTCGAGCAGCGCGTTGCCCTCTTCTTGGATGGTGTCGAACGCGGCTTTCACGTCGGTCTCACCCGAGAAGATGTTGTTGAACTCGCGCTCCATCACTGTGCGGATCTGCGGGTAGAAGCCCAGACGGTAGCCTTTGGACCACTCGCCGCCCTCCAGCATCAGCTGCTGAATGCCGACTTCGGCCACCGGCTGCTCGTCGTAATAGCCTTCGCCCTTAGCCATCTCGTAGGCGGCCTCGGTGATCGGCACGTAGCCGGTGTTCTTGTGCCAGTAGACCTGCGTCTCGGGCGAGGTCAGGAAGGTGAAGAACTGCGCGGTGCAGTTGTTCTGCTCTTCGGATTTGCCGGCCATGGCGAACAGCGCGGCTCCGCCGATGAAGCTCTGGGTGCCGGCGCCCTCGATGCTGTCCCAATAGGGCATGTAGACGGCGTCGAAGTCGAAGTCGGCCGATTGCTGCAGGCCGCCGAAGCTGCCCGACGAGCCGATCCACATGGCGGCCTCACCCTCTTCGAAGGGCTTGAGATTGTCAGCCCAGCCCGCGCCGTAGAAGCCGAAGAGACCGTCGTCGGCCCATGCCTTCAGCTTCTCGAACATCATCACCTGGTTCTCGTCGTTGACGATGATCTCGGTGCCGTCGGTGCCGTCGTAGCCGTTGTTGTTGGTGGCGAACTGCTGGTTGTTCCGCGACTTGAAGTTCTCGACCATCATCCAGGTCAGCTGCGAGGCGGTCATCGGCAGGTAGCCGGCGTCGCGCAGGGCCGGGGCGACCTCTTCAAACTCTTCCCAGGTTTTCGGCGGCTCGACACCGGCTTCTTCGAATGCGGCGGTGTTGTAATAGAGGATCGGCGCCGAAGAGTTGAACGGCATGCCGATGAACTTGCCGTCGCTGTCGGCATAGAAATTGCGCACGCCGGCGATGAAGTCGTCACGGTTGAACTCTTCGCCCGCGCCGGTGATCAGGTCTTCGGCGGGGATCGTCGCGCCTTTGGCGGCGATGATGGTGGCGGCCCCAGCGTCGAACACCTGCAGGATGTTCGGCTGCTCGCCCGAACGGAAGGCGGCGATGCCCGACGACAGCGCCTCTTCGTAGGTGCCGCGCGAGATC
The DNA here is from genome assembly GCF_056161345.1 of Salipiger sp. ABF4_146. Lineage (NCBI taxonomy): Bacteria > Pseudomonadati > Pseudomonadota > Alphaproteobacteria > Rhodobacterales > Roseobacteraceae > Salipiger > Salipiger sp. ABF4_146. Next base: position 116,749 of record NZ_JBSWYX010000005.1, on the reverse strand, counting down.
GGCGTCAGGTTGCAGGTGTCCTGCGCGTCATTGAACTGCTGCGAAATCTCGTTGATCACTTCACCGTTGCGGCCGCCCATGCCGTGCCACCAGCTGATGTCGGTGGCCGCGAGCGCGGTGGAGGCGGTGAGTGCGAAGACGGTCGTCCCTGCTGCAAGCTTGATCATTGTGTCCCTCATTGGTCAGGCGTTGTCTGACCGCAGCCCCTAAGCCGCGTCTGTGACACTTCGCATTACGCTGCATGACGTTTTGATTTACCCTGCATGACGTTTCGATGACGCAGGCGGCGGGCTGCCGACCACACCGGCCCACGTCAGGGTGCCTGCAGCCTGCCGCAGAAAAGCAAACGCGCCGGACAATGCCGGCGCGTCGAACTTGCTCAGAAGGTCGGGTGGGGCGTCAGAACAGCCCTGCTTCCTTGGCCAGCATGGCGGCCTGCGTCCGGTTCGAGGCGCCGATCTTGCGATACAGCGTTTTCACGTGCAGCTTCACCGTCGGCTCGCGGATGTCGAGATCGCGGGCAATCTCCTTGTTGGATTTACCCTGCGTCAGCCCTTCGAGCACTTCCAGCTCGCGCGGTGACAGGCGGTCGGCCATCGGGTGGCTCTGCGCGGCCTCTTCCTGACGCATGAAATCAAGCGGCGCATATTGCTCACCCATCGCCATGAAGCGCACGGCGTTGACCAGCGACTTGGCCGACAGTGTCTTGGGCAGGAACCCGGCGGCGCCGGATTCAAGAACCTTTTCGGCGACGTCGCGGCTGGCGGTGCCCGAGATGATCGCCACGCGGTGCGCCCCGTCCAGCGCGCTCATCTTATGGAACCCGTCGAGGGCGTTCATGCCCGGCATCGAATAATCGAGCAGAACAAGGTCGAACTGCTCGCCGGCCTTCACCAGCGCCTCGGCCTCGGAATAGCTGGCAACGCAGACCGTCTCGAAGGTGCCCTCGCCCTCCAGAAAGATCTGCAGCGTGTCGCGCAGCAGGTCATGGTCGTCGGCGATCAATACCCGCAGCACATTGGCCGGTCTGGTTAACGTCTGGGCCGCCTGCTGAGCCATCATGTCCCGTCTCCCGAAATACTCCGACGAATCGCCGGTCATCATTCTCTAAACAAATAGCAAATCTGTCGCCGGATTACGGTTAAATTAAGGACAAAACGCGGCGTGTGGCCTCCGTGCCATGTTCTACCTTGACGTGTTTTGGGCTAATTTCCGCTAACACTCTGTATCGAGTGGCCAATGTCGGCCAGCAAGATTCGAGCCGCCGCTACGGCATGGGCTGCGCCCGATGAAAAAGCGGGCTATGGGCGCTTTCTAGACGCCCTACCCGGACGGATAGCGAACCCTACCATTGCCCCGATACCGCTTCGGCGCCGCGTATGACAGTATTCGACGACGCACCAAGGAGTCGCCCCATGTCTCTTCTCTCGCCTCTGCGCGCCGTGATAGCTTTTGCCGTCCTCGCCACGCCCGTGGTCGCGGAAGATCTGCCCATGCCCGAGGGCGAGCCACTGCTGGTTGTCAGCGGTGCGATCACCAATACCAACGTTGATGAGACCGCGACCTTCGATTTCGAGATGCTCGAAGGCCTCGACACCCGCACCTTCACCACGAAGACGATCTGGACCGACGGCGATCAGACGTTCACCGGTGTGCAACTCAGTGACCTGATGGAACTGGTCGGTGCCGAGGGCGACGTGATGAAGGCCACGGCAATCAACGATTACGCGGTCGAGATCCCGCGCGAGGACTGGGTCGACGATGGCCCGATGATTGCTTTCCTCAACAACGGCGAGACGATGCCGGTGCGTCAGAAGGGCCCGCTTTGGATCGTCTACCCGTTCGACCAGAACCCCGAATATCAGACCGAGCAGATCTACTCGCGCGCAATCTGGCAGTTGGACCGCATCATCGTGCTTGACTAGGGCGCGCGGTTCATGCCCTTGGAGGCATGATTAAGTTGACCTTGTCCGATGACACTTCAACCCAAAGTCGTGCAACGCTTGTCCAGACCGGCGGCGCGGTATCCGCCCTCGTGCTCTGCGTCGGGCTCGTGGTCTGGCTTGGGTGGCTTGTCCTGCGAGAGATCGACGATTTCTCGGTCGCCAACTCCGACAACCTGCAGTGGAGCCTCGCGCAAGCGGATGTCGAGTTCCTGCAGTTTCGCCTCGCGCTGAAAGAGGCGCAGGACGACCCCGAGGCGCTTCAGGACGTGCGGCGCCGGTTCGACATCTTCTATAGTCGCATGGTCACCATGAGCAGCGGGCGGGTGTTCCACTCGCTCCGCGAGTCGCTTCAGTCTTCGGCGCCGCGGATGCGGGTGCTGGATTTCCTCGAAAACACCGTGCCGCTGATCGACGGCCCGGACGAGGCGCTGATGGCCGAGGTGCCCGAGGTCCTTGCGCAGTCTGAAAGCGTTTCCGCCGACGTCCGTGCCTTCTCGCTCGCCGCGCTCTCGGCCTTTGCCGAAGTGTCGGATGCGCGCCGCGAGGGTATTACCGAACTGATGATCTACATCGCGGCGGTGCTGCTGGCGTTGTTCGTCGGGCTGACGCTGCTGGCCTACGCCATGTTCCGGCTGTTCCGGCTCGCGCAAAAGCGCGCCGACGCGCTGCAGTTCGCCAGCACACGGATGAAGACCATCGTGCAGACCTCGCCCAACGCCATCGTCGTGACCGATGAGGTGGGCGTGATCCGCGAGTTCAACACCGCCGCCGAGATGCTGTTCGGCTACACCCGCGCGGAGGCCGTCGGGCGTCTTGCCGTCGAACTGATGGTGCCGCTCGAAAACCTTGCCAAGCACCAGCTTGGCGCCCTGAGCTTCCTCGAAGAGCACCGCCGCCCGCGCCCCGAAGAGCAGCATTTCGAGATCACCCTGCAGAACCGCAACGCGACGCTATTCCCTGCCGAGATCTCGGCGGACCGTGCCGATGCGGAAAACGCGCTTTATGTCTTCTACATTCGCGACATCTCGAACTGGAAGGAAGCCGAGGAACAGCTGACCGACGCACGCGACCGTGCACTGGCCGGCGAACGCACGAAGTCGGAATTCCTCGCGGTGATGAGCCACGAGATGCGCACCCCGCTGAACGGTCTTCTTGGCGCGATGCAATTAATGCGCGACCACAGCCTGTCGGCCCGGCAGACCGATCTGCTCGACCGCATGCAAAGCTCGGGCCGGCTGCTGCTGGAACTGGTCAACGACGTGCTTGACCTCGCGAAGTTCGAGGCTGGCAAGATGAAGGCCGACGAGGCGCCCTTCTCGATAAACCGTCTGCTCAGCGGGCTGGTCGAAACCGCGCAGCCTCTGGCGCAGACCTATGGCAACGAATTGCACTGGCGCTGGTGCGGCCCCGAAGGCGATGGCGCCATCGGCGATGCGCGGCGACTGCGGCAGGTGCTGCTGAACCTTGTCGGCAACGCGTTGAAATTCACCCGCGACGGCTCTGTCGAGATCGAGGTCGAATACCTCGATGCGGCCCGCTCCGAAGTGGAGTTCCGGGTGATCGACAACGGTATCGGCATCGCCGAGAAGGACCTCGCGCGTATCTTTCAGGACTTCGAGACGCTGGATTCCTCCTATGCGCGTGAATCCGGCGGCACCGGCCTTGGCCTTGGGATCGCCCGGCGCTTCATGCGCCTGATGGGCGGCGAGATCGGCGCCGAGAGCGAACCCGGCGAGGGCAGCCTGTTCTGGATCCGCGTGCCGCTCGAACCGGCGCCCGAATACGATGCCGACCCCGAAGAGCCCAGCACCTGCCCCGACAAGCCGCAGCGCCCGCTTGACGTGCTGCTGGTCGAGGACAACGAGATCAACCGCTTCATCGTGCGCGAAATGCTCGAAACCGAGGGGCACACGGTCAGCATCGCAGAAAACGGCCAGACCGGTGTGGATTGCGCCGCGCTGCGCCGGTTCGATGTGATCTTGATGGACATTTCGATGCCGGTGATGGACGGCACCACTGCCACCAGCCACATCCGCAGTTCCGGCGGCGCCTCTGCCGAGGTGCCGATCATTGCCCTCACCGCTCACGCGTTGCCCGAGGAACGCGCGCGCTTCCACAAGGTCGGCATGACCGCCTGCCTGACAAAGCCGATCGACAGGCCTTTGCTGATGCGCACGCTCGCCGAGGTGACGGGCAGCGACAATGAAACCGACGTGCCCTGCGATCCCGACATTTCTGCACCGGCTCCAGCCAAACTGCAGCAAGAAGCTCCCGCAAACTCCGAGATCGCACCAAAGCCCGCCGCTCCGGCGGCGCAGCCAGCGACCGACCTGCTCGACGAGGCGCGGCTCAATGCCTTCCTGACCGAGATTCCCCGTGCCGCTGCGGGCAAGCTGCTGGATCGTTTCTTCGCCGAAATGGACCAGACCATCGAAGCGCTGGCCGAAACCGCACCCGACGATCCCGATCTTGCGCCGGTCGCGCACCAATGCGCCGGGTCCTGCGGCCCCTTCGGCGTCGAGGCGCTGCGCCGCGCGCTTGGCCGTGTCGAGACGCAGGTGAAGATGGGAGAGCAGCCCACGCCCGAGGAATTGGCCGCGCTGCGCACGCTCTGGCGCGACAGCCGGGCGGCGCTGGAGGCGCGGCTGGAAGCCGCCTGACACCGCCGCGACGACCGCACAGCACAGCAAATGCGGCGGCCATTGGGCCGCCGCATTTCTTTTTCGCCTCAATCGCTTAAGCTCAATAATCCGACTCACCGGAGCCGCTGTTTCGGCGTCTTGGCGGGTCGCCCCGCGCTGAACCCTACCCGGACGGATAGGGCTCTCACCGCTTGCCCCATTCTCCTCCCCTCCGGAGCGGAGGACAGCCCCCACCCTGCCCCGCTACAAGAGGGCATGGGCCGGTGGTTGCCCAGTGATCTGTTTAACGAGTTTTCACCCGGTCCTGTTCGCAGAGAAGGTTGTTCGAAGATGCCCCGTTTTTCCGTCGTCATTCCCTGCTTCAACGCCGCAGACACCATCGCGGACACGCTCGACAGCCTTCTGGCTCAGACCGAGGGCGATTGGGAGGCGCTGATCATCGACGACGGGTCGACCGATGACACCCGCTTGATCGTCGCCGCGATGGCCGGGATCGACTTGCGGTTTCGCCTGATGAAGAACAGCGGCGTCGGCCCCAGCGCGGCGCGCAACATGGCGCTGGCCGAGGCCGATGGCGAGATCATCGCCTTCCTCGACGCCGACGACACCTGGCATCCGGAAAAGCTTGAACGTCTCGACGCGGTTTTCGACGACGAGGGCATCGACGCCTGCCACGCCCGTGTGGCGATGTACCACGGCCAGAAACGCATCGGCCTTTCGGTCAAGCCCGAAGCGTCACTTACGGTCGACGCGCTGCTGAGCGACGATCCCGTGTGCACCCTCTCGAACGTGGCGATCCGCCTCGAGAGCTTCCTGTCCAGCGGCGGGTTCAACACCGACATGGTGCACAATGCCGACCTTGAGTGGCTGATCCGTCTGGTCGGCGATGGCGCCTCGGTCATTGGTCTGGATGAAGTGCTGGTCGACTACCGCTGCTCGGCCAACAGCCTTTCGACCGACCTCGAAGGCATGGCCGCAGGCCGCTCGGTCGCATTGACCAGTGCCGCGCGCTACGGCGTCCGCAGCGATGCGCGGATCGAGGCCAGCTACATGCGGCAACTGGCGGGCCGCGCCCTGCGTATGGGTGCCCCGGGCCTTCAGACGCTGCGCCTCGGTCTTTACTGCTGCGCCGCCTGCCCCTCGGGCTGGTTTTCGAATCCGTTCTCCGGCGTGCGGGTGCTGACCGGCGCGCTCATCGCCTCGCTGCTGCCGCGCTCGCTGCGCTGCGCGCTTCTCTCGCGCTGAGCGACGGAGCCTCGCCAATGCCCTGCGCCTCGATCATCGTTCCGGCCCACAACGCCGCCGACAGGCTGGAGCCCACGCTCCGCAGCCTCTGCGCGCAAAGCCGTCCCGATCTCGAGATCATCGTGGTCGACGACGGCTCGACCGATGGCACCGCCGATTTGGCCGACTCGCTCGGCGATCTGCGGATTCGCGTGCTGCGCCAACGCAGCCGCGGAATGGCTGGCGCCCGCAACAGCGGCATCGCCGCCGCCCGCGGCAGCTACATCGGCTTTTGCAATGCGGGCGATCTGTGGAATCCGACCAAATTGGCCGAACATGTGCTGCAGTTCGAAACCAACCCCGGCCTCGGCCTGAGCTATGCGGGGTTTGAACTGCTTGACGCGTGCGGTGCGCCGACCGGCATGAAGAACATGCCGCCGCTGCGCGGCACAGGCGCGGCGCGGGTGTTCCGGCGCAACCCGGTGGGCAATGGCTCGACCGCCATGTTCCGCCGCGCGGCGCTCTGCGGTCTGGCTTTCCGGCCCCCGCAAGAGACCGAGCGCGACTGGTGGTTCGACGAGACCTTCCGCCAGTGTGACGACATCGAATGCTGGCTGCGCTTCGCGCTGACCACGGACTGGGAGATCGCTGGCATCCCCGGCGTGCTCAGCCGCTGCCGTGTCCCCGCGGGGACAAGCGCCGCCTGCACCGACAAGCATCTTGCCGCATGGGAGCGCATGGTGGCCAAGCTTGCGGTGCTGGATCGTCACTTTTTTGGCCGTCATCTGCGCAGCGCCCGCGCCTATCAGTACCGTCACCTCGCCCACCACGCGCTTGGCCGCAAGGACAGGTCTGGGGCCGCGGCACTGCTGCGCAGCGCGCTTTCGGTCTCTGCGGCCCCCCTGTTGGAAGAGCCGCGCCGCACACTCGCGATGGCCAGCCGGGTCCTACGCCTGTCGCTGACGACCTCGAATTCCGCCGTCTGCAGCCGTGATCCCGCGTCTCGGCGCGGCACGTCTGTCTGATACACCCTTCGCCTGGAGACCAGCCAATGCTTCGCATAGCCCATCTTCATGACGATCGCGCCGGCACCGGGCTTGCCCGCTATCTTGCGTTTCTGAAAAGTGATGCTGCGCTCGGCGCAATGGCCGACCAGCAAGTGGTTCAGGTTTCGCGCTATGCTGCCGGCGCCACGCGTCTGGAGGCGGACGTGATCGTCTCGCATCTGCCGCTGTCGTGGCGCAGCCTGCCCGGGCTGATGGCTCTGCGCGCGCGCCATCCCGGCGCCATGCTTGTCCACATCGAGCACGACCATTGCGAGGGTCTGCTGGCCGCCAACACCCGGCGCCGTGGCCGCCTGCGGGCCTCGCTGCGCAGCGCGTTCTCGATGTTCGACCAAGTCGTCGCGGTCAGTCAGGCGCAGGCGCGCTGGATGCGCCGCCATGCGCTGGTGCCGGTCAGCCAGCTTTCGGTGATCCCGCCGTGCAGCGACATGTCGCGGCTGACGGCTCTGCCCTCCCCCGTCGGCCCGGTGCGCCGCATCGGTGCGATCGGAACCCTGCACCGGCAAAAGGGCTACGACATCTTGATCCAGGCCTTCTCCGAGGTCTCGGCCCGGGATGCGCGGCTCGACATTTACGGCACTGGCCCGCAGCGCGCAGAACTGCGCGCGCTGGCGCGGTACGATCCACGCATCACCCTGCATGGCTGGGTGCCGGTGCGGACCGCGCTGCGCCTCTCCGACGCCATCGCGATGCCCTCCCGCTGGGAGCCCTATGGCCTCATCGCCCAAGAGGCGCAGGTCGCAGGGCGTCAGGTTCTGCTTTCCGGGCGCGATGGGCTGGCCGAGCAGATGAGCGCCGAGACGATCGAAGTGGCCGACCTTTCGGTGCCCGCGTGGAGCCGCGCGCTGAGCGATGTGCTCGGAGCCCCAGCCAGCGCCGCGCGGCTGCCAAGCGAGCTGCCGCATGAGGCGACGGTGCTGGGATGGCAGGCGCTGCTGGCGCGCCTGCAATCGCGCCAGACGGGCTCTGCCTCGCGCTTCGCCACGATCTGAGCGAGACCGCCCGGCTACACCCCGGGCTCGGAACACAGCTGTTGCTGCCGCCGCCCTTGCGCCAGAAGCCAATCGCGCAGGGCGCGGCCCTTGGGTTTCTCCAGCGAGGCACGATCCCACGCCAGCCCGTAGGGCACCGCAAGCGGCATGCGCAGATCGAAGGGCACAACCAGCCGCCCATTTGCCAGCTCTTCGCCAATCATCCCCAGCTGCCCCAGCACAAAGCCGCGCCCGGACACCGCGGCGTCGATGGCACTGGACGACAGCGCAAAGGTCAGGCCGGGCCGCGCCGAGGACGGCGGCGGCCGCAGACCGCAATGCACCGCCCATTCGCTCCACCCCGGCACCTGATGAGCGGCGAAACTCTCGGTCCAAACGATCTCGAGCAGCGGAAACTCAAAGATATCCTCTGGCTGCTGCAGATCGCGTCCGGCCAGCAGCGCGGGGGCGCAGGCGGGCACGATGCGGTCGGTGAACAACTCGGCGTAGTGCTCATGCGGGGGCTGGTCATCGAAGTAGAGGCGGAAATCGACATTGTCGCGATGCAAATCGGGCTCGATCTCGGTGCCCATCAGACGCACCGGCGCGCCGGGGTTGGCCGCCGTCCATTCGAACAGCCGCGGGCCGAGCCATTTGTTGGTGACCGTCGTCAGCGAGCTGATCACGAACCCAAGGCCATTGCGCGCCCGCGCCAGCGCGGCGCCGGCGTGGTCAAGCTGGGCAAAGCCCTTGCTTAGCTCGGCATGGTAAATCCGCCCCCAGCTGGTCAGTTCAAGCTGTCGCCCGCGCCGTTCCAGCAAGGCCAGACCAAGATGCTCTTCTAGCCGCCGGACCTGCTGGCTCACCGCGCCTGACGATACGCCAAGTTCCTGCGCTGCGCGCCCCACAGAGCCGCAACGGCCTACCGCCTCGAACGCCTGCATGGCACGAAGATGGGGCAGCGGTCGCATCGGGGTCCTTTCCAAGTGGCGCGGCGAGTGAACCACGTGCCCCCGGCCTTGCCAAGCCGTGGTGGTCCGCGCTCAGATCAGAGCAGGAAGTCGTCTTCTTCGAGATCCTCCTCAGACGACACCGCAAGTGCCTGTGCGTCGCCGTCGATATCGAAACTGAGCGTCGCCGTGCCATCCTCCTGCGAGAGTGCCGCCATGAGCGCGGCGCCGTCTTGCCATGCGCCGATCTGCGACAGGTCGATCTGATCGCCCTGCGTGAAATCGGTGATGGTGACGTCGCCCGCCACGGCCCCAAGCCCAAAGACATCCGCGCCGTCGCCGCCGGTGAGCGTATCGTCTCCGCCGCCCCCGATCAGCGTCTCGGCCCCGTCGCCACCTTGCAGATGCTCGTCGGCTTCAGTGCCAGTCAGCTGCAGATGCGCCGCGCCATCGCCATCCAGCGTCCAGACGCTGCCCGGCTGCGTCACGCTGACGTCGGCGATCTCGCCCTGAAGCGCACTGTCGCCGCGCCCGCCGAGCAGGTTGCTCAGCCGCGCGCTCCCTGTAGGCACCACGCCATCGCCCTCGGCAATCTGCGCACCGTCTTTTTCGACATACATGTGGCCGCCCGCATCCACGCCGACCGTCCAATCGGCCGTCTCGCCCGCGGTGATGGCCTCTTCGGCGACAACGTAATGCGTGCTGCCGCCTTGGCTGACGGAAAAGACCACGGCATCGCTTGGGCCCAACTGGCCAAAGGCGATGCGATCCTCCCCGGCACCGCCGAATTCGAACACCTGCTGGCCCCGCGCCTCGGTGATGTCGTCAAAGCGCAAGGTGGCCGAAAACTCGAAAGCCCCGTCGATCTGCGGCAGGATGCCATCGGCTTCGGCATCCTCTTCTGCGTGGGGCTTTGTGTCGGTAGCAGGCTCATCCGCCGTGTCATCAGGCGCAACCTCGGTGGCGCCGGCTTCGGGCGTCCAGACGGAGCTGCCTTGTGTCACCGAGACCCCGGTCATCTCGCCGTGCAAAGATCGGCTGCCCTCTCCGCCAAGAAGGTTGCTCAGCCGAGCGGTGTTTGCGGGCACAACGCCATCGCCCTCGGCAATCTGCACACCATCCTTTTCCACATACATAAAGCCACTGGCGTCGACGCCGACCATCCAGTCGGCGGTCTGGCCTTGGGTGATCGCATCTTCAGCGACGATCAGCGCCGTCACCCCATCCTGCACGATCTCGAAGAGCACAGCGCTGCTTGGGCCCAGCTGGCCAAAGGTGATGCGGTCTTCTCCGTCGCCGCCGAATTCGAACACGCGCTGGTCGCGAGCCTCTGTGATGTCGTCGAAACGGAGCGTCGCCGCGAACTCAAAGGCACCGTCGATCTGCGGCAAAGCGCCTGCGTCACCGCCGGGCGCGTCTGCTCCGGTGTCGGCCCCGCCACCGCCCGTGTCGGTTCCACCGGTGTCCGTACCTGAGCCTGTTCCGGGATCGGTGCCGGCATCCGTTCCTGTGCCAGAGCCTGTATCCGCGCCGGTTTCGGCATCACCTGCCGCGCCCGCCTCCTCGCCGTCGGACGTCCATACCTCGTTCCCCTGCGCGATCGAGACGTCGGCAATCTCGCCGATCAGCGCCGCGTCGCCCGATCCGCCAAGTTGATTGTCGAGCCGCTCGGCATCGGAAGGCACAACCCCGTCACCCTCGGCGACCTGCACGCCATCCTTGTCGATATACATAAAGCCGGTGTCATCGACGCCGACGGTCCAGACCGCCGTCTCGCCTTCGGAGAGCGCCTCTTCGGCCACCACCATCCACGTGGCATCGTCTTGAATGATCTCGAAGATCACGGCGCTGCTGGGGCCAAGCTGGCCAAAGCTGATCCGATCCTCGCCGGCGCCGCCAAATTCAAAGACCCGCTGCACCTGCGCGCCCGACAGGTCGTCAAAGCGGATGCTGGCCTCGAACTCGAACGCGCCGTCGATCTGCGGCAAGTCCGCGGCGGGCGCTGTGTCGTCTGTTCCGCCCGTTTCGGTACCGCCGGTATCCGTTTCGCCAGTTTCCGACCCGCCGCTGCCCGTGCCCCCCGCCTCGGTCTCTCCGCCTTCAGAATCGGTGCTTGCCGTGCCTTCGCCGTCCGCCGCCGGGACCGCCGCGGGGATGCCGAGCGCCTCGAGCTGTGCCGCCGAGGCGACCTGCGCGGCAAGCACGCCAACCAGCGTCAGCGACACGCCACCGGGAAAGCCCAGCACCGCATCGCCTGTGCCATCGCCAAGCGTGTCGGTGACAGTGACGTCGCCGGTATCCACCGGCGCGCCGTCATCACCGGTCAGGCCCGAGACGTCGAGCAGATCATTCTCGGCGTAACTCCCGCCCCCCAGATCGGTGGGCGCCGCAAAATCGGTCACCGCATCGCGTCCGCCACCGTCGACCAGCACCAGCGTGTCGACGCCCGCGCCCAACATGATGGTTTCGATCTCCTCGTAGATCAGCGTGGAGGTGCCGTCGGAGACGTTGCCGATGCCCGGGGTCACATTTCTCAGATCGACGCGCAGCGCGTCGGTGACCGCAGACAGATCGAGCGTGTCGCCGACGGTTTCATCGACCCCTTCGGCATCAACCGTATCGTTGCCGAAGTCGTTCTCGATGTGGAAGGTGTCGTCACCCCAGCCGCCCCAGTAGTAGTCGTCGCCGGTGCCGCCCCATAGCTCATCATCGTCGTAGGAGCCGCGCATCCAGTCGTTGCCCGCGCCGCCGATCAGCGTGTCGTTGCCCTCGTTGCCCTCGAGCGTGTCGTCGCCATCGCCGCCGCTGACGTAGTCGTCGCCGTGCTGGCCATAGAGTGAGTCGCTGCCCGCGCCACCGATCAGCGAATCGCCGCCCTCATTGCCGGAGATCGAGTCGTCGCCAGCGCCGCCGATCACCGTGTCGGCGCCCGCGCCCGCATAGATCGTGTCATTGCCTGCACCGCCGGTGATGAAATCATCGCCCGCATGGCCGAGCAGGCTGTCGCCGCCTGCGCCGCCGTCCAGCGCGTCATCTTCAGCGCCGCCCCCCAGCGTGTCCTGCCCGGCGCTGCCGGTCACCGCCGCAAAGAAACTCCACTCGGTGCTGCCGCCAAGCTGCGCGTCGAAGGCGGCCGGGGCGGTGGCATCGCCGACCATGAAACTGCCGCCGCCGTGGTTGAGAAACAGCACGAGATTGGCCTGATCGAACTCGATGCCGAATTCTTCGGGCAAGGCAGACAGATCAAGCGTGTGCCCGCCCGAGGCTTCGGAGATGCCGGCCCAGAAGGCCGGGTCATTCCAGTTGTCGCGCGTCACTGCATAGGTCGTCATACCAAATACCCTTCACACAGCCCCGCACATAGGCGCAGCCAACACCACCCAAACGGGTCTGCGCCGGAAATCGTCTCTGGTTAGGGAGAGTTTGAGGCAACTTTTGGGCAGCCCGATCCCAGCGGTACCGCCCTACGCGCCGATCGGCATCTCTGCGCAAGAAATCTGCAAAAACAGCAATTTACTGAGAAAGATCGTCGTGCCCGGCCCCGACGGTTCGGCGGGGCCAGTGCGCTGTCAGACGGTGCCCTTGCTGCGCTCGAGCATGCTGCGCAGGTCCTCGGCCTCGTGCCGCGCTTCGCGCAGGCCTTCCATCGCCGCTGAAAGCTCGGCTTCGGTCTGGGCCAGTTGATTGGTCAGTTCGGCCTCGCGCTGCTGCAGGTAGGTGATGGCCTGATCACGGGTCTCTTCGGCCTCGTGCAGTTCCTTGCTCATCTTCTCAAGCTGGTCGACGTCGGCCTGCGCCACCCGCTTGAAGCGGTGCACCAGCCAGTTGGCGAACCAACCCAAGCAGAATGCCACGAAGAGAATGATCGCCGTGGCAATCACGAATTCCGTCCGGTTCATTCCTCTGCCCCTTCCTGCGGTTCCTGACCGTCTTGCCCTGCCTCGTCCGGCGCCGCCTCTGCCTGAGCGGCGTCCTGACCTTGCGTTTCGTCCTGCGCCTGCTCTGCGCCGTCGGCCTGCGTGTCCGCCGTGTCGCCGTCCGTTTCGCCATCAGCCGGCGCATCCTCGGTCGGCTCAGGTGGGATCAGCTTGAATTCGATCCGGCGGTTTGCCTCGCGGCCTTCTTCTGTACTGTTATCCGCAATCGGCGTGGTTTCGCCATAGCCTTTGACGCGATAGCTGGAGGTCAGCACACGGCGGTTGCGCAGCGCGTCGAGCACCGATTGCGCCCGGTCGCGGCTCAGCGCCTCGTTCATCGACTCGCGGCCCTGACTGTCGGTGTGGCCCTGAATTTCCAGTGGGATGTCGCCGCAGATCTTCAGAAGCTCGGCAAGCTCATCCATGATGTCCTTGGCCGAGGCATCAAGGTTGGCCGAGCCCGGCTCAAAGCTGATCTTGCGGTCGCCGATGATCTCGACGATCTGCGCCTCGCATTCCTCCGGCGTCGGGATCGCCAAGGCCGGGTCCAGCTTTTCCAGATAGGTCACATCGATCTCAAAGTCGCTACCATCGCCCAGCTTCTCGGCCAGCAGCGCCGAGATCTCGGCATTGGCGTCCGGGTTGCCGGTGTCGCCCGAGATACGGACCAGATCAGGCGTGATGCGCAGGGCGCCATTGCTGAGTTCGCCCATCGCTTCAAGCCCGGCCAGAACGCGGGTCGCCCATCCGGTCGGCAGCCCCTCGGCGACACGGGCGGCGGTATAGACCTTGTCCGAACCGAAGAGCGCTTTGGCCAGACTGTCCGCCGTCTCGCGCGAGAGGTCGGAATTGATCCGTCCGCGCAATTGCACCGCGCCCTGCGGCGAGAGCGTGGCGGTGAACTCGGGCGGCCCCTGATCGCCTGCTTCGGGTGTTTCGGGCAGCGTTGCATGCAGCGCAAAGACCTGCGGCAGATCGGTGTCGAGCTCGCCAACCACCTTGTCAAAGAGTTGCTGCTCGGTGCCTTCGGGCGCGGCCAGCGCCACATCCGCGTTGGAGAACGTCACCGACCCGCCGCCAAGCTCGGCCAGCGCGCGGATGCCCATAGCGGTGGCGTCGCCCCAGCGGCGCGATGGCACGCCCAGACCGATGCGGCACTGCGCCTGACCATCAAACCCCGCGACCTTGGCCGCCTCCAGAATCTTCGTGCGCGCCTCTTCGGTATCGGCGGAACAGGCATCGAAGCGGATGCCCTCGTCATCCATCACGAAGCGCAAAGTGAAGGGGGTGATCACCGGACGCGGCGCGGAAAGATCGAGGCTCAGGTCCACCGCATCGGGCACCCGGCGGCGCAGGTCGCGTTCGATCTCGCGTTTGTCGGCCTCGCTGTCGGTCATTGCCTTGATGTGCACCCGCCCCGCCGAGACGGAGACCTTGGAGCGCGGCAACTCCTCGAGCACGCGACCGGCAAAATCGACCGCCGGTTTCCAGCCGTCCGGCGGCGGGAAATCGGCCTCTTCCAGCAGATCAGACACCTGCTGCTGGCTGGACACCATGCCCGACATGATCTCAAGCAGGCGCGCGCGGTCAGTCTCGGTTGGCACCAATCCGATGATCGAGATGCCGGCGTCGTTGCGCAATATCTCCATGGAGAAGCGCGGCGCTTCGATCGCCTCGGCATCGGCCACCAGCATCTGGTCGATCACCCGGGCCGAATCCACCACCGAGCCTGCCACGGTCATCGCGCGGAACCGCGCGGCTTCGTCGGGTGCGGTGCCGATGAGAAACACCTGCAAGCCATTTACATCGACCTCGGCCCAGTCCTGCCCATCGCGGATGAGCGCGTTGGCGACATCTTGCCGCGAGGCGGTCTCGACCATCTGCATCGAGAAGAACGCCGTGCCGGCGCAGAGCGCCGCTGCGGCGACAAATGCGGTGGCCGGAATGAGATAGCCGGAAAGGCGCATCACAGCGTCCCTTTCTTGATCATTTTTTCAACTCTGATACGCCCCGGTCCCGGTCGGCGCAATCACGCCAAGAGAGCGACGGCGAAAAACAGCACGGGCAGCAATCCGGCGTCGCGGTTGGACCGGAACAGCTTGAGCAGCACGTCGTTGTCGTTCACGTCGAGCTTGCGCATCTGCCAAACCATGTGCCAGCCAAAGGCCCAGGGCCCCGCGATCATCAGCACCAGCTGCCCGATCTCGCCGTGCGGCGCGGCCAGCACCACCGCAACGCCCAGCAGCGCCACGGAAATGGTCATGAACCCCGCCAGCATCTTCGGTGTGCGCTCGTCGCCGAACAGCCGCGCGGTGGATTTCACCCCGATCAGCGCGTCGTCTTCCTTGTCCTGATGGGCGTAGATCGTGTCGTAGAACAACGTCCAGGCCATCCCCGCAAAGTAGAGCGCCACCGCGGGCCACCCGAGGCTGCCGCTGTGGGCCGTCCATGCCAGCAGCGCGCCCCAGTTGAACGCGATGCCAAGGAACACCTGCGGCCACCACGTGAAGCGCTTGGCGAACGGGTAGATCGCCACCGGCCCCAGCGACAGCACGCCAAGAAGGATGGCCATCGGCGGGAAGGTCAGCAGGATCGCAAAGGAGATGAGGCATTGGATCACCGCCCATGCCAGCGCCTGTTTGGCGCTCACCTGCCCCGAAGGGATCGGGCGCGAGGCGGTGCGCGCGACGCTGCCGTCGATATCCCGGTCGGTGATGTCGTTCCACGTGCAGCCCGCGCCACGCATCAAGATCGCGCCGATGCCACAGCCGACGAAGATCCACAGGTCGAACCATGAAGCGTTGCCATCGGCCACCATCGACAGCAGCAGGCCCCACCAACACGGCAGCAGCAGCAGCCACGTCCCGATGGGTCGGTCGGCGCGCGACAGGCGCAGGTAGGGTCGGGTCCACGCCGGGGCGCGGTGGTCCACCCAATTTCCGCGTACCGCGTCGGACACCTGTCCTGAGGGATCTGGCGCTGCGCCGGGATGGGTCATATGGTCCGCCTCATGAATGCAAAGGTTCGTCTGTATGTAGATCACCCGCTGGGCGCGGGACAACCGGTCGCTCTCGAGCGGGAGCAGGCCCATTATCTCTTTTCCGTGATGCGGCTGCCACAGGGCGCTGCCGTGGCGCTGTTCAACGGACGCGACGGCGCATGGCGTGCCGAGGTCACCGAGACGGGAAAACGTGGCGGTACGCTGGTTTGCACCGAGCAGATTCAGCCGCAGGGCACGCCTCCCGATCTTTGGCTGCTGTTTGCGCCGATCAAAAAGGCGCGCACAGATTTCATTGTCGAAAAGGCGGTGGAACTGGGCGTGCGCCGCATCGTGCCGGTGCAGACCGCCTTCACCAACTCCGAAAGGATTCGCCAGGATCGGCTGCAAGCGCACGCGGTCGAGGCCGCCGAACAATGCGGCGCCACCTTCGTGCCCGAGGTCAGCGAGCTGCAAAAGCTGGCACCGCTGCTGGCCGACTGGGATGACCGCCGGTTGCTGTTCTGCGACGAGGCCGCCGTGGGTGCCGGCACTGACTATGCGGCGGCGCTGTCCCGTGCATCCGGGCCTTGGGCGGTGCTGATCGGCCCCGAGGGCGGCTTTTCCGATGCCGAACGCGCAAAGCTTCATGACATGGAACAGGCCACATCTATCGCGCTCGGCCCGCGCATCCTGCGCGCCGATACGGCGGCAGTGGCGGCGCTGACGCTCTGGCAGGCACACTGCGGAGACTGGCGATGATCCGTCCCGCCCTGCCCTCGGACGCGCCCGCGATCGAGCGGTTCCTCGCGCAGCATGCCGAAACCTCGATGTTCCTGCGCAGCAACCTCGCGGCGCATGGGCTGGAGGGCGGCGAGCACCCGCACGCCACACGCTGCTATCTCTGGCCCGCCTCTGGCCCGATCCGCGCGGTGTTCGGACGCACCAAGAGCGGCTTCTTGCTGTGTCAGGCCCCGGATGCGCCCGACACTGTCTTTGCCGCCTATGCCGAGGCGCTTGGCGCGCGCGCCATCGCCGCCATCACCGGACCGCCAGAGGCCTCCGCCCGGCTGATCGCCGCGCTGGGGCTGCCCGATGCGGCCTTCCGCCTGCACCACGTCGAGCCCCTGTACACGCTTGAGCTTGCGGGGCTGCCCGACTGCGATGCGCGCTGCCGGACGCCGGAGGCGGCGGATGTGCCGCTGCTGCGCGACTGGTTTTTCGACTACGCCGCCGAGATCGGCATTGGCGGCACCGATCCCGCAGCACACGTGACGGCCGCGCAACGCGCCGCGGGCTGCGTCGGCGATGATGCGACGCGGCTGCTGATCGAAGACGGTGCGCCGGTGGCCATGTGTGCCTTCAACGCGCAGGTCGACGGCATCGGACAGATCGGCGGGGTGTTTGTGCCTCCGGCGCTGCGCAATGGCGGACGCGGGCGCCGCGCGGTCCACGCGATGCTGCTTGAGGCGCGTCGCAAGGGGCTACGCCGCGCCGTTCTGTTTGCCAACAACCCCGCTGCAGCGCGCGCCTACGAGGGCATCGGATTTGCCCATATCGGCGGCTATCGCGTCGCTGTGCTGAAATCCCCCGCATCTGCACGGTCAGCCGCATGAGTTTCCTACGCCCCGAAGCGAAAGCCACGCTGATGCGCTGGCGCGAGGTACTGGCCGGGCTGGGCGTTTTTGCGCTTGGCCTCTATTGGGCGCTGTTTCCGGGCGGCCTGCTGATGTGGATCGGCTGGGCGGTCATGGCGATCGCGCTGGCGCTGATCTTTGCCGGGGTACAGCGCGCGCGCTTCCGCACCGGCACCGACGGGCCCGGCGTGGTGCGGGTCATTGAGGGGCGGATCAGCTATTTCGGCCCGCTGACCGGCGGTTTTGCCGATCTCGACAGCCTGACCGCGCTGACCCTCGATCCGCGCGCGAAACCGCCGCACTGGCTGCTGCGCAGCGAAGATGGCACTACGCTGGCGATCCCGCTCACCGCAGAGGGGGCCGATCAACTTTTCGATGTCTTCGCGCGGCTGCCCGGCCTGCAAACCGAGCGCATGCTGCAGAAAATGCAGGCGGACGGGTCTGCGCCAGTGACCATCTGGCAGCGCGCCAGCGCACAAAAACCCGCCCTCCGTCTGCATTGACAAGGGCTGCGGTTGCGCCCATCCCTGACCCTCGAGACCCAAGGCCAAGCAAGATCGGAGCCCAGACATGTCCATTCCCCAGTCCGGCGGCGGGCCGATCGAGCATCACGCACAGCTTGGCGAGTACCTTGAGGCCGGTTGCAAGCCCAAAGACGACTGGCGCATCGGCACCGAGCACGAGAAATTCGGCTATCTGACCGACACCCATGCACCGCTGCCCTACGAGGGGGAGCGCTCGATCCGCGCCGTGCTGGAAGGTCTGCGCGACCGCCACGGCTGGGCCGAGGTCAACGAGGGCGGCAACCTCATCGGGCTGACCAAGGATGGCGCGAACGTCTCGCTGGAGCCGGGCGGCGCGCTGGAGCTTTCCGGCGCCCCGCTCGAGACCATCCACCAGACCTGCGACGAGGTGAACGAGCACCTGCGCGAGGTGAAGGGCATTGCCGACGAGATCGGCGTGGGCTTCATCGGCCTCGGTGCCGCGCCCGAATGGACGCATGAAGAAATGCCCCTCATGCCCAAGGGCCGCTACAAGCTGATGGATGCCTACATGGGCAAGGTCGGCACCACTGGCAAAACCATGATGCGGCGTACCTGCACGGTGCAGGTGAACCTCGACTTCGGCTCCGAGGCCGACATGATCAAGAAGATGCGCGTGGCGCTGGCGCTACAGCCCGTCGCCACCGCGCTCTTTGCCAACTCGCCCTTCCTCGAAGGCAAGCCGAACGGCATGAAGAGCTACCGCTCCTACGTCTGGCGCAACCTCGACGCGGCACGCACCGGCATGCTGCCCTTCGTCTTCGACGAGAGCTTCGGCTTCGAAAGCTACGTGGAATACGCGCTGGATGTGCCCATGTACTTCGTCTACCGGGATGGCAAGTACATCGACGCGCTCGGCCAGTCCTTCCGCGATTTCATGGCGGGCCGGCTGCCCGCCCTGCCCGGCGAAAAACCGACGCTGTCCGACTGGGCGGATCATCTGACCACGCTCTTCCCCGAGGCGCGGATGAAGAAGTTCATCGAGATGCGCGGCGCCGACGGCGGTCCGTGGCGCCGGCTGTGCGCCCTGCCCGCCTTCTGGGTCGGGCTGACCTACGATCAGGGCGCGCTCGACGCCGCGTGGGACCTGGTCAAAGGCTGGGACAACGAAACTCGCGAAGCAATGCGCGTCGCCGCCGGCAATGATGCGCTGCAGGCCGAGGTGAACGGCATCCGCATGCATGATCTGGCGCGCGAGGTGCTGAAAATCGCCGAGGCTGGCCTCGTGTCCCGCGCCCGCCCGGGCGCCGGCGGGCTGCTGCCGGACGAGACGCATTTCCTCAACGCGCTGAAGGAAAGCGTCGAGAGCGGCAGTGTGCAAGCCGACGAAATGCTCGATCTCTACAACGGCGAATGGGGCGGTGATCTGTCGAAGATCTACGGCGCCTACAGCTACTGATGTGAATGGCAGGCCGGTTCCTTCCGGCCCGTGCCACATGCGGAGGACACGACTGAGCCGCCAGTCGGGCGGGCCGCGCGTCTTATAAAGCTGTCTGGGGAATGCCGCTGGTAGTTCCTCGGCGCCACGCACTGGGTGGGGGCTGAAACGGCGCGACGCCGAGGGAAGCCATATGCAGCTACAAGTACGGTATCGGCTTGAAATCTGGCGAGACTAAGGTGCGGTTACGGCGATCTTGCAGCAGGCCGGATGAATGCTCCGCGATCGGCGAAACTTTGCCCACATCCATCCGCGGCAGAAGGCGCGCACCACCTGACGCACCGACACCCAACCGAAGCGGTTGGTATTTCGAGCATATTTTTGGGGAAGGGTACCTCGGCGCCGCGCACTGAGCGGGGGCTGAAGAGCGCGGCGCCGAGGGAAGCTATCTGAAGCTACGCCCTCAATCTCGACCTGCAATTTGTCCAAAATAGGCCTGTCTCGCGGCATTCGCGGGGCAAATCTTGCTAGCGCCCCCCTCTCGCGGGTCCAGCCACCCGCGCACCGCACTGCGCCGGCGCAGGGGCGACGACGGGCAAGACCGAAAGACGAAACATGACGCCGCCTTTGGGCTGGGCGATGTCGACGGCGCGGCTGCGCACCATGCCAAGAGCGGCTTGGTCCTTGTCGCGCTTACGGCTGGGGCAAGAAACTGGCGCAACAAAGACGCTGTCGGGGCGCCAGAGCGCGCGTTGCCGCCCCACGACCCTAGGTCGACGGGTGGCGCGGCATGCTGATGTCGAGGATGTTCTCTGCACCGCATCGGCGGTAGTGAACCGCTGCCGCCAGCCTGCGGATCAGGTACCAGCCAAACCCGCCCTCCGGCACATCGCCGTCATGCCCAAGCGGGCGTAGCCGCCCCTCCGGCAAAACCAGCCCCGGCATTGCGGCGCCATTGTCCCGCAACTGCAGCGTCACCCGGCTTCGGCTCAGGATGACGCACAGGCGCACCGGCCCGGACGAGATATTCGGATAGGCGTGCTCGACCACATTGTTCAGCGCCTCGGCGAGCACCAGCTCGATCCCGTGACGCACGTCTGCGGAGAGACCATGCCGGGCAAGCAGCGCCGCCACCTCGGCCAGCGCCGCACGCACCTCTGCCGGGGTTGCGCGCAGATGAAACGTCTTGCGTCGCACCTCGGGGGGCTTGTGCGCACGTTCTGTCAGGCCGGTCATGCCACCACCCCCAAAGCCGCGTCAGCCGCCCGCGTCCTTGACCGCAGGTCTGGCATCGCCCTCCTCCTCCGGCTTGGCCTCTGCCTCGGCGACGGTCGGATAGAGCGCAAAGATCGTGTCCATGCGGGTCAGGCGAAACACCTTGTCGACCATCGGCCGAAGCCCGGCGAGATCGAGCCGGCATCCCGGCTGCAGTGTCTTCATGGTGGCAACGATGGCGCCGAGGCCGCTGGAATCGATGAATTCGACACTGCTGAGATCGAGGATCACGCGACTTGCGTCAGGCGGAAGGTGGGCGCGCATGGCATCCTTGAACTGGATCGCGACGGCGGCGTCGATTCGAGCCTCGTCGACCCGGATGACCTGCGGATCGGTTCCGCGGGTGCTGAGCTTCATTGGCATCCTCCGTTTGGCAGTCCCGGCGCGCTTCGCTGATTGTTCCGCGGCCCTGCGTCACGAGCCGGCTTTCTTGCCCGCCCGATGAAGCCACGGCGCCTCAACGCGGCACGCGCACCCCGGCGACGCAGCCCCCGGCGACGCAGCCGCCCCGCGCGCTGCCGGGCCGCGATTGCCGCAGCGTCTGCAAGTGCCCATATCTTCAGCACGCTAGACGGCAATCATTACTATTCGGTATTCAGAGGCCGTGTCTTTGGGAGGAGAGAGCATGAAGGACGTAGTCATCACCGGTGCCGCACGCACGGCCATGGGCGGATTTCAGGGCGCGCTTTCGGCGCTCTCGGCCGCCGAACTGGGCGGTGCGGCGCTGCGGGCGGCCCTGTCCGAGGCGGGGCGACCACAGGTGGACGAACTGCTGATGGGCTGCGTCTTGCCCGCCGGACAGGGACAGGCCCCCGCCCGGCAGGCAGGCTTCAAGGCCGGTCTCGGCGACGAGGTGCCCGCCACCACGCTCAACAAGATGTGCGGCTCGGGGATGAAGGCCGCGATGATGGGCTGGGATCGGCTGGCGCTTGGCCATGCGCAGACCATTGCGGTCGGCGGCATGGAGAGCATGAGCAACGCCCCCTACCTGCTGCCACAGATGCGCGGTGGCGCACGGCTGGGGCATGGCGCGACGGTTGATCACATGTTCCTCGACGGGCTTGAAGACGCCTACGACAAGGGCCGGCTGATGGGCACCTTTGCCGAGGATTGCGCCGAGACGTTCCAGTTCACCCGAGAGGCACAGGACCAATATGCGCTGGCGTCGCTGTCCAATGCCCTCGACGCCGAGCGCAGCGGCGCTTTCGAAAGCGAGATCACCCCCGTCACCGTGCATGCGCGCACCGGCGAAGAGGTGATCACCCGCGACGAGCAACCCGCCCGCGCACGCCCCGAGAAAATTCCTCACCTGAAACCGGCATTCCGCAAGGACGGCACAGTGACCGCCGCCAACTCCAGTTCGATCTCTGACGGCGCAGCGGCCTTGGTCCTGACGACGCTTGATGTGGCCGCGCAGACCGGCGTCACCCCGCGGGCAAGAATCCTCGGCCACGCCAGCCATGCGCAGGCCCCCGGCCTTTTCCCTACCGCACCGATTCCCGCTGCGCGCAAAGTGCTGGACCGTGTGGGCTGGAAAATCTCGGACGTCGATTTGTGGGAGGTCAACGAGGCCTTTGCCGTGGTGCCCATGGCCTTCATGCACGAGATGGGCCTGCCGCGCGACGTGGTGAACGTCAACGGCGGCGCCTGCGCGCTTGGTCACCCGATCGGCGCCTCCGGAGCGCGGATCATGGTGACGCTGCTCAACGCGCTGGAAACCCGCGGCCTGAAGCGGGGCGTTGCCGCCATCTGCATCGGTGGCGGCGAAGGCACGGCAATCGCCATCGAGCGGCTCTGAGCCGCTTGCCGCCCCAGCCCACGCCCGCGGCGGCCTTGCGGCGGCGCCCGGCATTTGCCATGAGCCGCGCATGAGCTCTGACTACAATCCGCCGCAGGGAGAGATCCCCGTCCTTCACGTCGATCACGAGATTCTCGTGGTCGACAAGCCCGCAGGGCTGCTCTCCGTGCCCGGCAAGGGACCGGAACTGGCAGACTGCCTGATCGAACGGCTGAAGGTTGCCTTTCCGCAGGTGCTGCTGGTGCACCGGCTCGACCGCGACACCTCGGGCGTCATGGTCTTTGCCCTCACCCCGCACGCACAGCGCCATATCGGCCTGCAGTTCGAGCATCGGCGCACCAAGAAGACCTACCTTGCACGCGTTGCGGGACGGCTTGAGCCAAAGCACGGGCATATCGATCTGCCGCTGATCGTCGACTGGCCGAACCGCCCCAAGCAGATGGTCTGCCACGAGACCGGCAAACCGGCGCAAACCGACTGGCGGGTGATCAAGGCCAGCGATACGGAAACCCGCGTGCATCTGCTGCCGCGCACCGGGCGCAGCCACCAGCTGCGGGTGCATATGCTGGCGCAGGGGCACCCGATTCTCGGCGATCCGTTCTACGCGCCCGAAACCGCCGACCAATACCCGCGTATGATGTTGCACGCGGAAGAGCTTCGGCTGCGCCATCCCGACGGCGGCATGGGCCACAGCTTCCGCGCGCCCGCGCCGTTCTAACGCGCGCCCTTCACCTGCGCGCCATATTTCCGACGGGCTTGCACCGGCGGAATGGAGTCACTCGGCGGCGACTCGCTGCTCGCGATGACCGATGGCGGCCAGTTCCGCGATGACCCCGCGCAGCAGCCGCCGGAAGGCGTGGAAATCGCCGCTCGGGCGCACCTGCGCCTCATCCATGTAGAGTGCCCGGTCAATCTCGATCTGGATCGCGTGCTGGCGGCGCGACGGTCGCCCGTAGTGCATGGTGGTGAACGCCCCGGCGAACGGCGCATTGCGCGCCACCTGAAGCCCGGCACGCCGGAACGCCTGCTCGACCAGTTCGACGACCTCCGGCGCGGCAGAGGCGCCGAATCTGTCACCCAGAACGATCTCAGGCCGCCGCGCGCCACGGCGCAGCACACTCTCTACCGCCTCGTGCGGCATCGAATGGCAATCGATCAGGATCGCCTCGCCATAGGCGCTCTTGGCCGAATCGAGCAGCGCCTGCAGGCGCGTGTGGTAAGGTTTCCAATAAAGACCGATGCGCCGCTCAGCCTCGGCCAGCGGCAGCTTGCCGCAATAGATCGCACGACCGTTGGCCACCACCCGTGGGACCACGCCAAGGCCGGAGGCGACTCGCGGGTTGTGTCCGGCCCTGCGCACGCCTTCGATCAGCGCCGGGTCCAGTTCGTCAGAAGCGCGGTTGAGGTCGATGAACGCCCGTGGCGCCCCCGCCCGCAGCAGCGGCGCCCCAAATTGTGGAGCACAATCAAAGAGACGGTCGACGAACGCATCTTCGGACGAGCGAATCTGCCGTTCGTCCAGCACGGTGCCGCGCAGAAAGCTCCACGGATAATCGCGCCCGGAGTGCGGAGACGCGAAAACCACCGCGGAACTGGGCGTTTCGGGCAGATCGAGATGATAAGCGACTTTGGGCATCTGGGCTCCTTGCAGGAATAAGATAGCCTGAATCTTATTTCTCCCAAAAGCCCTTGATCCCCCCTCCGACTCCTTTTATAGAGCGCTCCACCGGCGCAGTTCACTGCGGCACTCGAAAGAGGGACGCGGCCAGAACGACAAGAAAAGCGCAGGCCATACGGGCGGTTAGCTCAGCGGTAGAGCACTACGTTGACATCGTAGGGGCCACTGGTTCGATCCCAGTACCGCCCACCATGGAATTCATCGCCTCGAACCACGGTTCGGGGAAAACGCAACGCCAGGCGCTCGCGCGCCGCGAAAGAGGAGAGACTTGATATGAAAGTCGCTAACTCGCTCCGCTCGCTCAAACAGCGCCATCGCGACTGCCGCGTTGTGCGTCGCAAGGGCCGTGTTTATGTGATCAACAAAACCCAGCGTCGTTTCAAAGCTCGTCAGGGCTGATCGAAACCGCAGGATTTGATCCGGCTGAGGGCCGCCCGTCAGGGTGGCCTTTTTGCTTTGGGACAATGCTTTCGGACCATCGTCCCTCCCCGCACAATGCAGAAGGCCCTGCGCTTATCGCACAGGGCCTTTTGAGTTAAGCCGCGAAGCGAGCGGATCAGAGTTGCGGCACTTCAAGCGCGGCACCGGCTTTGCGCGCCTCCTGCATGAAGGCTCGAATCAATTCCGGCGATTTTTCGCCCGGAGCCGTTTCAACGCCGCTCGAAAGATCGACCTGTCGGGCGCCGGTCATGCGCACCGCCTGCGCGACGTTCTCTGCGGTCAGCCCACCTGCCAGAATCCACGGCACCGGCCAGCGGCGACCGGCGATAAGCCGCCAGTCGAAGGCCAGCCCGTTGCCACCCGGCAGCGGACCGTCCTTCGGCGCCTTGGCGTCCACCAGCAACATGTCGGCGACCCGGCCATAGGCTTCGAGCGCAGGAAGGTCGTCTTCCGACGCGACACCCACCGCCTTCATCACCGGCAGGCCAAAGCGCTCGCGAATCTCTGCCACGCGCGCGACGCTTTCCTTGCCGTGCAGTTGCAGAATATCGAGCGGCACATTGTCGGTGATCTCTGTCAGCAGCGCGTCGTCGGCATCGACCACCAGCGCCACCTTCGCCAGCCCCACGGGGGCCGACAGCGCCAATTCCCGCGCCTGCGCAACTGTCACCGCGCGCGGACTCTTGGGAAAGAACACAAAGCCTGCGTATCGCCCGCCAGCCTCGGCCACCGCCGCCACGTCGGCGGGCGTGCGCAGCCCGCAGATTTTGACCTGAATATCCATGCACCCCATGCCCTCTGCAGCGTCGCCTACTGTAGATATTGTCTCACCGCCAGAACGCAAGCAACGAGGGGAGCCGAAGCCCCCCCTCACCCACCTTATCCGGCAGGATCACTCAATACGCGGATGCGGCCCTCTGGCGCCCCTGTGGCGGCCTGGTCGTGGCTCAGGCGCTCTGGTCGAGGATCGCCAGAACTTCGTCCTTGTCCTTGTCGCGCTCGTCCTGCGTCTTCTTCAGCTGGCGTTCGAGGCGCTTCACCTCGGTCTTGCGCTGCGCCGCCACCGCCCGGTGCTTGTGCTCGCGCAGCCACTCCCAGACGAAGCCGATCAGCAGGCCCGCGACGATGCCGCCGAAGATCACGATGAACACCGGCACGGTCACCGTGTACTGGAAGTTCAGCAGTTCAGCCATTTCCACCGGCAGCAGGTTCAGCGTCGCCGGGCCACGGTTGGCCAGAGCCACACAGATCAGCACAATGGCCAGCACGGCCCAAAAGGCATAGCGAATGTATTTCATCGAGGTCACTTCCCGTTCAGTCGGTCCCGCAAGAGCTTGCCGGTCTTGAAGAACGGCACGCATTTCTCCTCGACGTCAACGGCTTCGCCCGTGCGGGGGTTCCGGCCCTGTCTAGCGTCCCGCTGCTTGACGGAAAAGGCACCAAAGCCGCGCAACTCGACGCGATTGCCATGCGCCATCGCCGCGGTGATTTCCTCGAAGATCGTGTTCACGATCCGCTCGACGTCCCGTTGGTAGAGATGCGGGTTCTCCTCCGCGATCTTCTGGATCAATTCCGATCTGATCATCCTCGCCCATCCCTATATCGCATTTTCCGCGCTCCCTCTGTTGTACGACCTTTGCCGGGCGCACGCCAAACGGAAAGCGCGATAATCGCAGAAAAATCCATGAAAAGCAGCGTATTGCGCGGCTTCATGCCGGTCCTGGGGCGGTGAAGCTCACGCCAAGCGCAATTGCTGCGCCGCGGCTATCCCAAAGAATAGGCGGCGATTCGGCCTATCGTCCGGGCCGAATCCAAGCTCTTGCAGGTTAGTAGAGCGCGTCGATTTCCGCCGCGACCATCTGTTCGAGCCGCCACAGCTCCGCGTCATGCAGCCCGTGGGTGGCCAGCGATGTCACCGTACGATGCAGGTATTCGACGTTCGAGCCCGCATGACCACAGGCGCGGGCAATGATCCCCGCGGTCTCTTCGAGCGACAGGTCGGTACGCAACTGGTTGCCGCGCGGCGGCGCATAGAAGGTCAGCGCGCGCACCGGCCCCTCGGCGGTGTCCACCGGGATCCAGCTGTAGCTGTCGGACAGCTCGGCATAGGGCATTTCGCGGCGCACCAGCGCCTCGGTGGCCGCCAGCACCTCGGTCTCTGCCACCTCGTGCAGCAGCGCGGTGCAATCGCCACCGGGCATCAGCGCCATCATCAGCCCCGGCGCGTCGGGCGTGCCGCGCCACGAGGTCAGTTCAATGCAGAAGGCGCGGTGCCAGCCGACCGCGCGGCCACGCCGCTCAGCCGCCGGCGTGAACTCCGGCTTCCACAGTAAAGATCCGTAGGCGAACACCTGCAGCGGCCCGTCCGGACGCTGCGCGAGAATCTCTTTCGCCTTTCTGGCGATGCCGGCCTCGTCGAGCCGGCTCCAGCCCCAGAGTTCGGCGTCGTCGGTTTCGGGGACCTCGCGAAAGACCCGGTTCACGTGGTCTTCGGTCAGGTGCAGCGCGGCGGAGGGAGGCATATCGTTTGACATGCGCGCATGTCTTCACGGCTGCGGCGCAAGCGCAAGGCGCGAACGGGGGCTGCACATCTCTCTGTGCAGCCATGCGCGAAGGCTGAGGGCCACGCAAAAGAAATGGGCCCCGGTTTCCCGGGGCCCTTCTAATCGTGCAAGCGCAGGACTTACTCGTCGCGCTTCAGAGCTGCGCCGAGGATGTCGCCCAGCGATGCGCCGGAGTCGGAGGAACCGTACTGTTCCACGGCCTCTTTCTCTTCGGCGATTTCGCGTGCCTTGATCGACAGGCCCAGACGACGGGTCTTGCTGTCGATGTTGGTGACGCGGACGTCGAGCTTGTCGCCGACCGAGAAGCGCTCGGGGCGCTGCTCTGCGCGGTCACGCGACAGGTCGGAGCGGCGGATGAAGGACTTCATGCCTTCGTATTCCACCTCGATGCCGCCATCTTCGATCGCGGTCACTTCGACGGTCACGATCGAGCCGCGCTTCACGCCGCCAACCGCGTCAGCGAACTTGTCGCCGCCGAGAGCTTTG
This sequence comes from Salipiger sp. ABF4_146, assembly GCF_056161345.1. Lineage (NCBI taxonomy): Bacteria > Pseudomonadati > Pseudomonadota > Alphaproteobacteria > Rhodobacterales > Roseobacteraceae > Salipiger > Salipiger sp. ABF4_146. Next base: position 89,259 of record NZ_JBSWYX010000005.1, on the reverse strand, counting down.
ATCGAGAGCGAGATACGCTCTTTGTCGGTGTCCACTTCGGTGACAACGGCCTTGACCACGTCGCCCTTGCGGTACTCCTGGATGGCTTCCTCGCCGCGCTGATCCCACGACAGGTCCGACAGGTGAACCATGCCGTCGATCTCGCCGGGCAGGCCGATGAACAGACCGAATTCGGTGATGTTCTTGACCTCGCCCTCGACCTCGGTCCCTTCCGGGTGGGTCTCGGAGAACACTTCCCACGGGTTGCGCATGGTCTGCTTGAGGCCGAGCGACACGCGACGCTTCGCGGGATCGATCTCGAGAACCATGACGTCGACTTCTTGGCTGGTCGACACGATCTTGCCCGGGTGGACGTTCTTCTTGGTCCAGGACATTTCCGACACGTGAACCAGACCTTCGACGCCCGGCTCCAGCTCCACAAAGGCGCCGTAGTCGGTGATGTTGGTCACGCGGCCGGTGTGCACCGAGGCCAGCGGGTACTTGACCGCCACCAGATCCCACGGGTCTTCCTGCAGCTGCTTCATGCCGAGGCTGATACGGTGGGTCTCTTTGTTGATCTTGATGACCTGGACCTTGACGGTCTCGCCGATCGACAGGATCTCGGACGGGTGGTTCACACGGCGCCATGCCATGTCGGTGACGTGCAGCAGGCCGTCGACGCCGCCCAGGTCAACGAACGCACCGTATTCGGTGATGTTCTTGACCACGCCGTCGACCGTCTGGCCTTCGGTGAGGTTGGCGATGACTTCCGCACGCTGTTCGGCGCGCGATTCCTCGAGGATCGCACGGCGCGAGACAACGATGTTGCCACGGCGACGGTCCATCTTGAGGATCTGGAACGGCTGCTTGAGACCCATGAGCGGGCCTGCGTCGCGCACGGGGCGCACGTCGACTTGGCTGCCGGGCAGGAAGGCCACAGCGCCGCCGAGGTCGACGGTGAAGCCACCCTTGACGCGGCCGAAGATCGCGCCTTCGACGCGGGCGTCGTCGGCATAGGCCTTCTCAAGACGGTCCCATGCCTCTTCGCGGCGGGCCATCTCGCGGCTGATCACGGCTTCGCCGCGGGCGTTTTCTGCTGCGCGCAGGTAAACCTCGACTTCGTCGCCCACGGTGATTTCGGGGGCTTCGCCGGGGTTTGCGAATTCTTTCAGCTCAACGCGGCCTTCCATCTTGTAGCCGACGTCGATGATGGCTTGGCCCGCTTCAATTGCGATGACCTTGCCTTTAACAACGGATCCCTCTTCGGGGGTGTCCATTTCGAAGCTTTCGTTAAGGAGGGCTTCGAATTCCTCCATGGTTGCGTTTGCCATGTGGCGTATATGTCCTTTACATCGGTTTTGCTGGCCGGGTGGTTGTCTCCACCGGTCTTCGGATTGGTCTTTCGGGCGATCCGCATATGACAAAGAGGGCCGGTTACCCGACCCTGCCCGTCTTTGGTCCGCGGCGTGCAATGCCTTGCTTGACGCGCGCGATATAGCCACTGCACCACCTCAGATCAAGCAAAAAGCCCCCCGCGCGCCTGCGCGCCGCACCGTCAAGCGCGGCCCGTTGCTTCTTCTCTTTACAAATACGCCGGGGGAGACCGCGCCCTGCGCGGTCGGGGGCAGCGCCCCCAAATTGGCCCTGACCAGCAAAAGCCGCGCGACATCAGTGCACTGCCTCTCCCCCTCCGCCGCCAAGCCATGCTACATCGCCAGCGACCAGCCGGAGACAGCCATGCGTGCGCCCAACCTTCCCCTCACCCGCGATCTCGTCCTCATCGGCGGCGGACACACGCATGCACTGCTGCTGCGCATGTGGGGTATGGACCCGCTGCCCGGTGCCCGCGTCACGCTGATCAATCCCGGCCCGACCGCGCCCTACTCGGGGATGCTGCCGGGGTTTGTCGCCGGGCATTACGACCGCGACGACCTCGACATCGATCTGGTGAAACTGGCCCGCTTCGCCGGCGCGCGTGTGGTGCTCGGCGCGGTGACCGGACTCGACCGCGCGGCGCGGCAGGTGCAGGTGGCGGGGCGCGCGCCAATTGGTTTCGACGTGGCCTCGGTGAACATCGGCATCACGTCGGCCATGCCCGACCTGCCGGGGTTTGCCGAACACGCGCTGCCCGCCAAACCGCTCGGCCCCTTTGCTTCGGCTTGGGAGAGCTACCGGGACGGCGACGGGCCTGCGTCGGTGGCGGTGATCGGCGGCGGCGTTGCCGGGGCGGAACTGGCCTGCGCCATGGCATTCGCCCTTGGCCAGCGCGGGCGCCCCACACAGGTGCATCTTGTCGAACGCAGCACCGCGCTCACCGCGCTGCGCCCGCCCGCCGCCGCGAAGGCCCGCGCCGCGCTCGCCGCGCAGGGCGTCACGCTGCACGAAGACGCGGAGGTCACCGAGGTCACCGCCAACGGCCTGCGCCTCGCAGATGGCACCGAGCTCACCGCCGAGTTCATCACCGGCGCAGCCGGCGCGCGCGCTCAGGGCTGGCTGCGGGAAACTGGGCTTCAACTGCAAGACGGGTTCATCGAGGTCAGCCCCATCCTGCAAAGCTCGGACCCGATGATCTTCGCGGCCGGTGACTGCGCACATCTCACCGAAACCCCGCGCCCCAAGGCGGGTGTCTTCGCCGTGCGCGAGGCCCCCATTTTGCTGCACAACCTGCGCGCTGCGCTGGAAGGCCGCGATGATCTGCGCCCCTACAAGCCGCAGCGCGACTATCTCAAGCTGATCTCCCTCGGACGCAAATCGGCGCTGGCCGACAAGGCCGGGCTGGCACTTTCCGGCCCGCTGATGTGGCGCTGGAAGGATCACATCGACCGCAAGTTCATGCGCAAGTTCGGCGAGTTGCCGCAGATGCCCGCGCCAGCCCTGCCGCGCCACCATGCGGCGGGCATGGAAGAGGCGCTTGGCAGCAAACCCATGTGCGGCGGGTGCGGTGCCAAGGTCGGGCGCGATGCGCTGGCCTCGGCGCTCTCGACCCTGCCCGCGCCCCGCCGCACCGATATCACCGCCCTGCCCGGCGACGACGCGGCCCTGCTGCTCACCGGAGGCGCGCGGCAGGTGATGACCGTCGACCACCTGCGCGCCTTCGTCGAGGACCCGGAGATCATGGCGCGGATCACCAGTGTGCACGCACTTGGCGATATCTGGGCCATGGGCGCGGCGCCGCAGGCCGCGGTGGCCAGCCTCACCCTGCCCCGCATGTCCGAAGCGCTGGCCGAACGCACGCTCACCGAATGCCTCGGCGCGATCACCGAGATCCTGCGCGCCGAGGGGGCCGAACTGGTTGGCGGGCATTCCGCCATGGGCGATGAACTGAGCATCGGTCTTACGATCACCGGACTGCCCGAGGCCGATCCGATCACGCTTGCGGGCGCACGCCCCGGCGATCGTCTGATCCTGACCAAGCCGATCGGCACCGGCGTCATCATGGCCGCCGAAATGGCCGGCGCGGCAAAAGGCGCATGGGTCGCCGCCGCGCTTGCGCATATGACAACGCCGCAGGGCAAGGCCGCCGCTATTCTGCGCGGCGCCAATGCGATGACCGATGTGACCGGCTTCGGCCTCGCCGGGCACCTGCAGAACATCTGCGCCGCCTCGGACGTCGGCGCGCGACTTGCGGTGGAGCGGGTTCCGCTGCTCCCGGGCGCAGAGGTGCTCTCTGCCGCCGGTCACGCCTCGACACTCTACCCCAAGAACCGCGCCGCGCTGCCATTCCAACCGATGGGGCCGAAACCCGACCTCATGTTCGACCCGCAGACCGCGGGCGGCCTGCTGGCCGCGGTCTCAGGCGATATCGGCGGCGTGCTGGCGGAACTCCGCGCCGCAGGCTTCCCCGCAGTCGAGATCGGCGAGATCACCGAGCGCGCAGGTCAGATCGAAATGGTCTGAAGCCGCGCGGCCATGCGATCGGCCAGCGCGTCCAGCGCCGCGTCGTCGAGCGCGGGCGTTTCGAACCGCTCGAGCACCTTCGGCGTCATCGCCCGCATCGATTTCTCATAGGCCGGATCATAGTGATCTGCCGCCAACGAGGCACAGAGGTCAAGCCGCTCGCCCGCGTCGATCATGGCCTCCCAGCGATCCACCAACTCATGGCCCCGGTGATAGCGCAGCGGCGAGAGCTTGTCCTTCAGTGCCGCGCCGTCAGAGAGGATGTCGTCGTAGGCCACATCCAGATAGGCCGCGCGCGCCGCAAGCGGCGCCACAACCTCGACCCAGGGCGCTTGCTTCATCGCCTCCCAGATCGCCGGCGGGATCAGCACCTGGCCGATCTTGCTGCTTTCGGCCTCTACCAGCACCGGCCGCGCCGGATCGAGCCCATCAAGCGCTTGCACCAGATCTGTCTCGAACCACTTCTGGCTTGGCTGCCCGCCCGGCATGTCGCCAAGCAGTGAGCCGCGGTGCCGCGCCAGCCCTTCAAGATCGATCACCTGCACGCCGCGCGCCGCCAGCTTCGGCAAGAGCGCCGTCTTGGCGGTGCCGGTATAGCCGCCCAGTTGAATCAGCTTCACCGGCAACGCGGAGTCGTAGAGCGCTTCGGTCACCAACCGTCGGTAGGTGCGATAGCCCCCTTCGACCGCCTCGGCCCGCCAGCCGATCTGCTGCAGCATCCAAGCGAACGAGCCCGAACGCTGCCCACCGCGCCAGCAATAGACCAACGGCTTCCACCCACCTTCATGGTGCGCCAGCGGCCCTTCGATATGCGCTGCCGCGTTGCGAAACACCAACGCCGCGCCAAGCTTGCGGGCGAGGAAGGGCGATTGCTGCTTGTATATGGTGCCGACCCGCGCCCGCTCTTCATTGTCGAGCACCGGAAGGCTGATGGCGCCGGGCACGTGGTCCTCGGCAAACTCGGCGGGGCTGCGCACGTCGATGACGGTGTCGCAGCCATGGCGGAGAAACTCGGAAAGCTGGGTCATCTTGCGCGGCATGCCGCAGTTGGTAGCGCGCTGCGGTCAGTGAAGAAAGCGCGATTTGAGATGCCGCGACGAGAAGTGAATTTTTTCGTCAAAAGGCTCTGGACACTCCCCGAGACCTCGACTAAACCCCGCCTCACCCGAGGGGCAGCGCCCTTCACCCAGTGCCCGGGTAGCTCAGGGGTAGAGCAGTGGATTGAAAATCCTCGTGTCGGTGGTTCGATTCCGCCCCCGGGCACCACTTATCTCACTGAGATTGTTGGTTTAGCGTGCAGCTACACAGCCTTCTGAGGCTGGGGTAGTTTTGGGCGATTTCCGATAAGCCCCGCTCTGCTTTCCGGATGTCACCGCAGCCTCCCTGACCAACTCGCTACATGCCATAGCCTCGAGGTCGCAACGTCATTGCGAACAGTTGACCGGTGGCGCGATCTGATGTCGTCCTTCCAACTCAGCGACAACGCGCTTGCCTCATTGCGCGCAGGCCCCGCGCATCCATAATCCGACACAAACGCGCCCTAAGGCCTTTCCCGATCGAAGGTGAAATCACCGCGCGCAATGTGGCGAAGATAGTCGCACGCGTCCTCGCGCTGATTGAGATGGGCCCAGGCACGGGCGGCAAAGGTGTCGGGCTTGAAGAACAGGATCGAAGCATTGACCTCGTCGTGCTGCACGATGCGGTCCATATCGATGGACGCCATGACCGCCTCCCGGTCAACGGAAGACAGGCTCATGATCTGGTGGTTGTAAGCGAGGTATTCGCTCGTCGCGAGGCAAACGCCGCTTGGGCAGGGCAGCGCATCATGTGCGGCATGCGCAAGCTCATGCACCACGACGCTGTCGAAGAAGCGCTGCGTGGCAAGGTTCGAGAACAAGCTCTGCTCCTTGCGCTGCACCTCAAGGCGCTGCGGGGACAGGATTTCGATCAGGTCCTGCCCACAGTGATACAGCCCGAGGCAACCATCGCCGAGGCCCTCGTCGACGACACGGATCGTGACCTCGCGCGTCAGCGGCAAGCCACACCGAGCGAGTTGCTGCGCGGCTTGCTCGGCGATACTGCAGACGCGCTCCTCAACCGCCGCATCGGCAGCTAGCGTCGTGACCGGCACACCGTCGCACGCGACCTCCGCTCTCACTGCCGGGCAGGAGACCACAAGACACCCCACGAAGATCGCGCGCGTGATGAACATCTGCGGATATTAGCAAACTTGGTCAGTGCGTCGAGGGTAGCGGTGACCCCGCTGCGCTTCAAGGGCAGCGCAAGTTTCGCGCCCCACTTGAGCCAGTTGACACAGCGAGCGGCCAATGGGCTTTCGGAAGACGGTTCGAGTCCGCCCGCGCAGCAGCGCCTCACCTCGCTTTTCGCACCACTGCGACGCAGTCGTTCGCACTCACAGCCGTGGCGCAGTTCAGGCCGCCCCCCCCGAGCTTAGCTGCACTGCCGTCCTGCCGTTTTTTGATACGTCAGAGTGCGTCAGCCGCGTCTCCTGTCGGATTCTCCGGCCATTCATGGCGCGATACTTGCCAACTAAGACAGGTTTTCTTACCGTCTCGTTGGACGGAACAAATTTCTCACTGCGACATATATTGATTTTTATTGTGATTTTGCTTGGCACCTCCGGCTGCGACCGAGGTGCGCTTGCCTTTTACCGGAGCTCTCATGCGCCTCAGACTTTTTACGGATCCTGATTACGCCTCCCCTGTAAACCAAATGCACTGCGCCATGCTTGTCCCCTTCTTGGGAAAGGAGGAGGCCGCGTTCTGGTCGGGCGGCACCGATGTCTTCGACAGCTACAAGGCCAACGGTCCGGGGTACTTCGAACTCACCGACAAGATCGAAGACGCGCACTATGCCGTTCTGCCCAGCACGTGGCATCGCTACCTTTCTGACGGCACCACCGAGATTGCCCTGCGCTTCGCGCAGATGGCCGCGGATGCGGGCAAGCAGGTGATCGTCTTTCATGAGCGCGACTACGACTACAAGTTCCCAACCCCAAACGCTCTGCTGTTCACACCGACGATCGAATCCATGCGCCAGCCCAATGAGTTTGGCCTGCCCGCATGGGTCCCCGACCATATGGCTGGCCCGGCCCCGCAGCGGGAGAAACAAGACACGCCGTCCATCGGATTTTGCGGACATGTCGTAAGACCCAAACCCAAGTCCCGGATGATCCAGATGGCCCGCACCTCGGTGCCGCAGCTTTCGAAACGTCGCATGAGCGGCTACTCTGCCTCGCTGCGCAACAATTTCCGCCACAAGTTCCTGCGTGCAAAAGCCGTGCAGACGCTGCTCGACACGCCGGGCGTCGACACCAATTTCGTGCTCCGCGGGGACTTTTTCGCCGGGGCCGACAAGAAATCCAGCACCAGCGAAAAGACCGAAGCGCGGCAGTCCGCTCTTGAGGTGTTTCTCGGCAATCTGCGCGACAGTGACTACAGCCTCTGCGTCCGCGGCATCGGCAACTATTCCCTGCGCTTCTATGAGATCCTCGCCGCTGGCAGGGTCCCTCTCTTTTTAGACACCGGATGCCTGCTACCCTTTGACGGGCTGATCGATTGGAAAAAGGAACTGATCTGGGTGCCCGAAGACCAGCACGGGCGCGCCGGGGACATCCTTCTGGCGCACCACAAGGGGCTCAGCGCCGAGCAATTCGTCGACGCCCAGAAACGGATGCGCGAACTATGGGAAGAATGGCTCTCGCCGGATGGGTTCTTCCGCAATTTCTATCGCCATTTCCAACCCGCCTGAGGTTGGCCGCCACGTCGCCTAGCACAGCGCACACCCATCAAAGCCCAGCCTTGAAGGCAAAGCTCTGAAAGGCGCGCCGTGCCGCGCTAACCGCGTCACCCCTTGGCTGCGAGACCTCCGGCCCGGATCTCGGTCAGCGTGCGATACGGCGTCAGCGCTTCGGCAGCGATATCGAGTTCCAGCACCGCGCCATGCGGCGCCGTGCGGGCACGCTCGAAGGCAGCGGCGAACTCTTCGGTCCGGCTCACCCGCTCGCCATGCAGCCCGTAGGCCCGCCCGAGCGCGGCGAAATTGGGATTGACGATGGAGGTGCCGCTGACACGCTCGGGGAACTCTCGCTCCTGATGGGCGCGGATCGTGCCGTAGGTGCCATTGTTGAGCACCAGCACGATCACCGCCGCCCCGGCCTGCCGCGCCGCCGAAAGCTCCTGCCCGGTCATCTGGAAATCGCCGTCCCCAGCGAAGCAGATCACCGTGGCCTTGGGCCGCGCCAGCTTGGCGGCCACCGCAGCGGGCACACCATAGCCCATGGCCCCCGATTGCGGCGACAACATCCGCATGCCGGGCCGGAAGCGGAAGAACCGCGTCGGCCAGACGGTGAAATTGCCCGCGCCATTGGTCAGCACCAGATCGGACCCGAGCACCTCGCGCATGTGGCTGCAGACCGCCACCATATCAACCGGCCCGGGCTGCGCGGGCGCCTTGTCGATGAACCCCAGATAGGCGGCACGCGCCTCGGCCCGCCATGCCGTCCACGCGCCAGACACCTGCGCGGGCAGGGCCTGCACAAAGCGTCCGGGATCGGCGTGAACGCCCAAGACCGGCTGGTATACCTTGCCGATCTCGCGGTCGGAGCCATGCACGTGGATGATCTTCTGCTGCGGCACCGGCACCTCGAGCAGCGTGTAGCCATCTGTCATGTTTTCGCCGAACCGCGTCCCGAGCGCGAGGATCACATCGGCGTCGCGCAGCAGCGCCTTGGTCGACGCGGTCATGCCCACCCCGGCGTCGCCGCAGAAGCACGCAGAAGCGCTGTCGACCTGATCCTGATAGCGGAAGGAGGTGATGATCGGGATGTCGGACGCCTCGGCAAAGCCCTGCAGCGCGGCCCGCGACGGCCCGTCCCATTGCGCGCCGCCCAGCACGATCAGCGGTCGCTGCGCCTGCTGCAATAGCGAGATGGTTTCCGCAACGGCGTCGGCCGACGGCTCGGCGGGGAAGATCTTTGCCGGCCCGGTCAGCGCCGGGGTCTCGGTCTGCGCCATCAGCACGTCTTCGGGCAGCGCGACCACCACCGGCCCGGGGCGGCCAGAGGTGGCGGTGATCCACGCTCGCGAGAGAATTTCGGGGATGCGCTCGACCTGCTCGATCTCGGTCGCCCATTTCGCCATCGGCCCAAAGACCGCACGGTAGTCAAGTTCCTGAAACGCCTCGCGCTCTTTCATGTCGGTGGCCACCTGGCCCACCAGCAAAATCATCGGAACGCTGTCCTGCATCGCCGTGTGCACGCCGATCGAGGCGTTGGTGGCACCGGGTCCGCGCGTCACCATGCAGATGCCCGGATCGCCGGTCAGCTTGCCGTGCGCCGCCGCCATGAAGGCCGCGCCCCCTTCCTGACGGCACAGCACGAAGTCGAGCTTCCCGCCCGTGTCGTGCATTGCGTCGAGCACCGCCAGATAACTCTCGCCCGGCACCCCGAAGGCGCGCGTTGCCCCCAGCGCCATCAGGCAGTCCACCACCAGTTCTCCGCCGTTGCGCATCATCATCCCGCTCCCTGCCAGTCTGTGCTTTGCGATTTGTGCGCGTCGACACGTTGGGATGCAAGCGCGGCGAGGAGCATTCCGACCCCGGAAGTTTCCCGACGCGCCAGAACGCTTTGTTAAGACCCGACCTGTAGTTCTCGAACCCGTTCAGAGGCCGGTTTCGGCATCGACACGGCGCGCGGGGCAGCCCCCCCCTTGCCTCCGCGCGCCGGCCTCGCCGCCGGCGTCGGCCTCTGGACAAAGGTTTGGCGCTCAGGCGGCGGGCAGCTTCGGCGTCTCCGCCGAACCCGGCGCCCCTGCGGGAAAGGACCGACTTCGCGATGACAGAGCTACACAGCCACGTGCTCGACCCCGGACGCAACCGCAATGGCGAGGACCCGCTTGTGCCTTTCCTGCTTGGGGCACGGCACGCGCCGGTCTCGATCTCGGTGCGTGACGTGCTGCGGCTGGACGCGCACCGGTTGCAGATCCTTCTGGTGGCGCAAAAGCAATGGCAGAGCGAACAGCTGCCATTCACCCTGACGGAAATCACCGAGTCCTTCCGTAGCGGGCTGGAACGGCTGGGCCTGTCACCCACACATTTCGATCCCCCCGCTCAATCCCAGTCACACACCGCCAGTTTCACACCCGGCAGCACCATGGCCGGCAAGGAGGCAGAGCAATGACAACAAAGGTCCTCGCGATCGACGATTCCCGCACGATCCGCAACCTGCTGCGCGTCTCGCTCGAGGGCGCGGGATTCGAGTTTCATTCAGCCTGCGACGGCGTCGAGGGGGTCGAGCAGTTCGCCGAGGTCGAACCCGATGTGGTGATCACCGACATCAACATGCCCAATCTCGATGGTTTCGGGGTGATCGAAGAGCTGCGCAACGGTTCCAACCGCACGACAGTGCCCATCATCGTGCTGACCACCGAGAGCGGCGCCGACCTCAAGGCGCGGGCGCGGACTGCCGGGGCCACCGGCTGGATCGTCAAACCCTTCGACGACGCGTCATTGGTGTCGGTGCTGCGCCGGCTCACCGGGCACATGGTCTAGGAGGCGCAGATGTCTGGAAATTCCATCCGCGATACCTTCTTCGAGGAATGCGAGGAGCTGCTCGAAGCGCTGGTCGAGGGGCTCTCCTCGATGGAACAAGACCCCGAGGACATGGACGTGGTCAACGCCGTGTTCCGCGCGGTGCATTCGATCAAAGGCGGCGCCGGTGCCTTTGCGCTCGACCGGCTGGTGAGCTTTGCCCACACCTTCGAGACGGTGATGGACAAGGTGCGCAGCCACGAACTAAAGGTCACCGAGGAGCTCATGCACCTCTTCCACCGCTCGGGCGACCAATTGGCCGATCTTGTCGAGGCGGCACGTGACGGCCGCGAACCCAACGCCGAGTCAGAGGCGACAATCCTCAAGGAATTGGATGGTCATCTCGGCGAGGCCGACAAAGACGACAGCTTCAGTTTCGATGCCGTCACACTAGACTTTGGCGCCGCCCCAATGGAACCTGACGACGCGTCCGATGCAACGGACGACCCCGAAGGTGAAACTGGCGCGCTGCGCAGGTTTCGTATCGCTTTCAAGCCAACGCCCGCGCTCTACGCCAACGGCCACGAACCCTTGCTGATCTTCGACGCGCTGGCCGAATTGGGCGAGCTTCAAGTTACCGCAGATCTGTCGGCGCTGCCCGAATTCGATGCCTTCGATCCCAGCGGCGCGGTTTTGGCCTGGACCATTTTGCTCGAAACCGCCGAGCCCGAAACCGTGCTGCACGAGATCTTCGAATTCGTCGAGTCGCTCTGCGACCTCGACATCCGGGAAACCGACGGCCCTCTCGCCGACACACCCGCCCCCGCAGCGCCAAGCCCATCCGCCAGCTCTGGCGCCACGGTGCCGCCCGTCGCAGACTCCGGCCCCGGCGCGGCGGACGCTTCGGAAGCGCGCACCCTCGATCCAAGGGGCGAGGCGCGCGGCCCCCGCCCGACGCTGCGCGTCGACCTTGAACGGGTCGATAGGCTGATCAACACCGTGGGGGAACTGATCATCAACCAAGCGATGATCTCACAGCGCATCGAAGAGCTGGACATCCCCGCCGTGGCGCATCTGACCAACGAACTCGAAGCCTACAAACTTCTGGCGCGCGACATTCAGGAAGGTGTCATGGCAATCCGGGCGCAGCCCGTGAAACCGCTCTTCCAGCGCATGTCGCGCATTGTCCGCGAGGCGGCCGAGGCGACCGGCAAGAAGGCGCGTCTGGTCACGGTTGGCGACTCCACGGAAGTCGACAAGACGGTGATCGAACGGCTCGCCGACCCGCTCACGCATATGGTACGCAACGCCGTCGATCACGGTCTGGAAAAAACCGAACGCCGCGCCGAGGCGGGCAAGGAAGCGATTGGGACGATCCGGCTCACCGCCTCACACCGTTCGGGCAGCGTTTTTATCGAAATTGCAGACGACGGTGCCGGGCTCAATCGCGCCCGCATTCTCGAGAAGGCCATCGAGAAAGGCCTTGTCCTGCCGGAAGCAGAGCTCTCCGAGCCCGAAATCGACAACCTGCTCTTTCTGCCCGGCTTTTCTACTGCGAGCGAAGTCTCGAACTTGTCAGGGCGCGGCGTCGGCATGGATGTGGTCAAGAATGCGGTCGCCGCACTCGGCGGGCGGGTGTCGATCACCTCGACCCCCGGTGCAGGCACCACCTTTACCATTGTCTTGCCGCTCACGCTGGCGGTGATGGACGGTTTCGTGATCTCGGTCGCGGACCAGACAATGGTGATCCCCATCGCCTCGATCATCGAGACCATTCGGCCCAGCCAGCGCGATCTACACGCGGTTGGCACGAAAGGCATGGTGATCCTCGTGCGCGGGGCCTACGTGCCGGTGGTCGACGTGGCATTCAATCTGGGCCTCGCCACGCATCGAAAAGCGGCGGGAGAAGGTGTGCTCCTGCTTGTCAGCACAGAAAGCCAGGGGCTGACCGCGCTGCGGGTCGAGGCAATCCACGACCAGCGTCAGGTGGTTATCAAAAGCCTCGAGAGCAATTATGCCGCGATCCCCGGCGTATCCGCTGCCACCATCCTCGGCGACGGCAAGATCGCCCTCATCCTCGACCCGGAGGAGGTGGTAAAACTACAGCCCGCCGCCCCTTATTTCCCCGCCATCACCCCCCCGAAACTGGAGCTCCGCCATGCTTGACGCCGACGAGGGACCGACCGAAACGCAATTCGAATTCATCACCTTCTCGGCCGGGAACCAGAGTTTCTGCCTAGAGATCATGCAAATACGCGAGATTCGCCGTTGGACGCCGGTCACCAAGCTTCCACATACGCCGGAGGATGTGCTCGGCGTGATGAACTTGCGCGGTGCGGTGATCCCGATCTTCGATCTCTCCGCCCGCTTCGGGCTGGGTGAGACGCCCGACAATGAGCGGAACGTGGTGATCGTTGCCGCCGCTGGCGGGACCACGATTGGCCTGCTCGTCGAGTCGGTCTCCGAGATCCTTTCGGTGGCAAAATCCTCAATACAAGAAACCCCAGACATGAAATCCGACGCGGCCCGCCAGGCCATTCTTGGCGTGATTTCGGTGGGGGAAACCATGGTCCGGGTGGTCAACCTCGATGCCGTACTCGACCAAGACGGGGGGGCCGCCGCATGACCTTGGCTGCCGCCGACGCCATGCCAGAAGAATTCGCATTCTCCGACGCGGATTTTGAAGCGCTGGCCCGGCTTGCAAAGGCAGAGTTCGGACTGAGCCTCGCGGGCAGCAAGAAACCTCTGGTTTATTCGCGCCTCGCACGGAGGCTTCGCGCCCGCGGCCTGTCTTCGTTCCACGATTACATGGCGCTCGTGGAGCGCGGCGACGAAACTGACGAACGGATGGAACTGGTCTCGGCGCTCACAACCAACGTCACGAGTTTCTTTCGCGAGAAGCATCATTTCGATACGCTCAAGCAGGCGCTGCTGCCCGAATTGGCTCGGCAGAGCCGTATCCGCGTCTGGTCCGCTGGTTGCTCTTCAGGACCAGAACCTTTTTCGATCGCGATGACACTGCTGGACGCCCTGCCGCCGGGCGCTCGGGATTTGCGCATCCTCGCCACAGATATCGATCCCGCGATCCTGCGCCGCGCCCGAAAAGGCTGCTATTCGATCGAAGACTGCGAAAGCATCCCGCCGCCCTTCCGAAGCCGCTGGATGATCGAAACCCAACAGCACCCCGGTCACGTCGAGGTCAGTGCCGAATTGAAGTCCCTGATCAGCTTCGCAGAGCTCAACCTCATATGCGAATGGCCATTCAAGGGCCCCTTCGACGCGATCTTCTGTCGAAATGTGGCGATCTATTTCGATCAAGAAACCCAGCAGCGGCTTTGGGCGCGGTTCGCCGCCATGCTGCGTGCGGGAGGCTATCTGTTCATCGGCCACTCCGAACGGCTCTCCGGCCCTGCCGCGAGCGAGTTTGCCACCGCCGGCGTGACGACCTACCGCAAGCGGGTGCCACCCGCTCCGACTCTTCAGACCTAGGAGAAGAAGATGAGCTTAAAGGATTCTCTGCGGATCATGGTGGTTGACGACATGGCCACCAGCCGCGGTCTGATCACCCAAGCCCTCGACGAGATCGGCATCGGCAACTATGTCACCGAAAATGACGGTGCCAAGGCGCTCTCACGGCTCGCGGCAAGTCCCGTGCATCTGGTCCTTTCCGATTTCAACATGCCAAATATGGACGGTCTTGCCCTGCTGAAAGCAGTTCGCCAAAACCGCGCGACGCAGAAGATCGGCTTCATACTCGTCACCGGCAAACCGACCCCCGACATGGTGGCGCAGGCGAAGAAGTTGGGTCTCAATAATATGATCAAGAAACCATTCACGTCGATCGCCATGAAGCAATGCATCGAGAGCGTAGTGGGGCGGCTCTGATCAATGACCATGCCCGGCGCCCCCCTCACCGCCAAGGAAGCCACATGGCTGCTGTCGCGCGAGATCCGCCACCTGCAGCAGAGGCTGGAACGGCTCGAGCACGGCATGGAGCATCTCTACTCCGGCAGCTCCGACGCCCGCCTCGGCTCTGTGGCGATCACCGCCTTTCAGGAGCTGGATGTGCTCGCCCAATCTACTGATGCTCTGGCCGGTTATGTGGAACGTCTCGCACGGCAACTCGACGGCGACGCCGCGCTCGATCTGAAGGATGCACTGAGCAGCATCCCCCTACGAGAGCTTGCGGCCCGGCTGGGGGGTGCCAAGAACGAGACGCTGAAACCAAACGCGCCGGAAATGTTCTGACTGCGATGCATCAGGCCACGCATCGCGCGACAGCGGATGCGGCGGGGGGGCGGCCTTTAGACGGTGGTCCGGTGAGCCGCACGTGACGGCCACGCGAGCAAACCAACGACGGCACAAAACGGCTGCTCGCGCACTGCCAACCGAAATCGAGGGCCATGGAGGTCAAGACAGATGTCAAAGATATCCCTGATCCTGGCCCATGCCGACCTAGGCCTGCGGCGTAAACTCTCCGCAGGGCTGCGCACCTCCGACACAATCGACCTGATCGCCGAGACGCATGATCTGATGACAACCTACACCGAGGTCGAAGAGCGCGAGCCAATGGCGGTTCTGATCGGCGAGGGGCTGGCGGTGCAGCCCGAGTTCGAAGTCATGCGCGCATTGTTCGCCGAGCTCGACGTACGATGGCTGGTGATAAAGGCCCGCAGCGCGCCGCGCCCCGGTGCCCCAGCAAGCCCTTGGGACAAACGATCGGATTTGTTTGCCATCGATCCCGACGTTCCGCCGGACCACCTCGTCACTGCGCTGCGCACGCTGACGCGCACCACGCGCCGGGTCGGGCCGCCGGTTGCGCCGCAGGTCCCGCGCGAACCCCCGCCCGCGCCAAGCGGCACGCCGAGCAATCGCTTCATCCTGCTGGGTGCGTCTACCGGCGGGGTCGATGCTCTTCTGACGGTTCTGTCGGCGTTCCCGCCGGATTGCCCGCCAACTTTCATCGTTCAGCACACCGGCGGCGGCTTCGGTGACAGCCTGACGCGGCTGCTCGACCGGCAATGCGCCGCGCAGGTGCGTCCTGCGCGCGACGGCGAGCGTGTCGCGCATGGTCAGGTGGTGCTGGCCGCCGGCAGCCGGGCACATCTGCATCTGGCGGGCGGCACCCCGATGCGCATTTCCCTGCGCGCCGGTGAGCCGATTTCGGGCCATATGCCCTCCGTCGACGCGCTGTTCACTTCAGCACTGCCCGGCGCGCCGCGCGCTGTGGCGGCCTTGCTCACCGGAATGGGCCGGGACGGCGCGCAGGGGATGAAAGCCCTGCACGAGGCTGGGGCCATCACCATCGCGCAGGACGAGGCAAGCTGCATCGTCTATGGCATGCCCCGCGCGGCCCGCGAACTTGGCGCCGCGCAATCAATCCTGCCGTTGCCGGACATCGGCCCGGCGCTGCTGCGCGCTTGCGCCAACGCGGTTCCGGCCACCCCACACAGAGGAAGGAGTCCCGCAAGATGAGCGATCCCGCCGAAAAGCTGGTGAACGTGATCCAAGGAGAATACCGGATCTCGTCTGCCCCGTCGGAGGTGCTTTCGACGGTGCTCGGGTCCTGCGTCGCGGTTTGCCTGACCGATCCGGAGGCGCGGGTCGGCGGTATGAACCATTTCCTGTTGCCACAACGCGCCGGAAAAGAGGGGGAGAATGTGCGCTATGGCGCTTATTCGATGGAACTGCTGATCAACGGTCTGCTGAAGCGCGGAGCCCGTAAAACAAGGCTGACGGCCAAGCTGTTCGGCGGCGCCAACATGATCAGCCAGTTGCGCGACATCGGCAGCTCGAACGTGCAGTTCGCCAAGGAGTTTTTACAAAATGAGGCCATCCCCCTCGCGTCCGAGAGCACTGGGGGCACCTCGGCCCGGCGCATCCGGTTCTGGGCCACCGACGGGCGGGTCAAGCAGTTCATCGTGCCCGGCGAGATCGAGAACGTTGCCCCCGTCGCTCCCCCCAAGCCACCGCAAACCGAGATCACCCTCTTCTGAGCGACCAACAGAGCGAAATCAGTTGGGGTCGATTTCCTGGAACGCGTTGCGCAGCGCTTCGGACCAGTCGTGGCTCATCTTCTGAAAAGCCTCGTCCGTCGGTTCGATCCGCCGCCGCCGCGTCACCGCCAGCGCATCGCGCTCAATCACCGCAAAGTCCAGCGGCATACCCACGCTGAGGTTCGAACGCAGGGTGGAATCCATCGAAAGCAGCACAGCCTTTTCAGCGTCGGCAAGCGTTGTGTCCGCCGAGATCACCCGGTCGAGGATCGGCTTGCCGTATTTATGCTCGCCGATTTGCAGGAAGGGCGTGTCTGGCGTGGCCTCGATGAAATTCCCCTCTGGGTAGACAAGGAACATGCGCATGGGCCCCCCCTTGCGCTGACCGGCGACGATCATCGAGGCAGAGGCGCTCTGGTTCATCCGCTCCATCTTGCCCGACACCTCGGACCGCACGTCCGACAACGTCGCCCCGACGATCTCGGCCACCTGCAGCATGCCGTTGGCGCGCAGGATAGACCGCTCTGAATCGGGATCGTCGTTGGCTTCGTTGAGGCGGGCGATGACGGTCTGGGTGATCGACAGAGACCCGGCGGTCATGATCCCGATCGCCCGCTCTCCGGGGGTCTCGAAGAGGAACATCTTGCGGTAGGTCGCGATATTGTCGAGACCCGCATTGGTGCGCGTGTCAGACAGCAGGACAACGCCCGCATCCAACAGCAATCCGACGCAATATGTCATCTGTTCCCGAGTCCCTTGAAGGCTAGCAGCGCACCGATATAGCTCTCTCAGCCTAGCCGGGCAATCCTGAACGAACGGATAGGTCCGTCACTCATTGCTGCTGCTGTTGTCCTGCGGTGACCACCACTTCCACCTCGAGGTTCTCTTCCGGCGCGGCGCCCTGCACCAATCCGCGGATCGGCGCCGCATCGAGCGCGTCGTAGCCGGAACCAAGCCGCACGTACCGGTCGTCGGGGCAGCATTCGTTGGCCGCGTCGAAACCGACCCAGCCCAGTTCGGGCACCCAGATCTCGGCCCAGGCGTGGCTGGCCTCATGCGGGCTGCCATCCTCGTTCGCCTGCAGATAACCGGTGACGTAGCGCGCCGGCATCTGCGCCACATGCGCCACCGAGATCAGCGCATGCGCATGATCCTGACAAACGCCTACGCCCCCCGAAAGCGCCTCGGCGGCGGTGGTGTGCGGCTGCGTTTCGCCCGGCTTATAGGCGATGGCGCCCGACACGGCGTGGCTCAGGGCATGCGCGCGGTCGAGCGCGCTGGCCCCCTCCAAGCCTTTCATCGCCACCGCTGACAGCGCTTTCAGTTCGGCGTCGGCCTCGACCTGCCGGGTCGGGCGCAGGTAGGCCGACGGTGGCACCCGCTCGCGATGATCGCGCAGCACGCCGAAGAGATCGGTGGTCTCGACCTCGCCCAGCACTTCGACGGTCAGTTCGGTCAGCGGCCCGCGCCATGTGGCAAGGCGGATCATGTCCCCCGCGCCATCGACAAATTCAGCTCCGGTCTGTGCGCCTTCGGACGTGACCTCCCACGACAGCACGCGCTGACCCGCGCTCGACGCGGGCCACAGCTTTTGCGACTGGACGATGCCGCGCACCGGCGCATCAAAGCGATATCGGGTGATATGGCGGACGGAGAGTCTCATGCCGGCATCCCACTCAGATAGACATTGTGCACGGTTGTCGCGACCTCGGCGTTGCGGGTCAGGAACCGGGCAAGGAACTCGTGCAGCCCCTCTTCGAAGATATCGTCCACCGTGGCCCCGCGCAAATCGTCGAGCAGCTTGTGCGCCACCTCCTGCGCCTCGGTGCCGGTCTGGTAGTTCTCGGCCAGATCATCGAGATGCTCGCAATACCATTGCACGCAGGCGCGCAGCGAGCGCGGGAAACGGCGGTTGAGGATCAGCAGATGGGCAATCTTGGCTGCGGTGATCTCGCCCTGATAGCTCCAGTTGAAGGCCCGCTGCGCGGTCATCGACTGCAGCAGCAGCGCCCATTGGCTCTGATCCAGACCGGACCCGACGTAGTTCACCGACGGCAACAGCACGTAGTACTTCACGTCGATCAGCCGGGCGGTGTTGTCGGCCCGCTCTATGGTGGTGCCGATGCCCATGAAGTCATAACCATCGTTGCGCAGTTGCGTCGACATGATGGCGCCACGGATCAGTTGGCAGGCGCGCAGGGTCCATTCGCACAGGTCGGTGACCATCAGCTTGCTGCGCTCGGTGCGCTGCAGTTGCTTCAGTTCCTGAAACGCCGAGTTGATCGCATCCCACGCCGGGGCGGTCAGCGCCGTGCGCACCACACGCGCGTTTTCGCGCGCCGCAGAAAGGCATGAAAACACCGAACTGGGATTGTCGGCATCGAAGAACAGGAACGTCTCGATATTGCGCTGGTTGGTGTCTTTGTACTTCTCGATAAACGGATCGAGGGTCCCCTTCGCCAGAAGCACCGCTTCCCAGTCGTTGCGATAGCCGCCCGAGGCGTTGGGCAGCAGCGCATTGCGCGCGCCGACCTCCAGAAGACGGGCGGTGGTTTCGGCGCGCTCGATGTAGCGGGCCATCCAGTAGAGGTGATCTGCAGTCCGGCTCAGCATGTCGTCACTCCGCCAATACCCAGGTGTCCTTGACCCCGCCGCCCTGCGACGAGTTCACCACGAGCGACCCTTCGGTCAGCGCCACGCGGGTCAGCCCGCCGGGCACGAGCTCGATGTTCTCGCCAACAAGGCAATAGGGCCGCAGGTCGACGTGGCGCGGCGCGATGCCTTCCTCGACGAAGGTCGGACAGGCCGACAACGCCAGTGTCGGCTGGGCGATGTAGTTTTCGGGGTGCTTGCGGATCTTGGCGGCAAAGGCCTCGATGGTCGACTTGTCGGACTTCGGCCCCACGAGCATGCCGTAGCCGCCCGAACCGTGCACTTCCTTCACCACCAATTCCGAAAGGTTCTCGAGCACGTATTTGCAGTCGTCCGGTTTGGCGCATTGCCATGTCGGCACGTTTTCGAGGATCGGCTCTTCGCCAAGGTAGAAACGGATCATCTCGGGCACGAAGGTGTAGATTGCCTTGTCGTCGGCCACGCCCGCGCCGGGGGCCGAACAGATGGTGACGCCGCCGGAGCGGTAGACGCTCATCAACCCCGGCACACCCAGCATCGAGTCGGGCCGGAAGCACAGCGGATCGATGAACGCATCGTCGATCCGGCGATAGATCACGTCGACCTTCTTGGGACCTTCGGTGGTCTTCATCCAGACGAAGTCACCCTCGACAAAGAGGTCCTGCCCCTCGACCAGTTCCACGCCCATCAGATCGGCAAGGAAGCTGTGCTCGTAATAGGCCGAGTTGAACTGACCCGGGGTAAGGATCACCACATTCGGCTCGCCCTGACACTTCTGCGGCGCGACCGAGGCCAGCGTCTTGCGCAGCAGCCCGGCGTAGCCGTCGACCGGGCGGATACGGTTTTCCATGAACAATTGCGGGAACATCCGCATCATGATCTCGCGGTTCTGCAGCATGTAGCTGACGCCCGAGGGCGTGCGGCAGTTGTCCTCAAGAACGTAGAACTGATCGGGCCCGGTGCGCACCAGATCGACGCCGACGATGTGGCTGAACACACCGCGCGGCGGGCGGAAGCCGATGGCGGCCTTCTCGAACGCCTCGTTGTTGGTGACCAGATGTTCGGGGATTCGGCCCGCCCGGATAATCTCGCGGCGGTCATATACATCGGCCAGAAAGGCGTTCAGCGCCGCCGCCCTCTGCCGCACGCCGCGATCCATCTTGCGCCATTCCAGCGCCGTCAGCACACGCGGAAACATATCGAACGGGATCAGCCGTTCCGGGTCTCCACCCTCGCCATAAACGGCGAATGTGATCCCCACCCGCCTGAACAGCGCCTCCGCCTCGCTTTGCTTTAGGCTGCGCAGTTCGGTCGGCATCGACCGATACCATTTCTCTAAATTCTGATAGGCCGGGCGAACCTCTTCGCCGCTCAACATCTCATTGAAAATCGCTGGCTTCGTGGCGCTCATGACAATCCCTTCGCTCTGAGGCTCACGTTCCATGTTTCCCGACCGGAGGAAAAGCCCCTCGTATCGAAAAACGACTTTCCCGCCGAAATGGTTGCCCAAAAAAAGAGCGATTTCCCCATCTCGAATCCAGACGCCGCACCTATTCGCTTAGCTTAGAACAATTTCGGCCAGAAATCGCACTAAAAAAGCACAACAATTGAGCACACCATGGGCAATCCGCCCCCAAATTAAGCACGGCAGCTCGACACGCCACCCCAGCCCCGCAAGCCTGTGGCGCGCCGCCGCACCTTGGGTATCTCGAAAGGGCGCTCGATAAAACGGCGCAGCAACGGGGAGTTGCAGCGGCCAAAGCCCGACAAAAGGGCTGCCGCCTGCAGCACAACGATAATCGAAGCGGAGGAGGACCCGCGAAGATATCCGGCCATCAAAGAGCCGAGCGTCGCGGGACCCCAGAGTCCGCTCTCTAGGGATGTTGAACATGATCAAAACAATGAAATTTTCCTCCGTGGCGGCGCTCGCCATGATCTCGGCCGGTGCGGTTTCGGCGCAGGAAGCCAATTGCCCGATCCAAGTGGGCGTGCTGCACTCGCTCTCTGGCACCATGGCGATTTCCGAGACCACCCTGAAAGACACCATGCTGATGCTCATCGAAAAGCAGAACGAGGCCGGTGGCCTGCTGGGCTGCGAGCTTGAAGCGGTGGTGAAGGACCCTGCCTCGGACTGGCCGCTGTTTGCCGAAAAGGCGCGCGAGTTGATCTCCAACGACGAGGTCGACGTGATTTTCGGCTCTTGGACCTCCGCCTCGCGCAAGGCCGTGCTGCCGGTGATCGAAGAGCTGAACGCGCTCTACTTCTACCCGGTGCAATACGAGGGTGAAGAAAGCTCGAAGAACGTCTTCTACACCGGCGCCGCGCCGAACCAGCAGGCGATCCCGGCCACCGACTACTTCCTCGACGAACTGGGAGTCGAGAAGTTCGCCCTGCTCGGCACCGACTACGTCTACCCGCGCACCACGAACCGCATCCTCGAGGCCTACCTCAAGGACAAGGGCATCGCGGAAGAAGACATCTTCGTCAACTACACCCCCTTCGGCCACTCCGACTGGTCGACCATCGTCTCCGACGTGGTCGCGCTCGGCGCGGACGGCAAGCAGGTCGGCGTGATCTCGACGATCAACGGCGACGCCAACATCGGTTTCTACAAAGAACTGGCGGCGCAGGGCGTCTCGGCAGACGACATCCCCGTGGTGGCCTTCTCGGTGGGCGAAGAAGAGCTCTCGGGCCTCGACACTTCCAACCTCGTCGGCCACCTCGCCGCGTGGAACTACTTCATGACCGCCGACACCGCCGAGAACGACGAGTTCATCGCCCAGTGGCATGAGTTCATCGGCGACGAGGCCCGCGTCACCAACGACCCGATGGAGGCCCATTACATCGGCTTCAACATGTGGGTGAACGCGGTCGAAGCGGCCGAAACCACCGATGTCGACGCCGTGCGCGAAGCAATGTGGGGGCAGGAATACCCGAACCTGACCGGCGGCACCGCCGTGATGGGCGTGAACCACCACCTCTCGAAGCCGGTGCTGATCGGCGAGATCCGCGAAGACGGCATGTTCGACATCATCTCGGAAACCGATCCGGTTCCGGGCGATGCATGGACCGACTACCTGCCCGACTCCGCGGTTCTGACCTCCGATTGGAAAGACCTCGAGTGCGGCATGTACAACACCGACACCGAAAGCTGTGTGCAGATCCAGTCGAACTACTGATCTGACGCCGTGAAGTCGGCGGGCGCGCCCTTTTATCCGCGCGCCCGCCGCATCCGTTTCCGACTTTCCGTAGCTTATCCGGGGGCCGTCCATGCCGCGCGCGCTTCTGCCTGTCCTTGCGCTCCTGCTTTGCCTGATCACCGCCCCCATCGCGGCGCTGGCACAGCAGACGGGCCTCACGGCGATCCTGCAGCAATATTCCGACGAGGTCGCCAGTCCCGGTCGCCAGACCGTGGGCGAGCTTATCGCCGCCCTCGTCGACACAGGCGATCCCGCCGTGCCCGACTTCCTGCAGGCGTGGGCTGACCGCGACGTCTATCAGCGCGAAAGCGATGGCCAGTTCTTCTACGCCGAAGAAGAAGGCGACGCCTACGCGCTCACCGACATCGCCACCGGCGCGCCCGCCGGGACGGCGCCGGACGACGCGATGGACCAGATCCGCCCCAACGGCGGTGTGCGCCGGGTGATCGCCAGCGCGCTGGTGCAGTTCCAACTGTCTGACCCGGACATCAACAACCGCATCGCCGCGCTCGACTCGATCGCCCGCAGCCCGTCCGCGGACCAGATCGAACCGCTGCGCGCCTCCATCGAAACCGAAGAAGACCCCGGCGTTCTGGCCCGCAAGCGCCGCCTCGACGGCATGCTCACCGCCAGTTTCGGCGCCACGCCCGAGGCGCGCATCGAAGCCATCGCGGCGCTCTCGTCAGAGCTCAGCGTCGATGTGCGCGCCGTGCTCAACCAGATCCTCACCACCCGCGCCGGCGTCGCGAAGAGCCTGCCCGAAGACGCCAACATCGCCCGCGAACTGATCCCCGGCGAACACCTGACCGAGGCGGAGGCTTATGCCCGTCTCGTCGATGCCGATCTTGCGCAGCCGGTCCAGAGCCGCGAGCAGATCAAGGCCGCGCTCACCGCCAATATCGACGGCGGCACCGTTGCTGGCGTGCCGGTGGGGCAGCTTGGCACCGAGGCCGGACGCGAGCGCGCCTATGCCGCGCTGGCCGAAGCGGGCAGCGTGCCGCCGCGGGTCACCGACGCGGACCGCGAGGCCGCTCTTGCCTCCCACGTGTTCTACGAGGAATACACCGAGGACGATCCCGCCATCACCGCCGCCGCTGAAGACGCGCTGCAAAGCGTACGCACCCGCGTGGGCCTGTGGCAGACGGTGGACTTCGGGCTCGACTCTCTGTCGCTTGCCTCGATCTACTTCCTCGCCGCCATCGGCCTTGCCATCACCTTTGGCGTGATGGGGGTGATCAACATGGCCCACGGCGAGTTCATCATGATGGGCGCCTACACCGGCTACGTGGTGCAGCAAATCATCCCCGACTACACGCTGTCGCTGATCGTTGCGCTGCCGCTGGCCTTCGCGATCACCTTCGCCGCCGGCGTGGCGATGGAGCGGCTGGTCATCCGCTGGCTTTACCACCGCCCGCTGGAAACGCTGCTCGCGACCTTCGGCATCTCGATCGCGCTGCAGCAGCTGGCAAAGAACATCTTCGGCACGCAGGCCCGCCCGCTCACCTCGCCGCATTGGCTCGACGGCGCGTGGATCATCAATGACGTCGCTGGCATCGCCAACATCCGTATCGCAATCTTCGTGCTGGCTCTGGTGTTCCTGTGCCTGATCCTGTTCATCCTCAACAAGACCCGCATCGGCCTCGAGGTGCGCGCGGTCACCCAGAACCCCGGCATGGCCGCCTCGATGGGCATCAATCCCGACAAGATCAACATGCTGACCTTCGGCCTCGGCTCGGGCATCGCCGGCATCGCCGGCATCGCCATCGGCCTCTACGCGCAGGTCACCTCCGAGATGGGCGCCAACTACATTGTGCAGAGCTTCATGACCGTGGTCGTCGGCGGCGTCGGCAACGTCTGGGGCACGCTGGCGGGCGCCGCGCTGATCGGCGTTCTGCAAAAGGGCATCGAGTGGATGAACCCCAGCAACACGCTGGCGGCGCAGACCTACATGATCCTTTTCATCATCCTCTTCATCCAGTTCCGCCCCAAGGGCATCGTCGCCCTCAAGGGCCGCGCGGCGGGAGATTGATCATGGCCATGCCGACCGCGCCCAACCACGTCCCCGCGCACACCGCCCCGCTCGGGCGCACCTGCGGACAGACCAAAGCCGCGCCGCGCCCGCCGCTTCGTCTAGATCCAAATATCCCGGGGGAGAGCCGCGCCGCGGCTCGGGGGCAGCGCCCCCTCCCCCTCCTGACCAAGGGAGCCGCCGCATGACCAGCTTCTTCGCGCAGAACAAGTCCGTCGCATGGTTCCTGCTCGCTCTCGCGCTCTTCGTGGTGCTGGTGACGGTGCTGGCGCCCGCGACGGGCACCGGGTTCCTTTCGACCTCCTTCGTGAAAACGCTGGGCAAGACCCTGTGCCTGATGCTGGTTGCGGTGGCGATGGACGTGGTCTGGGGCTACACCGGCATCCTCAGCCTCGGGCACATGGCCTTCTTCGGGCTCGGGGGCTACATGATCGGCATGTGGCTGATGTACGCCCGCACCGAGCTGATCATCGCCGAGAGCCTGCGCGCCGCACCTATCCCGCCCACCCCCGAGGAAATCCACGACGCCATCGGCCAGCAGATCTTTGGCGTGGTCGGCAGCGCCGAATTTCCGTGGCTCTGGGGCTTTGCGCATAGTCTGACGCTGCAACTGCTGCTGGTGGTGCTGGTGCCGGGGGTGCTGGCGCTGGTCTTCGGCTGGCTGGCCTTCCGCAGCCGCGTCACCGGCGTTTACCTGTCGATCCTGACGCAGGCGATGACGCTGGCGCTGTCGCTCTACCTGTTCCAGAACGAGGCCGGGCTGCGCGGCAACAACGGGCTTTCCGGCCTGCAGAATTTGCCGGGGCTCGACGCGGTGCCGCAGGCGACGATCTCGATCTGGTTCTTCTGGGCCTCGGCGGCGGCACTTGGCCTTGGCTATCTGCTGTTTGCCTGGGTGGTGTCGGGCAAGATGGGATCGGTGATCCGCGGCATCCGCGACAATGAAAACCGGGTGCGCTTCCTTGGCTACCATGTGGAGAGCTACAAGCTTTTCATCTTCACCCTCACGGGCATCGTCTCGGGCCTTGCCGGGGCGCTGTATTACCCGCAGGCGGGCATCATCAACCCCGCCGAGATCGCCCCCATCGCTTCGATCTACCTCGCGGTCTGGGTCGCCATCGGCGGGCGCGGGCGGCTCTACGGCGCGGCGCTCGGCGCTGCCGTGGTCTCGCTGCTGTCGAGCTGGTTCACCGGCGGTGGCGCGCCCAACGTCAACCTTGGCTTCTACACAATCAACTGGACCGACTGGTGGCTGGTGCTGCTGGGGCTGAGCTTTGTGGCTGTCACCCTGCTTGCCCCCAAGGGCATCGGCGGCATCTTCGATCTGTTCACCCGCCGCCACCCGGTGCCCGAGCGCGTGGGCGACTTCGGCCCCGACATGGGCGCGCATCGCACCTCCGAGGGGGAGGAAGAGAAATGAACACCCTGCTCGAGATGTCCGGCGTCTCCGTCAGCTTCGACGGCTTCAAGGCAATCAACAACCTTTCCTTCCGCATTGGCGAGCCGGAACTGCGGGCGATCATCGGCCCCAACGGCGCGGGCAAGACCACCTTCATGGACATCATCACCGGCAAGACCCGCCCCGACGAGGGCCGTGTGCTGTGGGGCGAAAAATCCGTCTCGCTGCTGAAGATGAGCGAAAGCCAGATCGCCCGCTCGGGCGTCGGGCGCAAATTCCAGAAGCCCACCGTCTTCGAGGCGCAGACCGTGCGCGAGAATCTCGCCATGGCGCTGAAGAACAAACGTGGCCCGTTCGATGTGCTGTTTTACAGCAAGACGAAGGCCGGGGCCGAGCGGATCGACGAGATCGCCGCGGAGATCGGCCTCACAGACCAGCTCACCCGGATCGCGGGAGAGTTGAGCCACGGGCAAAAGCAATGGCTGGAGATCGGCATGCTGTTGGCGCAGGACCCGCGGCTGCTGCTGGTCGACGAGCCCGCCGCAGGCATGACCCCGGCCGAGCGCGAGCACACAACCGACCTGCTGCGCCGCGCGGCAAAGAAACACGCGGTGGTGGTGGTCGAACACGACATGGAGTTCGTGCGGCGGCTCGATTGCAAGGTGACGGTGCTCTGCGAAGGATCGGTGCTGGCCGAGGGCTCGCTGGATCACGTCACCGCCAATCAGGACGTCATCGACGTCTACCTCGGACGATAACCGGAATTTGTGACGGAGGGCCGGAGATGCTGAAGGTCGACAACCTCACCCTGCACTACGGGCAGAGCCAGATCCTGCATGGGATCAGCCTTGCGGCGCAGCCCGGCAAGGTCACCGCAGTGATGGGCACCAACGGCGTGGGCAAGACCTCGCTGCTGAAGGCCATCGCCGGGCGGCACCCCTATTCGGGCGGAAGCATCACGCTCGACGGCAAGCCGCTCGACCATCTCAACGCCTATCAGGCCGCGCGGGCGGGCATCGCCTACGTGCCGCAGGGGCGCGAGATCTTCCCACTGATGACCGTGCAGGAGAACCTCGAGTCCGGCTTTGCCTGCCTCGAGCGGTCCGAGCGCGGCGTGCCGGCGCATATCTTCGAGCTCTTCCCCATTCTCAAGGACTTCCTGCAGCGCCGCGGCGGCGACCTGTCGGGCGGGCAGCAGCAGCAGCTTGCCATCGCCCGCGCACTGATCAGCCGCCCGCGCGTGTTGCTGCTCGACGAGCCGACGGAAGGCATCCAGCCCAACATCATCCAGCAGATCGGCCGGGTCATCGCGCAGCTGCGCGATCAGGGCGATATGGCAGTGGTGCTGGTCGAGCAGTATTTCGATTTCACGTGGGGACTTGCCGACAGCTTCTATGCCGTCACCCGGGGCGCTGTGTCGCTTTCCGGACAGTCCGGAGAGATCGATCGCGACGCATTGCTCGAAAAAGTCTCGATCTGACCCGGAAACCTCTTAAGTTGCTGCGTTGCGGCGTCTTTTTTCCTTGCTTAAAGCGCTTTGAGCCCCAAGTCTCCCCGCAGGAGATTGTTGACATGCATATGTTGGTGAAGGGGTTTTCGAGGGAGGAGCGCATTCTGCGCCGCAGCGCCGACGCGTGCGGCGGCACCCCCCTCAGATTGCAAAGTAAGCGCCCGGCTCAATCACATGAGCCGCCCCTTCTGCCCGCTGGTTCAAAGACCGACAACAGGAGGACACCATGACATCCATCAAACGCCGCATTCTCGGCGGCACCGCCATGACCTTGGCGCTGACCGCCGGCATGGCGCAGGCGGACACCATCCGCTTCTGGACCATCGAAGAGCAGCCCGAGCGACTTGCCAAGCAAGAAGCCATGGCGCAGGCCTTCACCGAGGAAACCGGCCATGAGGTCGAGGTGATCCCGGTCACCGAAAGCGAGATGGGCACCCGCGCCACCGCCGCCTATGCCGCTGGCGATATGCCCGATGTCATCTACCACCCGCTGTCCTACGCCCTGCCGTGGGCCGAGGCGGGCATCCTCGACCCCGACGCGGCGACCGACATCATCGAGGACCTGGGCGGCGCCACCTTCGCCCCCGGCGCGCTGCAAATGGCCGAGTTCGACGACGGCTTCGCCTCGGTGCCCGCCGACGGCTGGACGCAGATGATCATCTACCGCAAGGACCTGTTCGACGAGGCCGGGCTGGAGCCGCCAACCAGCTATGCCAACGTTCAGGCTGCGCTCGATGCGCTGCACAACCCGCCCGAGATGTACGGTTTCGTTGCCGCCACGAAGGTCGACGAGGCTTTCATGAGTCAGGTTCTGGAGCATGTCTTCCTTGCCAATGGCGTGTCGCCGGTCGGTCAGGACGGGTTTGCCGAGCTTGACGAGGCGGCGACCACCGAAGTGCTCGACTTCTACAAGGCCATCGCCAAAGCCTCACCGCCGGGCGATCTTTACTGGGATCAGGCGCGCACGATCTATTTCTCGGGCAACACCGCGATGACCATCTGGTCACCCTTCATTCTTGACGAACTGGCCGGCCTGCGCGACAGCGCGCCGCCCACCATCAACGACGATCCGACCTCGGCGGAACTGGCCTCGATGACCGGTATCGTCACCAACTTCTCGGGCCCGTCGAACCCCGATGGCGCGGCCTTCGCCGAGCTGAACTTTCTCGGCGTGACCGGCGATGCGAACACCGACGTCGCCGAGGATTTCGTGAAGTTCTCGATGGATCAGGGCTATCTCGACACGCTGGCCATCGCCCCGGAAGGCAAGTTCCCCGTCCGCCGCGGCACCGACGATGATCCCGAGATGTTCGTCAACGAATGGTCCGAGCTGCCGGTCGGCGTCGACCGTCAGGGATCGCTTGGCGAGCTTTACGGCGAGGACACGGTCGACGAACTTGTCGCCGGCCTCGACGTGGCGCAGCGCTGGGGCGCCGACGTCGGCCAGATGGCGCTCGCCTCGAAGATGGTCAACAGCCAAGCGGTGAACCGCGTGGTCCGCGCCTTTATCGACGATCAGATCGACGCCGCCGAGGCGGTCAGCCAGCTCAACGAAGAGCTGAGCGCGATCCAGTAAACTGCTGATACAGCGGGGCGCTTTCCTGGCGCCCCGCGTTTTTCGACGTGTAAGACCGGAGGGTGTCCATGATGGAACCCGTTCCACCGAAGGGCATGGGCCCGCTCGCCCGCCGCGAGGCGCGGCTCGCCTGGGGCCTGCTCTTTCCCACCCTCGCCGCCGTGGCGCTGGTGGTGATCCTGCCGCTGCTCGCGGTGTTCTGGATCGCCTTCAAACCCATCGGCCTCGCCGAACTGCGCCCGCCCGCCCCGGTGGTGCGCGAGGACATTCGCGGCGATCTCGACGAGGGCGACCCCGACGCCTACTTGCGCTACCGCCTGCGCAACTCGTCGCAGGATCAGGCGATCACCGGCGTCACCCTGACCGACACCTGGCCCGAGGGGCTGACCGCCACCGAGATGGACCCGCGCTGCACGCTCGACGGCGCCAGGCTCAGCTGCGATCTCGGCGATTGGGAGGGTGGTTTCCGCGACCAGATCCGCATCCCCGTGGCGGCAGAACCCAGCTATTTCGAGGGCCCGGACGTGGAAGAAACCGAGCCGGTGATCACCGGCAAGGCCAACAACGTTCTGACCTCCTTCTCGAGCTTCACGCTGGAGAACTTTGCCCGCATCTTCGACGGCTCAGAGTTCTGGTCGGTGCTCGGCGTCACCATCTTCTACACCGTCTTCGGCACCGCTGGCGCGCTGATCATGGGGCTTTTTGCTGCGTTGCTGCTCGACAAGAGCTTTCGCGGTCAGGGCATCCTGCGCGGCCTTTACCTGTTTCCCTACGTGGCACCGGTGATCGCCGTGGCCTTTGCGTGGATCTTGCTTTTCGATCCCTACTCCGGCTCGGCCAACGCGCTGCTGATGCAGATGGGCGTGACCTCTCAGGCCATCAATTTCTTTGGCGAGCGGCCTCTGGCTCTGATCATGGTGACGCTCTTCGAGGTCTGGCGCTACTTCCCGCTGTCGTTCCTCTTCATCCTCGCGCGGATGCAGTCGATCGACACCGACATGTACGAGGCCGCGGACATGGACGGGGCCTCCCCGTTCCAGAAGTTCCGCTATCTGTCTTTGCCTCAGCTTCTGGGGATCCTCTCGGTTCTGTTCCTGCTGCGCTTTATCTGGACCTTCAACAAGTTCGACGACATCTTCCTGCTCACCGGCGGCAACGCTGGCACCCGCGTGCTGACGGTGAACGTCTATGAGCAGGCCTTCGCCCTGTCGAACATCGGCGCGGGCGCGGCGGTGGCGGTGGTGATCTTCCTGTCCCTGATCGTCTTCTCGCTGTTCTTCTTCCGCGTGATGAGCCGGGAGGAGGGTCTGTGATGCGCGTTTTTGAAACCGTCCCGCCGGTGACCTGTGCCGGACCGGGGGCCAGCCCCCGGACCCCCGGGATATTTTTCTCTAGACGAAGCAGGGGGAAGCAATGAAGCCGCTGCGTTTCGGATATATCACCGGGCCGCTGCTGGGCGCGCTCTGGTGCTTCGTGATCGCCACCACCGTGGCGGTCGCCATGAGTTTCGCCACCGGCGCGGGCTTTCGCCCGGTTTGGCTGGCGCTGCCGCTGGGGGCGCTGATGGGGCTGGCCTGCCTGCGCTGGGGCGGGCACGGACGGCCCGTGCTGCCTGCGGCGCTGGGGCTGGCGATGCTGGGCCTCGCGGCGCTGACCGGGCTGGCACCGCTGGCGATCGATCCCGCGGCCTCGGAGCTCGCGCAGTGGACGGGGCTGATCGCCGCGGTGGGGTTCACCGCGCTGGGGATGTGGAAGATCCTCGACAAGACGCCCGAAGGCGGGCTCACGCGCCATGTGTTCGAGGCAGCGATGATCCGCTTCCTCACCGGCTTCGGTTACATCTTCTTCACCGCGATTGTGGTCATCCCGTTCTACGTGATGGTGATGACCTCGCTGAAGAACCAAGCGGCACTGGTGCAGAACCCGCTGGATTTCTCGCTCGATCTGGACCAAGGGCTAGGCCTCTTCCGCTCCTACGTCGAGCTGATGCGCGACTATAACTTCGGCAGCTACCTCTGGACGTCGTTTTACGTCTCGGTGCTGACCGTGCTGATCACGCTGGCCTTCGCCATTCCCGGCGCCTACGCCGTGGCGCGGCTGCGCTTTCGAGGGCAGAAGCTGTTCTCGCGTTCGATCCTGCTGATCTACATGGTGCCGATGATCGTGCTGGCGCTGCCGATCTACATCGCCTTCTCGATGACAGGACTGCGCAACACCATCTTTGGCATCGTGCTGATCTACCCGGTCACCACCATCCCCGTGGCGCTCTACATGCTGCAGGGCTATTTCCGCGGCCTGCCCTCGGAGGTCGAGGAGGCCGGGCTGATGGACGGGCTGTCGCGGCTGAAGGTGATCTGGAAGATCACCCTGCCGCTGTCGCTGCCGGCGCTGGCGTCGGTGTCGCTCTACGTCTTCATGATCGCGTGGAACGAGTTCCTGCTGGCCTTCATGCTTCTGGATGACCCGAACAAGTTCACCCTGACCCGCGGCATCGCCTCGCTGAACTCCTCGGAAGTGCCGCGCCAGCACCTGATGGCGGGCTCGGTGATCGCCACGGTGCCGATCATGGTGCTGTTTCTGGGACTCGAGCGGTTCATGACCAAGGGGCTGACCGCAGGCTCGGTGAAAGGATGAGCGGCGCCGCGGCGCCCTCCGCAAGACTGATGAGGAAAGACTGACATGGCTGGCATCGAGCTAAAATCCGTCGAGAAATGGTACGGCGACGCGCAGGTGATCAAAGGCGTGGACCTCGCCGTCGAGGAAGGTGAGTTCATCATCTTCGTCGGCCCTTCGGGCTGCGGCAAATCCACACTGCTGCGGATGATCGCCGGGCTGGAGGAAACCTCGCGCGGGCAGATCGTCATCGGCGGGCGCGACGCCACCGCCGAGCCGCCGGCGCAGCGCGGGCTGGCCATGGTGTTCCAGAGCTACGCGCTCTACCCGCATATGTCGGTGCGCGAAAACATGGGCTTCTCGCTCAAGGCCGCAGGGGCGAGCAAGGACGAGATCACCAGCAAAGTGGACGAGGCCGCGCGGGTCCTGAAGCTGGAGCCGCTGCTGGAACGGCGGCCCAAGGACCTCTCGGGCGGGCAGCGCCAGCGCGTCGCCATCGGGCGCTCGATCGTGCGCGACCCCACCGCGTTTCTCTTTGACGAGCCGCTGTCGAACCTCGATGCGGCGCTGCGCGTCGAGATGCGCTACGAGATCGCCAAGCTGCATCAGGCGCTGAGCGCGACGATGATCTACGTCACCCACGATCAGGTCGAGGCGATGACGCTGGCTGACCGCATCGTGGTGCTGGAGGCCGGCAAGATCAGCCAGGTGGGCACCCCGCGCGAGCTATACGAGCAGCCCGGCAACCTTTTCGTGGCGCAGTTCATTGGCTCGCCGAAGATGAATGTCTTCGCCGCTACGACCTCCGGACTGACTATCGCCGAGCCGCTGCCGCCGGGAGCCGAACAGATCGGCATCCGTCCAGAACACATCACCCTGACCGGGCCCGGCACCGGGCAGATCGACGGCACGGTGGACGTGCTGGAATACCTCGGGGCCGACACCTATGTGATCGCCGACTGCGGCGAGGCCGGCAAGCTGACGGTGCGCGCGCAGGGCGAAACCGGGCTTGCGCCGGGCGACCGCTGCGGGCTCGCCTTCGACCCCGACCAGATGCACGCATTCGATGCCAAAGGGCTCGCCCTGCGCTGAGCCACGCCTCTTCGTCTAGACGCAAATATCCCGGGGGAGGCCGCGCCAGCGGACGGGGGCAGCGCCCCCAAGGCGCTCCTTGCCAGTCGCTGCAACACAGGGGCTTGTGCGCCCCCTCCCCTGCCGTGTCATGATGGCGCGGTACATTTGCTCAGCCGAAAGACGCCCAATGGTCCGGATCGCCTGTTTTGCCTCTTTGACGACCGCCCTGTTGCTGCTGGGGCCATCGCTGCTCGAGGGGCGCGGATCCGCCGCTGCGCAGGTCTCGCCGCAAAACATCGATGCCGCACAGAGCCGCGCGCCCGCCTATCGCTGGCCGTCTCGGCCCGGCTGGCGGCCCGATCACCACGATCGCCCGGACCGGCCGTGGCGACCGGACCGGCCCCACTGGCCCCAGCGCCCCTCATGGCCCGGGTATGGCGCAGGGATCGGCCTGTCACTGGACCTTGGCAGCAACCTGCCGGGCGCCGACGGATCGGTGCGCGAGCCGGTGATGACCATCAAACGCGACAGCGCCGCGGGCACCCGGCAGATCCGCAACACGCCCGGCGCCCCGGTCCCGCGCAGCGACAGTTCAACCGCGCGGCTGAGCCAGCCGCCGATCGTCGAGCGCGCACCCAGTGTCCTGCCCGGCACCCCGCCGCGGGCGCGGCAGGGCGTCGGCGAACTCAACGGCGGTGGCAGTGCGCTTGGTCAGGTGCTGAGCGCCGACGGCGAAAACTACGTGCTGCTGCTCACCTTGCCGCAGAGTCGGGTGACCTGCACAGGCCAACTCGACGGCCCGCCGGAGTTGTTTCCGACCATGGGCGCGGCGCTCGCCTGCACCGATGGCGCGCAAGGCAACGCGCTCTTTGCCACGCCGGAGACCGGCGAGGGCATCAGCGCCAGCTTCACGCTCGATGGTGGGCGCGGCGGCTATCTGATGTTTCCCTGAGACGGCTCAGCCAGCCGCCAGCGCCAGCGCCCGCGGGAACGAAGCCGCGAACGTCGCGCCGTGGCCCAGTCCTTCAAGCACCTCCAGTTCCAGCGCCAGATCGTCACGCCGCCGCAGCCGGTCGGCCAGCGCCATTGTGGCCGGCGCCGGACGCGGCTTTGCGGGCTGAGGCGTGCCCCGGCGGTGCTCGCGGTCACCCAGCATCAGCAGCACTCGCGCGCGCGCGCCGCCGCGCAGCGGAACGGCCGAGCGTTCCACTGCGCGCAGCGCCTCGCCTCCGAAACCCACCGAGGGGCTGACCGGCACATAGGCCCAAAACGCATCCGGCTGCGCGAAGAGCGTTGCGAGAACAAAAAGCCCGCCATAGGAGTGCCCCCAAAGGCTACGCCGCGCCGAGTCGAGCGGCGCGTGATCTGACAGGGCTTCTGCGATCGGCCCCAGCAGCCGCGCGCGAAACGCCGCCTGACCGCCGAACTGCCAGTCTCTGCCGCGTCCGTGGCGCGGGGGCTGCACCGGGACCGGCGTGTAGTCGCGCGCCCGTGATGCGCTGTCGAAGCCCGTCTCCATAGGATAGCCAACGCCGATCACCGCCAGCCCCGGATGCGCGGCAAGATGCGCCGCGCTCAATCGGCTGAACGCTGCGTTGCCGTCGAGCATCCACAGCGATGGCCAGCCCGCCGAGGGGGCCTCGGCGCGCGGCACGGCGATGAACAGCCGGTAGGTGATGCCATCCGCCCCGACATCGAACTGCGCCATGGCATGGGATGCGGGCGGTGCGTCGAACAGTGGGTAGCTGACCGGCGTATCCCGCCGCTGCGCCAGCACGGGGCCGGCGGTGCAGGCGAAAAGAGCGGCCAGCGATGTCATGAAAGGTCTGCGCGCGAGGTCCATGCGCCGTCTCCTGAACAATCGGAAAAGGGTCGGGCTGGCGCGGGCTGGCTCACGGCTTAGGGTGTAGACGAGCGCGCCGAACGAGGCAATGCGCGACGGGTCGGTCGAGGTGAGCCGGTTGAGGTGGGGTCGGGCGAGGCGGGGGTCAGTCGAGGTGGCGCACGAACAGCGCCGCGCCGCGCTGCGCCTGCAGGGCCCAGGTCATCTGCGCCTCGGTCTCAACCGCGCAGGGCCGCAGGTGGCGCAGCCGCGCCAGCGCCTCGTCGGGCGCTTCTCCGGCCTCGATCATCAGGCGCAGCGCCAGCATCCCCGAGCGGCCACAGCCGCCCCGGCAGTGCACCAGCACGCGCCCGCCGCCCGCAAGCGCCCGCAGCACCCGCGCGCTGATCTCTGGCCAGCGCGTTACCATGGCTTCGGGTGGCACGCCGAAATCAGGGATCGGCAGGTGCACCCAGCGCGAGCCATGCGCCTGCACATGCGCACCAAGGCCTTCGGCGCCGGCTGCCTCCATCTCGGCGACGGTCACCAAGGTGATCACCATCGCCGGGCGCCACTCGGCCACATGCGCGATATCTCCGGCGAAATCGCCGCTCGCCCCCGGCAGGGGCGAGATGGCAAGAATGCCGTCCGCAACCGCAAGCGCGTGGATGATCATCGGCTCAGATGTCATCGCTCGAAAACGTGTCGCAGGCGGCGATATTGCCCGCCTCGTAGCCGCGCCCGAACCAGCCCGAGCGCTGCGCGCTGGTGCCATGGGTGAAGGTATGCGGCTGCGGCACGCGCCCCGCGCGTTTTTGCAGCAAGTCATCGCCGATCATCCGCGCCGCGTTCAGCGCCTCTTCGATATCGCCGGGCTCGAGAATTCCATCGACGTAGCTCGCCCAGACACCGGACAGGCAATCGGCCTGCAGTTCGAGGCGCACGGTCAGCGCATTTGATTGCACCTCGCTGGCCTGACGGCGCAGGTTCTCGACCTCGGGCAGGATGCCCAGCAGGTTCTGCACATGGTGCGCGACCTCATGCGCGATCACATAGGCGGCGGCGAAATCCCCCTCGGCGCCAAGCCGCTGTTCCAGCGTGGCGAAAAACTCGGTGTCGAGATAGGCCTGCTGGTCGAGCGGGCAGTAGAACGGCCCGGTGGCCCCGCTGGCACCGCCGCAGGGCGAGGCGGTCTGGCCGGAGAACAGCACCAGCACCGGCGGCCTGTAGTCCACCCCGGCCTGCTCGGGCAGCACCTGTCCCCAGACCTGCTCGGTGGTGGCCAGCACCTGCGCCGAAAACTCCCCGGCGAGCTGTTCCTGCGGTGTCAACTCACGCGGTTCAGAGGAGGTCTGCATGCTGCCGTCGTTGAGCAGTGGCGTGACGTCGACCCCGGCGAAATAGCCGATGGCCAGCACCACAAGCAGCGCGATCCCGCCAAGCCCGCCGCCCATTGCCACACGACCGCCGCCGGACCGCCGGCGGTCTTCGACATTGCTGCTGCGGCGCACACCTCTCAGTCGCATGATAAAATTCCTTATATGAAAAAATGCCTGCCGGCAGCGCCAATGATAGGCCCTGCCGGGGCGTTAGGGAATATTTTTCCCGCATATGGCGAAGGCTAGCGGCGTCCTCTCCGGCTCAGACGACCTGCCCGGGATGCGCCTCGGCCCATTCCGAAAGCACCGCCGACAGGTCGCTGCGCCCGACCATCCCCAGCACCTTGCGCGGCAGCGCGACGCCCTGTTCCAGCAACAACGCTAGACAGCCGAGGTGGTCCCTCTCCGGTCGGTCTGGCGCGGTCTCGGCGCCATGCAGCAGCGCGCCAAGCAGCGTTCCCCCGTAGCGGTTCACGTGCCCAAGGTCGGGCCGCAGCGACAGGAAGTAGGCCAGCAGATCGGGATGGCCGCCCCAAGCCGCCGCCTGCACCGGGGTCACCCCGTCCGCCGCATCCGGCGCGTCATAGGGCAGCCCCAGAGCCACCAGCGCCTTGATCTGTGCCAACCGCTCTGGCCGCTCCGCCAGTCCACGCATCAGCCCGTCATAGGCGGGCGGCAGCGCCGCGGGGTCGATGTAGGCGCCGGGGGACGCACGGCCCTCGGCAGCCTCAGCCATCAGGGCTTCCTCGCGCGACAGCGGTGTGGCCAGCCCGCGCGCCTGCAGCGCCGCGGCCAGTGGCACAGACCCCATCACCCGCGCATAGGCATAGGGGGTCGACCAGCGCCACTCACGCGCCGGATCGGCCCCCGCCTGCAGCAACAGATCGATCATCGCGCGGTCGCAGCCGCGCCGCGCGGCGTGGTGCAATGCGGGGATCGGCGCGCCGGGCTCGTTGGGGTCGGCGCCATAGGCAAGCAGCAGGCGTACCGCTGCGTGATCGTTGAAATCAAGCGCCCGCAGCAGGGCGTTGGTGCCCGCCGGTGCCGCGCCATGCGCAAGCAGCAGCCTCAGCGCCTCGCCCCCGCCGGGCTCCGCCGCATGATAGAGCGACTCGCCATCATCGGGCGCGGCCCCCTGCTCCAGCAGCCACCGCGCCAGCGCGATATTGCGCCCTTGGCAAAGCGCACCGTAGAGCGCCGAATGGCGCGTGCCATCGGCAAGCTCCTCGGTCTCATTGACGTCGACGCCATGGGCGACCAGCAGCCGGGCAATCTCCAGCGCGGCCGGCACGGTGTCCGGGTGCCGCGCGGGCCAGCGCGAGAACGCAAGATGCAGCAACGGGCTACGCGGCCCGCGCCTCTGGGTGGCAAGGCCGGGCGTGCGTGCAAGCGCAGCCGTCACGGCGGGCAGATCGCACAGCGCGCATTCCAGCCCGAACAGCCCTTCGGCAAGGTCCGGCGTCTCGGCCAGCAGCGCCTCGGCCACCGCCATCTGCCCGTGATAGAGCGCGATCTTCAGCCGCTGGAGGCGCGCCGCGCGGTCCAGCCCCTGCGTCTCTGCCGCGAGCTTGAGCTTGGGCCAGCTTTCAAAGCCGCGCTCGCGGGCCACCACCTGCAGAAAGTCCGCGCGCCGAAGCACGCGGCCATCGCCACGTGGCGGCAGATCGCGCAACCGCTCACGCGCTCCGCGGTCACCCGCCTCATAGGATTTGTGCAGTCGGCGCGCCTCGCGGCGCAGATCGTCGATGGTCGGAATGGGCCCTGAAAAGAGCATGCCGGTATCCTCCGTCATCGCCCGTATGTCCGCTGGTCCGGGCAGGAGTGAAACCGAAAAGATCTGGGATCGGCTCGAAACGCAGGTGCGCGCGCTTTCCGCGGACGGGGCGGCCCCCTGCTATCGGGCCTGTGCCTTCATACCAGAGCGGCGGCGCGGGGAAAAGGGCGCGCTGGCCCGCCAGTTCGGACGGCAACAGGGGCGCGACCGGAGCCGAGGCTCCGCTTTACCTCCTCCCTCCCCCGCCTTACCTTGGCCGCGACCGAAGGAGCGCCACGGATTCCATGACTGACGACAGCCCCAAGTATCAGGTTCTCGCCCGCAAGTACCGCCCCGAGACCTTTGCCGATCTCGTCGGGCAGGATGCGATGGTGCGGACCCTGAAGAACGCCTTCAAGGCCGACCGCATCGCGCAGGCCTTCATCATGACCGGCATCCGCGGCACCGGGAAAACCACCACCGCGCGGATCATCGCCAAGGGCATGAACTGCATCGGCACCGATGGCACCGGCGGGCCAACCACCGAACCCTGCGGCCAGTGCGAGCATTGCCGTGCGATCATGGAAGGCCGCCACGTCGACGTGCTGGAGATGGACGCCGCCTCCAATACCGGTGTCGGCGACATCCGCGAGATCATCGACAGCGTGCACTACCGGGCGGCCTCTGCGCGCTACAAGATCTACATCATCGACGAGGTGCACATGCTCTCGAACAGCGCATTCAACGCGCTGCTCAAGACGCTGGAAGAGCCGCCCGCGCATGTGAAGTTCATCTTCGCCACCACCGAGATACGCAAGGTGCCGGTGACGGTGCTGTCGCGCTGCCAGCGGTTCGATCTGCGCCGCATCGAACCCGAGGTGATGATCGACCTGCTGCGCCGCATCGCCACCCGCGAAAGCGCCGAGATCACCGACGACGCGCTGGCGCTGATCACCCGCGCCGCCGAGGGCTCGGCCCGCGACGCCACCTCGCTGCTTGATCAGGCGATCAGCCACGGCGCGGGCGAGACCACCGCCGATCAGGTCCGCGCCATGCTTGGCCTCGCCGACCGCGGCCGGGTCATGGATCTCTTCGAAAAGATCATGCATGGCGATGCGCCCGGCGCGCTGACCGAACTGTCCGAGCAATACGCCGAGGGCGCCGACCCGATGGCGGTGCTGCGCGATCTTGCCGAGCTGACGCATTGGATCTCGGTGGTCAAGATCACCCCCGAAGCGGCAGAAGACCCCACTGTCGGCCCCGACGAGCGCGCCCGGGGCGCCGCGCTGGCGCAGAACCTCGGGATGCGCGCGCTGACGCGCATGTGGCAGATGCTGCTGAAAGCGCTCGAAGAAGTGGCGCAGGCGCCCAATGCGATGATGGCCGCCGAGATGGCGGTGATCCGCCTCACTCATGTCGCCGAACTGCCCTCGCCCGAGGAACTGCTGCGCAAGCTGCAGGACACGCCGCCCCCGCCCGCCCCCGGCCCCAATGGCGGCCCCGGCGGCGGTGGCTATGCCCATGCGCCCACGAGCGCGCCGGCCGGCGGCGGCGCGCAGGCTTATGGCACTCAGGTGCAGCCGACGCACCCCGGCCCCTCTGGTCCCAGCGCCAGCTATGGCAGCGCCGCGCCGGCTGTCGCGCAGCAGAGCGCCCTCGCCCGCTACCCCACCTTCGAGCACGTGCTGGAACTGATCCGCGCCAATCGCGACGTCAAGCTGCTGGTCGAGGTCGAGGGCGGTGTGCGCCTTGCCGCCTACCAGCCGGGGCGTATCGAATTCACCCCCGCGGGCAATGCCGCGCCCGATCTGGCGCAGCGGCTTGGCTCGGCGCTGCAGCGCTTCACCGGCGCGCGCTGGGGGGTCTCTTTGGTCAATGGCTGCGAGGCGCCGACCGTGGTGGAAAAACGCGACGCGGCAGAACTTGAGCTGCGCGCCGAGGCCGAGCAGCATCCGCTGGTACAGGCCGCCATCGCCGCCTTTCCCAAGGCCAAGATCGTCGACATCCGCACCCCAGAGGCCGAGCAGCAACAAGCCGCCGAGGAGGCGCTGCCCGAGGTCGAAGACGAATGGGATCCCTTCGAGGAGGACTGAGGCGGGAACATCCGCGGCGCTGCCGGGTTTGATCCCAGTCAGCTACCCGTCACACCCGGAGGACCCGCCATGGATTTCGACACCAGCAAAGCCACCGATCTCGCGCATAAGGCCAGCCTGCCGGCGCTGCGCGCCCGCGTCGGCGAGGCGCTGCCCGCCAGCCGCCGCGAGCGGCTTTCCCCGATGCTGTTTGCCGGCGGCCTGCTGGCCATCGGCGCGGTGCTGCTGAAGACCAAGCCGCGCATCGGCCATGTTCCCGAACCGCGCCAGTTCGGCAACCTGCCGCGCCGCTCGAAGGCGCGCCGCGCGGCCCTCGCAAGCCGCGATCAGGTCGCAACCTTCGCCCCCAC
The DNA here is from genome assembly GCF_056161345.1 of Salipiger sp. ABF4_146. Lineage (NCBI taxonomy): Bacteria > Pseudomonadati > Pseudomonadota > Alphaproteobacteria > Rhodobacterales > Roseobacteraceae > Salipiger > Salipiger sp. ABF4_146. The sequence continues at coordinate 49,409 of NZ_JBSWYX010000005.1, read as the reverse complement.
CAACGTCACCGACTCGCTCGGTCGTTCGCTGATGATCGGCGGTGCCGCGCTGCTGCTCACCCGGCTGCTCGACGAGGCCGCGGGCCGCGACGGCAAGTAACGGCAGATAAGCGCGGGCGCCCCCACGCCGGGCGTCAAGACGCTTTCATCTTTCCCAAATACTCACGGCGCAAGGTCTCCAGCCCGCGCCCTGCCCTCTATTGTTCGGCAAATCCGTCCGGCCTGCCCTTGTCGCCTGCCCGCGCGATCCGTATCTAGAGAGCCAAGCCTCAGACAGGAGAGATCAGATGTTCAAAGGATTGGGCGGTCTTGGTGACATGACCAAGATGATGAAGGCCGCGCAGGAGATGCAGGGCAAGATGGCCGAGCTGCAGGAAGGCCTGCACACGACCATGGTCACCGGCGAGTCCGGCGCGGGCCTCGTGAAAGCGACCGCCACCGCCAAGGGAGAGCTGAAAGGTCTCGACATCGATCCGTCGATCTTCAACAGCGACGACAAGGAAGTGGTCGAGGACCTGATTCTCGCGGCGATCAAGGACGCGCAGACCAAGGCGCAGGAGCGCGCCGAGCAGGAGATGCGCAAGCTCACCGAAGAGATGGGCCTGCCCGCCGACATGAAGATGCCCTTCTAAGACGCCTGCCGCGAGCTGCGTCCGGCCATGAAGAGAGCGGAGCGCCCCGGTGCTCTGCGCTTCTGGTCCCGCCGCGCAAGCGCGCCCGAGGATGATCCCCACAATGCCCGACCGCAGCGAGATCGACGCGCTGATCGATATGATGGCCCGGCTTCCGGGCCTCGGGCCGCGATCCGCGCGGCGCACCGTGCTGCATCTCATCCGCAAGCGCGAATTGCAGCTGACGCCACTGGCCGAGCTGATGGGCCGGGTCGCGGCGACCGCGCGCGAATGCCTCAACTGCGGGAACGTCGGCACCGAGGAAATCTGTTCGATCTGCGCCGACGAACGCCGCGGCAACGGCCAGCTGTGCGTGGTCGAGGATGTGGGCGATCTGTGGGCGATGGAGCGCGGCGGCAGCTACAAGGGGCGCTACCACGTGCTGGGCGGCACGCTCTCTGCGCTCGACCGCATCGGCCCCGAAGAACTGCGCATCCCGCAGCTTGTGGCGCGGATCGAGAGCGAGGGCATCACCGAGGTCATCCTCGCGCTCAACGCCACCGTCGATGGCCAGACCACCGCCCATTACATCGCCGACCAACTCGAAACGCGGGTGGCGCTCAGTTCGCTGGCACAGGGCGTGCCCATCGGCGGTGAGCTCGACTACCTAGATGACGGCACGATCACTGCCGCGCTGAACGCCCGCCGCAAGCTTTGAACGCCGCGTAACGCTTCTGTGACGGGGGCCATCTGGGCGGCCCGCGACTTTGGCGCTAAAGCGCGGACATGAACCGTGCTCTCCCCCTCCCGCTCGCCATTCTCTTCAGCCTCTCCCTCACCGCCACAGCGGCAGAGGCGCAGGACGCCGCCGCGCTGTCGCAGATGGATCTGCTGTCGCGCGAGATCGGCCTTGGGATCGGCCATACCGCCATCGACACGCAGAAACAGAGCAGTTTCGCCTCGGGCTATGCCGCAGGTGGTGAGACCTCTCCCGAAGGTGCGCAGGGCTCCAATTACGACAGCCGTGGGCTGGTGCTGGGCTACGGGTTCGGCAGCGGTTTTTCGGCCTTCATGGGCTATGCGCAAGGGGCCTCTAACCTCGACGACGACACTCACGAAGCCCGAATCCGCTCGTATTTCCTCGGCGCGGGTTACACAGGCGCGGCACACGGCGTGGACTATGCCGCGGCGCTCTACATGGGGCGCACCCACAACAAGATCTCTAGCCCGGCGTGGGCCAGCGGCAGCACCGACCATGACGGCCGTCTCTTCGGGCTGAGCCTGCAGGGCGAAACCCTGCTGCGGCAGGGTGAGGCGCCGGGCACGGGCATCGATCTGCTGGTGTCGGGCGATGTGGTGCGCCACGCCACCGCCGACTACGACCTCACCGGCAAAGACATCGAGGTTCAAGACCGCGTCAGCTATGCCACGTCGATGCGCCTTGAGGTGGGTGCGCCGATGCGCGCGAAGGGCGGCCTGCTGCGCCCCTATGCCGCCTATGTGGTCAACGGCGGCGATCAGCCGGACCTCGACTACGCCTCCGCAGGCAGCCTCGAGGCCGCCGACCTGCTGAGCGAGGACCAGCTGGCCATCGGTCTGGAATTCGAGACCGGCAGAGGCCTTGGCGCGCGCATCGAGGCAGCCTCGGATTTCGACGGCACCGAGGCGCTGAGTGCGCGGCTGACCTACGCCTTCTGAGCCGCGCGGATCGGCGGCCGCCGCCTTATCCCACGCATCTACTGCAGCCTCGTTGGCGCCACGGGCTTCCAGCCATTCGCCAAGCCGGACCCAGCCCGCGGCCCAGCCGGGCACCGTCTCCAGCAGGCTCATCAACACCTCGATCGCACCGGCCATGCACCGGCCATGTCGCCGAGATGCGCCAGAGCCTCGGCAAAACTCGCGCAACGCCCGGGCGCGGGTTCCCCACAGGGAAAAAGCTGTACTCAGCGCCACTTGTCTGTTCCAAAGGCCCGCGCATTTGCCGCGATTGGCCGCGCGGCGGGCGATACGCCGCCCCCAAAGCCCGTCAATCGCGGCCGCGAGCGCCGCAGCCGCTGCAAGGCCCCGGCACGCAAAAGAAAAGACCCGCCACAAACACTTGCGGCGGGCCCGTCAGGCAAACACTGGACGCGAGGCTCAGCCGCGCGGGTCCTCGCTGTCGTCCTCATCTTCGTCCTCATCGCTGGACGGCAGGTTGAAGAAGCTGTCGGCGTCGGAGAAATCGCTCGGGCCCTTGTCCTCTTCGGGCTCGTCCTCTTCACCGCGCGGGTCGGACAGCGAGAAGGTCTCCAGACCCTCGATCGCCGACGGCAGGCGCGGCTCGGCGTCCATCCCGAGGCTCTGTTCGGTCGACACCAGCTTGCGGCGCTCGTCGTCGGTCATCACCTCGTCACGGTTCTTCGCGGCCTTGGCGACGGCGGCGTCCAGTTCCGACTGGCGGCACAGGCCAAGCGCGACCGGGTCGATCGGCTGCATGTTCTGGATGTTCCAGTGGGTGCGCTCGCGGATCGACTGGATCGTCGGCTTGGTGGTGCCCACCAGCTTCGAGATCTGGCCGTCGGTCAGCTCGGGGTGGAATTTCACCAGCCACAGGATCGCGTTCGGACGGTCCTGACGCTTCGACAGCGGGGTGTAGCGCGGGCCGCGGCGCTTGTCTTCGTCGACAGCGGCGGGGTTGTATTTCAGCTTCAGCTTGGCCAGCGGGTTCTTCTCGGCGCGATCGATGTCGATCTGCTCGATCTGGTTGTTGGCGACCGGGTCGAAGCCCTTCACGCCGCCCGCCACGTCACCGTCGGCGATGCCCTGGATTTCCAGCTCGTGCATGCCGGTGAAATCCGCGATCTGCTTGAAGGTCAGGGTGGTGTTGTCGACGAGCCAGACAGCGGTCGCCTTGGGATGCAGCAGTTTTGCCATGGGTCATCTCCTACGTAAATCTTCTCCCCTCCCCCAAGGCGCTGGCCTCGGGAGGTCCCGGATTACTTCTCCAGGACGGGTTACCGTTGTCGGGGAACTTCGGGCCTATATAGTCTCGCGCAACTCAAGAGGAAAGAGAAAATGCGTGCCCTGCTGATCCTGCTCGCCTGTAGCGCCCTTGCCAGTCTTGCCGCCCCCCTCCGCGCCGACGGCGACCGGGCCGGGAGTTTCGACTACTACGTGCTGTCGCTGAGCTGGTCGCCGACATGGTGCGCGCTGGAGGGTGAGGCGCGCGACTCGCCGCAATGCGACCGCGATCTGGGCTGGGTGCTGCACGGGCTGTGGCCGCAGTATCATCGCGGCTATCCCAGCTATTGCGACACCTCGGCGCGCCCGCCGAGCCGAGCCGAGACCGCCGCCATGGCCGACATCATGGGCACCGGCGGTCTGGCATGGTACCAATGGAAGAAGCACGGTGTTTGCGCGGGTATGCCCGCGCAGGATTATTTCGCCCTCGCCCGCCGCGCCTTCGCCGCCGTCGAGCGTCCCGAGATTCTGCGGCGCCTCGAAGAGCCGGTCACCCTGCCCGCGCATGTCATTGAAGATGCCTTCCTCGAGGCCAACCCCGGCCTCGAGCCGGACATGCTGACCGTGACCTGTAAGGCCGGGCGCATCCAAGAAGCCCGGCTGTGCCTGTCGAAAGACCTCGATCCGGTGCCCTGCGGACAAGATGTTGTTAAGGATTGCAGCCTGACAGACGCGCTGCTCGACCCGGTGAGATAAACACGGCGGAGCCCCAAAAAGAACCAGAGGATGGGCGGAAAACTGCGATCAAATGCTTGCCAGCATACAGAAAACGGAAACGACCGTCAGAAAGGCCCACCCTCTGGCGCGGCCCATATATGCTTCCGCTCGGGGCCACGCCGTCAGTCAAATCGCCTGCGCGTTAAGAAATGGTTAACAAAAATCGGAGCCGTCCATTAACTGACTTAATTCTTCGGTTTCTCTGCGCACTGCGCGAAGAGACAGCATTCTGCGCTCAGTCGAAGCGGTAGCCGAAGCGCGCGATGTCCTCGGCGCAGCAGTCGGCGACGTGCTGCGCCATCTGCTCTGAATAGTAGCCTCGGTAATCGCGGCGGCGCGCAGACGCATTGTCCCACGGCACCTCAAGCGCAAACCCCAGATGCGCCTCGAAGGGGGGCAGGTCCTCGGCGAGATGCTCCAGCCGCAGCCACAGATCACTTCGGTCCGCTCCGGCGGCATCACGCAGGTAACGCTTGCTTGGCCACGCGCGCAGGCTGGCGCTGGTCTGCGGGTGCAGCAGGAACGCCGGGAAGTCGCAGTGCTTGGCCAGCGCCACCTGCGGATGGGAAAACCCCTGCTTGCGCAGCCAGTGGTAATAGCTGACCATCCGGTCCCACGGGTTGCGGACCAGCGTCACCCGGCGCATCGACGCGATCTCCTCGGGGGTGACGACACCGTCGATATCGGCGAGCGTGGCGTGCTTCCACAGCCGCCCGCGCGGCGTCAGCCCGCGCAGCCGGCCGCGCCGTTTCAGCGCCTTTGGCGTGTCACCGATCAGGATGTCGTCGCGATGCGCCCGCGCCTCCAGCGCCCGCGCCAGCGAGGTGCCCCCGGTCTTGGGGATATGCACGAAGATATAGCCACGCCCGCGTGAGATGATCATGCCGCGACCCTAGCCAGGCAAGCGGCGCAGGAACATCGCCAAGCCCGATCCTCGGCGCGTCTTTTTCGCCACCGTGGCCGACCAGCCTGCCCCTGCTGGGCGCAGCGCGCGTGCGGGCGATTGCTCCTGCGCAGGGAGCTTGCTAATCAGATGCCAGCCCGAGGCGAGACGCCCCGAGACGGAGCAGAGAAGACCCGAGTGAGACCGCCCCCGAGACCGCCCCACGCATGACCGCCCTCAAGGAGTACCAACGCCTCGAAGCCACCGCGCTTTGGCGTCCCGAGCCCGACGCTCAGCGGCGCGAGGTGATCCTGTCGATGGGTGACGCCACGCTGACCGTGTCGGATATTTCCGGACGGGCGCTGTCGCATTGGTCGATGGCGGCGGTGGTGCGGGCCAACAAGGGCCGCTCGCCCGCGCTCTACCATCCCGACGGCGATCCCGGTGAAACTCTGGAACTGGCCGAGGACGAGGCGACGATGATCGACGCCATCGACCGCGTGCTGCGCGATATCGAGCGGCGCCGCCCGAAGCCGGGCAAGCTGCGCCTGCGGCTGATCGGCGGGGTGGCGGTGCTGGTGCTGGCGGGCGCGCTGTTCTGGCTGCCGGGCGCCCTGCTCAACCACGCCGAGCGCGTGGTGCCGCGGGCCAAGCGTGTCGAGATCGGACAGGCGCTGCTGACCCAGATCACACGCGTTGCGGGCCGCCCCTGCACCACTCCCGACGCGGCGCGCCCGCTGCGCCATCTGGCGGCGCGGGTGCTGGGCGACAGCCGCCGCACCGATCTTGTGGTGCTGCCCGACGGCGTGCGCGACACCGCGCATCTGCCCGGCGGGCTGATCCTCGTCTCGGGCAGCCTGCTGGAAGGCTACGACGACCCGGATGTGGCGGCGGGCTATATCCTCGCCGAGTCGCTGCGCGCCAAACAGACCGACCCGCTTGGCGACCTGCTGGGCCACGCGGGCCTCTGGCCGAGCCTGCGACTTCTGACCACCGGCTCGATGCCGGAGGCGGCGCTGGAAAGCTACGCCGAGCACCTGCTCACCCGGCCGCATGATCCACTGCCGCAAGACGACCTGCTCGCCGCGTTTGCGCGGATCGAACTGCGCAGCTCGCCCTATGCCTATGCGCAGGACATCACCGGCGAGAGCGTGCTGTGGCTGGTCGAGGGCGATCCGCGCGCCAATGAGGGCAGCGCACAGGTGGTCAGCGATGCCGACTGGGTGCGGCTGCAAGGCATCTGCGGCGGCTGACCGCGCAGGCCGCCTCCCGGGCAGGCGTTTTTGGGGGCGCTGCCCCCACCCGCTGACGCGGGCTCCCCCGGCGTATTTTTGAAGAGAAGAAGCGGTGGCGGTCAGCGCAGGGTCGCGGAGCGGTAGCCCGTGGCATGAACCTCGGCCAGCGCGCGGCTGGCCGCGCGGGCATCGCTGTAGGGGCCGACGCGCAGGCGGCGCATCTGGTCCGAACCGCGCTTGAGCATCTGCACAGGCAGACCGGCTGCCTGCAGGCGACGAGTTGCCTCGGCGGCCTTGGCACCGGTGGTGAAGGCCCCGATCTCGACAAACCGCGGCGCGGCGGCGGGCGCCGAGGCGCTGTCGGAGGCCGCCGCGGTGACCGTCGTGCTGCGCACCCGCGGGCCTTGTGCGACCACGAGATCCGGATCGCCCTCGAAGCGCACGCGGGGGGCGACCGGCGCCGTGCGGGTCCCGGCGGTCGAGGCGCGCGGCACCGATTGCGTCCAGACGCGCTGGCTATCGTAGTAACCGGCGACCGTTTGCAGCCCGCGATGCGGGTTGAGCCGGTCATCCTCCCACGCCGGGCGGTAGCCTGCGGGCAGGATCGTACGCTCGGCCGGGCCTTCCTCGTAGAGATGGCGCGGCAGGATGCGGGTGCTGCCGGGCACCATCAGCTTGCCGTCCTGCCAACTGCCGGTGCCGCCGCGCTGGTTGTAGTAGACGTTCTTGCCGGACGTGGGCGCCTCGCCGCGACGCACCTCGGTGATGAAGGGCTCGGCCTGCGGTCCGCAGCGCACGCTGCGGCCGTTGCTGATGATCTCTCCCGAAAAGCCCTGCGGACAGGCACCGCTCGACAGCTTGCTGCCGGGGGCCACCGGCGCTGGGGCACGGCTTGGCGCCGGCACGGTGGCAACGACGCGCGGCGCCGGGGCCGCGGGCGGCTTCGAGGCCGGCGCCTTGACCACCGGGGCCGCGGCACTGGCGGGTTTCGAGGCGACCGTCGTCATCGGCCGTGCCGCCGTCTCACGCGTGCTCGGGGCACGGCGGGCCGGCGCCACGGCGGGCGCTGTCGCTGCTGCGGTCGAGGCAGGCTCGGCGGCGGGCGCAGGATCGGGGGCTGCTGCCGGTTCCGGCGCCTCGACCGTGCGGGTGGCGGTACGGGCGCTGGTGCCGAGGCTGGGCGCATAGCCGCAGACCGGATCGCCGGCCCGGCTGACGCGCGGCACCCAGATCACCGCGTCATCAAAGCCCGCGCGCACAAAGACACAGCCCTTGCTGTCGACATATTGCGCAGCCGCGTAACTGGCCGGCGGCACCTCCGCCGGCTCGCTGATCGTGTCGATCCGCTGCGCCAGCGCGGGCGCGGCGGACAGGGCGCCGACGGCAAGGATGGCGGGACCCGCCAGGCTATTGGCCAGGACTTTGAAACGCATGTCGTCCCCCGGGAAACTACCCCGCCAGCTTTGCATGAAGCCCGCAAAGCTGTAAAGCGTTGCGAGGGCTTATTTTGTGCCGAACATGCGGTCGCCCGCATCCCCTAGTCCCGGAACGATATAGCCCTTCTCGTTGAGCTTCTCGTCGAGCGCGGCGGTGATGATCGGCACATCCGGGTGCGCCTCTTCCATCCGCTTGACGCCTTCCGGCGAGGCCAGAAGGCACAGGAAGATCACGTTCTTGGCGCCTGCCTGCTTCAGCAGGTCAATCGCCGCGACCGAGGAATTGCCGGTGGCCAGCATCGGATCGACAGCGATCACAGTGCGGTCTTCAAGGTTCTTGGGGACCTTGAAGTAATACTGCACCGGCTCCAGCGTTTCCTCGTCGCGATAGAGCCCGACGAAGCCGACGCGCGCGGCGGGGATCAACTCGAGGATACCGTCCAGCAGCCCGTTGCCGGCGCGCAGGATCGACACCAGCGCCAGCTTCTTGCCCTCGATGGTGGGGGCCGCCATCTCGCACATCGGCGTTTCGATCTGCTTGGTGGTGACCGGCAGCTCGCGGGTGACCTCATAGGCCAGCAGCAGGGAAATCTCGCGCAGCAACTGCCGGAAGGACGCGGTGGAGGTGTCCTTCTCGCGCATCAACGTAAGTTTGTGCTGCACCAGCGGGTGATCGACAACGGTTAGGTGTTTCATGCGCTCTCCAGTCTCTTCAGCAGCGCCTCGCGCGTCTCGGCCGAACAGAAGGCCGCGTTGGCAGAGGTTTTGGCAATCTCGATGAAGTCCTCTTCCTCCCATCCGAAGGTGCGTGCAAGGTTTTCATACTCCTGCACCATCGTGGCATGGAAGAACGGCGGATCGTCGGTGGAAATGGTGACCTTGGCGCCGCGCGCGCGCAGCTGCTGGATCGGGTGCTGGCTAAGCGAGGGGTAGACGCCCAGCCGTACGTTCGAGCCGGGGCAGACCTCCAGCGTGATGCCCTTCTCGGCGATCAGGTCGACCAGCGCCGGATCCTCGATGGCGCGCACGCCGTGGCCGATGCGCTCGACGCGCAGATCCTCGATGGCATTGCGCACCTCGCGCGGCCCGCGCCATTCGCCGGCGTGGGTGGTCAGCCGCAGCCCGGCCTCACGCGCCATGTCAAAGCTATAGGCAAAGTCGCGCTGCTCGCCCTTGTTCTCGTCGCCGCCCATGCCGAAGCCGACGATCCACTCGCCCGCCGTCTCGGCAGCGCAGAGCGCGGAGCGCTTCGCCACCTCGGGGCCGAAGTGCCGCACGCAGGTGACGATGCCGCGCAGGGTGATACCCATATCGCGCTCGGCCGCCTGCGCCGCCTCCTGCATCGCGTGCAGGTACTCGCGCCATGCGCCGACATCCCCTCCGCCGCAGAAGTCCGGAGAGATGAAGGTCTCGGCGTAGATCACGCCGTTCTTCGCGCACTCCTCAAGCACCGCTGACGTCAGCCGGGCGTAATCCTCGGGCGATTTCAGCACCGAGGTCGCCGCCTCGTAGGTCTGCAGGAAATGCACGAAATCGCGGTACTCATAAGACCCATCCGGCGCGAACACTCCGTCGAGCCGCACGTTCTTCTCCTGCGCCAGACCGCGGATGAAGGCTGGCGGCGCGGCGCCCTCGATGTGCAGGTGAAGCTCGACCTTCGGCAGCCCCTTGATCCGGTGCAGGCTTTCCTCGTCGTGATCTCGTGGGTCTCTCAAAGGAAGCTCCTCCCGGGTCCTTGCGCGGGCACCTTCAGATGCGCCGCGATACTGGCTGCCACATCGGCAAAATCGATCAGCCCGATCTGCCCCGACTTGCGGCCATGTTCAAGCAGATGCGCCAGCACCGGCACCCGCTCGCGGGTGTGATCCGTTCCGACCCATGTGGGATCATTGCCATGATCGGCGGTGAGCAGCAGCAGATCGCCCGCGCGCAGGCGCGGCAGAAGCTTGCCAAGCTCGGCGTCGAACCATTCAAGCGCTCGGGCATAGCCCGCAACATCGCGCCGGTGGCCGTAGAGACTGTCGAACTCGACGAAATTTGCGAAGGTCAGAGAGCCCTCCGCTGCCTCATCCACAAGGTCCGACAGGTGCTGCATGAGCGTGGCATCGTCGCCCTTGCGCACCTCGTCGATACCCTGCATCGAGAAGATGTCGCCGATCTTGCCCACTGCGTAGACCCGACGCCCGGCGTCCTGCACCCAGTTGGTGAGGATCGGCTGCGGCGGGGTGATCGCATAGTCATGCCGGTTGGTGGTGCGCGTGTAGCTGCCGGGGTCGCCGACGAAAGGCCGTGCGATGACCCGGCCAACCTTCATGTCGTGCAGCGTGGGCGCGATCTTCTCGCAAAGCGACAGCAGCCGGTCTAGCCCGAAGCTCTGCTCATGCGCAGCGATCTGGAAGACGCTGTCGGCGGAGGTGTAGCAGATCGGCCAGCCGCTGCGCTGGTGCTCTGCGCCATAGTCCTCCAGCATCACCGTACCCGAGCCATGGCAGTTGGCCAGCGTGCCTTCGACCCCAGCGATCTCGCAGACCTCGTCCAGCAAGGCTTGCGGGAACACCGGCTGCTGCTCGGGGAAGTAGTGCCAGTCCCAAGGCACCGGCAGCCCCGCCAGTTCCCAGTGGCCCGAGGGCGTGTCCTTGCCCTTCGAGCTTTCGCTCGCCGCGCCCCAGAGGCCCGACGGCTCCGCCTCCAGCCCCGGCACAGAGTCGCCGCTGGCCAGCCGGACCGCCGCACCAAGCCCCAGCGCATCCAGCACCGGCAGGCGCAGCGGCCCGCTGCGCCCCTCCTCGGCCCGGCCTTCGGCGCAGGCCTGCGCGATATGCGCCAGCGTGTTGGCCCCGGTGTCGGGCTGCCTCGCGTTGAAATAGCCTGCAGCATCCGGCGCGCCGCCGATGCCAACCGAGTCCATCACCACCAGAAATGCCCGCATCAGGCGATCCTTTCGCGTATCAGCGGCGTCTTTTCCGGTGCATCACCGATGCGGATGGCGGCGCTCACCGCCGCCGCCACCGCGTCCGCCGCCTCACGGCTGGCCGCGTGCACCCGCGCCATCGGCTGCCCCGGCTCAAGCCACGTACCAAGCCGCACCACGTTCGACAGACCCACCGCGGGATCAACTCGGTCGGTCTCGACCTCGCGCCCGCCGCCAAGCTGCACAACGGCAAGCCCAAGCGCTTCGCCATCCATTGCCGCCACATGGCCCGCCTCGCGCGCGGGCACCTCCAGCACCACCGGTGCCTCGGGCAAAATCTCCCGCCAACGCTCGGTGAAATCCGCCGGCCCGCCAAGACCCTGCACCATGCGGCCAAATCGCTCCGCCGCCGCGCCATTGCTGATGGTCTCGCGCAGCCGATCCGCGCCCCCCTCGATGCCGGCGCTGGCCAGAAGTTCAGCCCCCAGCGCCACCGACAGGTCCAGCAGTGGCCCCGCCGCGCCCTCGGTCAGCACCTGCATGACGCAGCGCACCTCCAGCGCGTTGCCAAGCGCATCTGCGAGCGGCTGGTCCATATCGGTGATCAGCGCCGAGGTCGGGCAGCCCGCGGCATTGGCCGTCCCGACCAGCGAGCGTGCGAGCGCCCGCGCCTCCTCCATGGTCTTCATGAAAGCCCCCGATCCGACCTTGACGTCAAGCACCAGCCCCTCGAGCCCCGCCGCCAGCTTCTTCGACAGGATCGAGGCGGTGATCAGATCAAGGCTCTCCACTGTGCCGCTGACGTCGCGGATGGCGTAGAGCCGCTTGTCCGCCGGCGCGATGCCCTCCGAGGCCGAGACGATGGCGCAGCCCGCGTCCTGCAACACCGCGCGCAGCCGGTCTTCGCTCGGCGCAGTGTCATAGCCGGGGATCGCCTCGAGCTTGTCGAGCGTGCCGCCGGTATGGCCCAGCCCGCGCCCCGAGATCATCGGCACATAGACCCCGCAGGCGGCCAGCATCGGCGCCAGAACGAGGCTGACGCAATCGCCCACCCCGCCGGTGGAATGCTTGTCGAGCACTGGCCCCGGCAGGTCCCAGTGCAGCACATGGCCGCTGTCGCGCATGGCCAGCGTCAGCGCCGCGCGCGCCTCCTCTGAAAGCCCCCGCAGGCACACCCCCATGGCGAAGGCCCCGGCCTGCGCATCGCTCACCGCGCCGCTGGCCAGACCTTCGGCGAACCAGCGCAGCCCCGCCTCCGAGGGCGCCTCGCCCCGGCGCAAGGCCGCGATGACACTCCGCGCATCCATCAGGTGCGGTCCATGTGCCCCGTGCCAAAGGCGCCGGGCAGCAGGTCCCCCACGGTGGTTTCCAGCGTCGCACCATCGGTGGTGGCCAGCGTCACCTTGGCATGGGTTTTGCCGAACTCGGCCAGCTTCTGCCGGCAGCCGCCGCAGGGCGGCAGCGGATGCTCGCAATCGGCGATGACATAGGCCTCGACGATCTCGGTCTCACCGGCGGCGACCATGGCCGCGATGGCGCCCGCCTCGGCGCAGGTGCCTTCCGGGTAGGCGACATTCTCGACGTTGCAGCCGGCGTAGATTTTCCCCGACGGCGCCAGCATCGCCGCCCCCACCTTGAATTTCGAATAGGGAACATAGGCGTTTTCACGCACCGCGCGGGCGGCTTTCTCCAGCGACATATCGCACCTCTTGTGGTCTTTCGCCGCGCATGTTGCGGGCCACCCCGTGCGAATGCAATCCCCGTGCGCGCCCCGCCCTTCGTCTAGAGAAAAATATCCCACGGGGGTCCGGGGGTGTGAAACGCCCGGTGGCGCGACCTGCAGGTCAGGTCGATCCCTTCGGCAACGGCGTGCGGCCCTTGTTGTAATCGGACCAATCCTCGATCTGCGGGTACCACTGCCGCCGCCACGCCTTCACCTTGGGGTTCATCACCCGCCGCCACACCGGCGGCACCATCGCCGCCATGGTCATCACCGGGTAGCCGTAAGGCAGCTGCGGCGCCTCGCTCTCGGCGTAGGTCTGCAGCAGCGGGAACCGGCGGTCGGGCTTGTAGTGGTGGTCGGAATGGCGCTGCAGGTTGATCAGCAGCCAGTTGGTCGCCGTATGCGCCGAGTTCCACGAATGATGCGGTTTGACGTGCTCGTAGCGTCCGTTTCCGAGGTGCTCGCGGGTCAGCGCGTAGTGCTCGACATAGTTGGTCAGTTCCAGCTGCCAGATCGCCACGCCCGCCTGCACGACGAACAGCGCCAGCCCGCCCCAGCCGCCGAGCAGAAGCGCCAGCGCCAGCATCGCCGCCTGCAGCCCCAGATAGAGCCAGAACGGGTTGCGCCGGTGCCACCATGGCAGGCCACGCCGGGCCAGCATCTTGCGTTCGGCCCGGAAGGCCGAGACCGGGCATTCGCGCAACACCCGAGGGTAGTAGCGGTGAAACCCCTCGTTGTAGCGCGCGGTCACCGGATCGCGTGGCGTGCCGACCCAGACGTGATGCACCAGCAGGTGCTCCGAGCGGAAATGCGAGTAGAGCGCCATGGCCAGCAGCCAGTCCCCGAGCCGCCGCTCGAGCTTGTTGCGCTGGTGCAGAAGCTCATGCGCGTAGACGATCCCCACCGTGCCGGTCATCACGCCGGTGCCGAAGAAGACGCCGAACTTCTCCCAGCCCGTCAGACCGTCGTTGCCGCTGACGTACCAGATCAGCGCAAACAGGGTCATGAATTGCACCGGAGCCCAGAGCATGACGCCGGCGCGGTACCAGAAAAGCGCCCGCTCCTCGGTCTGCGGATCGGCGTTTTCGGTGTTGAGCCCCAGCGCCGCGTCCAGCGCCGAAAACAGGTACCATGTGGCCAAGGGCGGCAGCAGCACCCACAGCCCGCCGTTCAACGCCCCCACCCAGATGAGTACCGGCAGCAGGTAGACCAGCCAGAACGGCGCGGCGGCGGTCCAGCGCGAGAATTTGTCAGCAGAGATCATGCACTCGTCCCCAACGGCGGCACTCAACATCGCCTCTGGCTGGCGCACGGCGCGTGCTGAGGGCCTTGCGCTACAGCTTGTCCCGATCCGGCGGGCCCGGTCAATGCGACGCGACAGCCGATTGGCGCGCGACGTGGGCCGTGTGGCGTGGCCGCCCAGCCTTAGCCAGAGATCAGCGCAAAGGCCTTGCGCATCACCGTGGGCAGGTCCTTGGGGTCAAACACCTCGGCCTCGACAAAATCGCCCCGCTCGGGGGCGCGTTCCATCGGCACCAGCGCGGTCTTCACGGTCAGGCGCAGGTGGAAATGCGTGAAGGTATGGCGTGCCTCGGCGTTGAGCGTCTTCCACTCGGCGCGGATCGGCGGCGCATCTGCGGGCGCCTCCTCGGCCCAGTCAGAGCCCGGCCAGCCCAGCATGCCGCCCAAGAGCCCGCTGTCTGGGCGACGTTCCAGCAGCCACGCGCCGTCCACGCGCTTGACCAGATAGGCGATGCCGTGGCGCGTCGGCTTGCGTTTCTTCGGCGCCTTCTTTGGCAGCTCGGCTTGTGTGCCATGATCCCAAGCGGCGCAGGCGGTGCGCCACGGGCAGAGGCCGCAGGCGGGATTGCGCGGCGTGCAGATGGTGGCGCCCAGATCCATCACAGCCTGCGCGTAGTCGCCGGGCCGCTGCTGCGGCGTCAGCGCGGCGGCGTAGTCCGTCAGCACCGGCTTCGACTGCGGCAGCGGCATGTGTTCATCGTGCAGCCGCGCCATCACCCGCTCGACGTTGCCATCGACCACGGTCTCGGGCAGGTCGAAAGCGATCGCCGCCACCGCAGCAGCGGTATAGGGCCCCACCCCGGGCAGCGCGCGCAGCCCGTCCAGCGTCTGCGGAAACACGCCGCCATGCTCCTCGGTCACCACCCGCGCACACTTCAACAGGTTGCGGGCGCGGGCATAATATCCAAGCCCGGCCCATGCGGCCATCACCTCGGCGTCCTCGGCGGCGGCAAGGTCGGTGACGGTCGGCCAGCGCGAAGTGAATGTTTCGAAATAGCTTTTCACCGCCGCGACGGTGGTCTGCTGCAGCATGATCTCGGACATCCAGACCCGGTAAGGATCGGGCCGCACGCCTGCCGCATGCGCAGCGGGGCTCACCCGCCATGGCAGGTCGCGCGCGTGGCGGTCATACCAGGTGAGCAGATCCTCGGCCCGCGCGCTGTCACGCATGGCTGACATTCCCTTGATCATCGACGACAAAAGCGATTCCTTGCTGGCACGTGAATGCGGGGTCACTAGAATAGGTCCGCAGAGAGGGATTCAAGATGGCACGGCGCAACACCACCACATATGGCTTCGCCAAGACGTCGGGGCTGCTCAACGCGCAGATCCGCAAGGCCAGCGAGAGCCGTGGCTTTGCGCAGTCGCGCCTGCTGACCCATTGGGACGAGATCGTCGGTGCCGACGTGGCGGCCATGGCCCGCCCGGTCGAGGTCAGCTACGGGCGCCAGCAGGGGCTTGGCGCGACGCTGACGCTGCTGACCACGGGCGCGATGGCGCCGCTGCTTGAGATGCAAAAAGAGCAGCTGCGCGAAAAGGTCAACGCCGTCTACGGCTATAACGCCATCGCCCGCATCCGCATCACCCAGACCGCCAGCACCGGCTTCGCCGAGGGCCGCGTCGCCTTTGGCCACGCGCCAAAGGTTGAAAAGCCCGAACCCTCGCCCGAGATCAAGGCCGAGGCCCATCAGGTGGCCGGGGACATCCATGACGACGGGCTGCGGCAGGCGCTGGAGCGGCTGGCCGGCAACGTCATTTCGAAATCGCGGCGCTGACCGCCGCGGCAAGGCAACCACAAGAGGACCTTACATGACCCGCATTCTTCCCGTCGCCGCGCTTGCGACCGCCTTTGCCCTCGGTGGCGGCTGGCTGCTCGAAGCGCCCCGCGTGACGTCCACGGGGATCGCCCTGCCCGGCGGCGCCGCCGCACAGGAGGCCAGCAGCGAAGCCGGCTCCGAAGACGCGCCCGAGATCATCGAGATGGTGAAGGGCAATGCCGACGCACCGGTCGAGATCATCGAATACGCTTCCTTCACCTGCCCGCACTGCGCCCGCTTCTCCAACGAGGTGCTGCCGCAGATCGAAGAGAACTACATCGACACCGGCAAGGCCAAGCTGGTCTACCGCGACGTCTACTTCGACAAATACGGCATGTGGGCGGCGATGGTCGCGCGCTGCGGCGGCCCCGAAAAGTTCTTCGGCATCTCCGACATGATCTACGAAACGCAATCGTCCTGGGTGCAGGCGGGCTCGGATCAGGGCATCGCCGACGAGCTGCGCAAGATCGGCCTGATGGCCGGTATCGGCAAGGACAAGCTCGATGCGTGCATGAACGACGGCGCCAAGCTCCAGGCGCTGGTGGAATGGTATCAAGAGAACGCGACCCGCGACGACATCACCGCGACGCCCTCGTTCATCATCGACGGCCAGTCCTACTCGAACATGTCCTATGACGAGTTCGCCGAGGTGCTCGACGAGCACTACGAAGACGCCCAGTAAGCGCGATGACATGCAGGCTGCCTTTTGCAGCCACCATTCCGGGGCGTGCCATGCGGCGCGCCCCTTTGCATGTTATCCGTGTGCACATGCCCCTCCGCACATCCTCTGCCGGACCGTATGTCTCGAAACCGGTACATCTTCGTTCGAACGGCTGCGTCGCAGCGGTTCCCCTCGCCTGAAGCAGGGGCTAAAGCTGGATTCCCCAAGAGCACAGAATTTCATCGAATCGAAGGTGACCATGGCAAAGGAAATCGAGCGCAAGTTCCTCGTTGCCGACGACTCATGGCGCAGCCGCGTCGCCCGCAGCGAGCAGTTGCGCGACGGGCTGCTGGCGACTGAGAACGACCGCAAGGTGCGCGTGCGCTTCTACGACGCAAGGGCGACCATCTCGGTCAAAGGACCGCGCGACGGGCTGGTGCGGGACGAGTTCGAATATCCGATCCCTGCCGAGGACGCGCAGGACATGCTCGACAACCACTGCCGCGAGGTGGTCGAGAAGCGCCGGCACTACATCCCCGAGAACGGGCTGGAATGGATCGTCGACGTCTATTCGGGCCTGCTTGCGGGCGTGGTCATCGCCGAGGTGGAACTGACCTGCCCCGATCACGTGCTGACACTGCCCGCGTGGGTCGGCACCGAGGTGTCGGGCCGCCAGGAATACCGCAAGACCAACATGATCCGCGCCCGCCGCGGCGCGCGCGACAGCATCCGGAGCGCTTGACGCCAGGTTCCCGGCGGCGCAACAGTTCCGGCGCCGCGCCCCTGCGCCTGCCGCCCCCGCCTCTCGGGGCCATCGGGGGGCGCGCTGCGACAGGGAACCGACATGCTGATCCGCACCGGAGATGACCGCACGACGCGCGTGGACCTGCTCCTCGCGGCGCTGCTCTCGTCGATCGCCGGGGCGCTCAACGCGGTCGGCTTTCTGATCGCTGGCTCGTTCACCGCCAATATGACCGGGAACGTCTCGGCTTTGGCCGATCACTTGGCGCACGGCGAGGTGCTCGCGGCGCTGGCCTTCGCCGCGCTCACCGCCGCCTTCATCTGCGGCGCCGGCCTTGCCGCGCTCGGCGTGCAATGGGGAACGCGGCGGCGGATGGGCGCGATCTATGCTCTGGCGATCGCTGTGGAGGCCGGTCTGCTCCTGCTGCTCGGCGCCGCCCTGATCGATGCGCCGGGCGGCGGCGCGGAAACCCTGCTTGTCCTTGGACTGAGCTGCGTGATGGGGCTGCAGAACGCGGTCACGACGATGATCTCACGTGCCCGCGTGCGCACCACCCATGTCTCGGGCATGGCCACCGATATCGGCATCAGTTTGGCCGCACTGTTTGACGGAGAGACGGCAAAGCGCGAGGCCCTGCCGAAACTCACGCTGCACGGGCTGACGCTGGGGTGCTTCGCCCTCGGCGGCATCGGCGGCGCGCTGCTGTTCGGGTGGGTCGGCAACTGGCTCTTCGTCATCGCCGCCGCGGCGCTGCTGCTGATCGCGCTGTGCGAACTGGCCCGCGCCCGCCGCATGTGACCGCCGGCCACCCCCCGGCGCGCATGAAAACGCCCCCGCAGTAACCTGCGAGGGCGCAATCCTGATACGAGGCCCCAAAACCGGAGCCGCGCCGGGTCAGCCTGCCTGATCGACGCGCATCATACGCTGTGCAAGGCTTTCGACCCCGCCCAGCCAACGCGACACGAGCTTGGGATCAGATGGCGCCGCCGAAACGCCCGGCTTGATCTCGCGGTTCTGCACCGCCTCGATCGCCCAAGACACCGGCATCGACACCAGCCGCGCCATGGCAGAGCCACGCGCGTCGCCCCAAGCATCCATCACCCAGGTCTTGTGCCAGACCGCCTCGCCCGCCTTCTCGGCTTTCAGCGACACGCAGAGCACCACGCGGTCGGGCTCGCCCTCTTCGTATTTGTTCTCGGCCAGCAGTTCCCCTGCCAGCGCTGACAGCCGCGCATCGTCGGCAGTCTCGACCTCGGCAAACACATCCTTCCACGCTTCCGACCAGCCGTTCAGGCGCAGCGTGCCGCGCACGAAGTCCTTCACCTTCCAGTCCTCGCCGAACTCGTACTGCTTGATGAACGGCAGCGAGTCGCGGTTGGGGTAGACCTCGAAGCTCTCGGGCGGATCGAGCGGCGCGTCATAGCGCGACAGCGCGTCCCACGGGCGCTGCACATTCAGTTCCTCGAAGTGGCGGATCGAGCGCGAGGGCGAGCGCAATGCCTTCAGCACGCCGACCGGCGCCCAAGAGAATTTGTAGCGGAAGGCGTTGGCCTCTTTCGGCACGCCGCCGCAGTAACTCAGGAAGCTGATCTCGTTCTCGGCATCGAAGGCGTCGGACGCCCGGTAGGCCGCGACGAGGTCATGCGCCATCAGGTGGTCGATGCCCGGGTCGAGCCCGACCTCGTTGACCAGCGCCACACCAGCCTCTTCAGCCTTGGCCGCCAGCGCCTGCATCTCCGGCGAGATATAGGACGACGAGACGAAATGCGCCTTTTTCTTGATCGCGATCTCGGCCAGCTTCACGTGCCAGTCACCCGGCAGCATCGAGACGATCACGTCGCCTTCCTGCACCGCGGGCTCCAGCACCTCGGGAGCGAAGGCGAGGATGCGGTTGGTCAGGTCGCCCACCGCCTCGCGGGCCTTGGTTTCGGTCCGGTTCCACACCATCACGTCATGGCCAGCTTCGATCAGGCGTCGCAGCCCCGGGATGGACGAAAGCCCCGTTCCGCACCAATGAATCATGCAAGTTCCTCCTTGAGGTATCTGTTATAAGTCGCCGCCGCCCGGCCCCAGACACCCGCGTCAAGCGCGGGCAGGGTCAGCAGATGCGGCAGCAGTTGCGCGGCGAAATCCTCCGAACTCTCGCGCGGAAGCAGCGAGGGGAGGTTGTCGATCGCCATGACGTCGAGCGGCGGCTCATCGTGAACCCGCAGCGCCGGCGTCTGCCAGTCAGTGACGCGGTCATAGACCTTCACCGGCGAGAAGTCACTGTCGGGATCGCAGGCGATGTCGCCGATCGCGCGCAGCTTGCGCGCGTCGGTGGTCGCCGAGGCCGGCACGAAGACCGGCGTGCCGGGCCGCGCGAGGATGCAGTTGAAGAAGATCTCATGCGCCAGCACCTGCGGAAACGGCCCGCCATGCGCGGTCTCGGCCATGTCCCACTTGGAGACCTGCAGCCCCAGTTTCTCGCACAGGTCGCTGGCCCCGGTCCCGACGCGCCCCAGCGCACCGATCACCAGCGCCTTCGGCCGCGCGCCGCCCGCCGCGTCCAGCGCATCGCGCACCGCCGCCTGCATTGCCCCGGCGCTCGGCCAAACCGACACCGGGCCGCACAGCGCGCCCTGCTGCTGCGCCGCATAGGCCAGCAATGTCACCGCCGCGCCCGCATACCCCGCCCAGTAGCCGAAGGCGGCGACGCGCCGACCGCTCGGCTCGACAAGATACTCCAGATCGTAGAGCGCGCCGCCGCCCGCGACAAAGCGCTTCAGCAGCACTTGCCCCGCCGGCTGGCCCTTGAACGCATGGCCGAACATGATGTGGCGATGGCGCAGCGGGGTGCCGTCTTCGGGCAATTCCTTGAGCCCGAAGATGATCGCATCGGCGGGCGCCTCGGGCCAGCTGTTCTCGGGCGCGATCTCGGCGCCGGCGACGCGATAGCCTTCGATGCCGATCACCCGCGCGCGGCTTTCCTCGACGGTGACCCGCAGCCCCGCCGCGATCAACGCCTTCACACCCTCGGGCGTCACGCCCACCCGGTCCTCGTTCGGCCGCTGCTCGGCGCGCACCCACAGATGTGTCATCTATCTCTCCACAGCCATCCTCCCCGCATGCCTATAGAAAAGCAGGCGAAGGTGAAAGCCGCCGGGCAGAGATGGCTCAGATGTGCGTGCGCGACAGCGCCCGCTCGGCGCCCTCAAGGTGCGGCACTGCATTGAACAGCGTCAGGCACAGGCCAGTGGAAATCGGCTGGAAGCGATGCACCGAGGTGTTCTCGATGGCAAGGCAGGCATGCGCAAGCGCCTTCATCTCCAGCCCCATGGTCACCCGCATCGCCATGCCGATCAGCCCGCCCGAGGTCACCACCACCGCGCGCCCCGCACCGGCGCTGATCTCGGCCAGCACGTCATCCACCCGCGCCTCGAAATCGGCAAAGCTCTCGGGCGCGCCTTCAAGCCGCCCCTCGCGCCAATAGGTGAAGAGCTGCGGCAGGTGCAGGATGAACCCCTCGCGGTCGGGCGGCAGCGCAATTCCGTGCTGCTCGTGCATGAGCGTGGCCATGGTGAAGTATTCCAGCTCGTTGAGCCGCGCGTCTTCCACCACCTCAAGACCCAGTTCCATCTCGGACGCCGTCTCGCGGTGGCGCCGCAGCGTGCCGCTGTAGGCGCGCGCAAAGACCTCGCCGGTGCTGCGCATATGGCCGCCCAGCCAGCGCGCCTGCTGCCGCCCAAGATCGCTCAGCCGGTCGTAATTGATCTCGTCCTTGGCGTGGGTATTGGCCTGCCCGTGCCGCACGAGGGTGACATGCGACATGCCAGCACCTTTCATCTTTCCGAAAATACTCCGCGGGTGAGCCGCGCAGCGGCGAGGGGGCCGCGCCCCCTGCCACGCTCAGCGCCCAGCAAACCTCAGCAATAGCTCTCCGGCCCGTTGGCCTGCCCCGCCGAATAGCGGTCGCCATGCGCCCAGCCCACCGGCAGCACCTCGTCGATCAGCGTCAGGTCCTCTGCCGACAGGGTGATCTTCATGCCCGCCAGAAGCTCCTCTAGGTGCGTTACAGAGCGCGTGCCGGGGATCGGAATGATATGCTCGCCGCGGCTCAGCAGCCATGCGATCGACAGGCCCGCCGCAGGCACGCCCATCTCGGCGGCCAGCGCGCGGAACCGGTCGGTGATCGCAAGGTTGGCGGTCAGGTTGGGCTCCACGAAGCGCGGGTTCACCGAAAGGAACGCGCTGGCGGCAACCGCCTCGCGCGACAGCGGATGGTCGGTCAGCAGCGAGCGGCCCACCGGCGAGAAGGCGACCAGCGCGGTGCCCAGATCGGCGCAGGCCTGCACCAGCCCCAGTTCGGTAATGCGGGTCTGCAGCGAGTATTCCGACTGCACCGCCGCCACCGGATGCACCGCTGCGGCGCGGCGCAGCGACGACGGGGCGATCTCGGAGAACCCGAAGGCGGCGATCTTGCCCTTCTTCACGAGGCCGGCCAGCGTTTCGGTCACCTCTTCGATGGGCCGCGCCTGCTCGCGCCGGTGCACGTAGAAGAGATCGACCTGTTCCACCCCGAGCCGCTTCAGCGAACCGTCGAGTTCGGCCTCCAGATGCTCGGGCGCGTTGTTGAAGCAGCGCTTGCCCTCGGCGTCCTTGGTGATCCCCGCCTTGGTGGCGATATGCAGCAGCTCGCGCCCGCCCGGACGGGCCTTGAGCCAGCTGCCGATGGTCGTCTCGGAGCGCCCCATGCCGTAGACGTTGGAGGTGTCGACGTGCCGCACCCCGGCGGCGACCGCCGCGTCCAGCACCGCGTGCGACTTCGCCTCGGTCGTCTCGCCATAGAAGTCGGCAAAAGACATCGCGCCGATACCGAAGGCGGGCAGTTCGGGGCCGTTGGCGCCCATGCGCATGGTCTTCATTGCGCCCCCTCCCCGGCCACGGCGCCGCGCGCTTCGATGGCGCTGATCGCCGCCGCAACGGCGGCATCGATATCCATTTCAGAGGTGTCGATCATCACCGCGTCCTCGGCCGGTTTCAGCGGCGCATCGGCGCGGGTGGCATCGCGGTGGTCACGCTCGCGGGTGTCGCTGAGGACGGTCTCGTAGTCCGCGTCCTCTCCAGCGGCGACAAGCTCGTCATAACGCCGCCGCGCACGCACCTCGGCGCTGGCGGTGACAAACAGCTTGGCCTCGGCCTCGGGGCAGATCACCGTGCCGATGTCGCGCCCATCCAGCACCGCACCGCCATCGCGCCGACCGAAGGCGCGCTGAAAATCGAGCAGCGCGGCGCGCACCTCTGGAATCACCGCCACGCGCGAGGCGGCGATGCCAGCCTCGGCGGTACGCAGGCCGTCCGCCTGCAGATCCTCGGGCACCAGCGCCTGCGCCGACTCGATCGGCTCGACGCCTTCCAGCATCTTGCGCCCCACGGCACGATACAGCAGCCCGGTGTCGAGATGGGCAAAACCGAAATGCGCCGCCACGGCGCGGCTGATGGTGCCCTTGCCGGCGGCAGCGGGCCCGTCGATGGCGATGGTGAAAGCCATGAGGCGTCCTTTCGTCAGGTCGCGGCCTTTATCGCGTGCCACCCGGCGCGCTGCAAGCACCCGGCCCCCGGGGACCTATCAGCGCCAGCGCCCGGCGCGCCACAGGCTGAACAGCATCACGCCGCAGACCGCCAGCAGCACGAATTTGAGCCGGGTGAAAAGGCTCGCCCACTCGACCAGCGCACGGTCGAGCGCCACCGGCCCGCGCAGCAGCATCTCGTTGATCAGCAGGTTCTCTGCCGCGTCCGCCCCGATCCACGCCAGCGCGAGCAGCACGAAGACGCCGCGCCGCCACCACGCCCGGCCACGCGACATCATCAGCGCACCAAGGATCAGCGCAAGGCCGAAGGCCACGCGGAAGGCCATGCCCAGCCAGCGCATTTCCAGCAGGTAGACCGCGCGCGCCGCCTCACTCAAGGCCAGCAGATATTGCTGCGCGTCGAGGGCCGAATAGCCGAGCGCCCGCATGTCGAGCGGCCACAGCCCACTGGCACCGGGCCAGAGCACGGTGGCCGCGTAATACCCCATGCAGAGCAGCAGCGCGGCGGCCAGCGCCGCGACAACCGGCAGCAGGCGGCTCACGCCTCGCGGCCCAGATCGGCCCCCAGCGCGGTCATCAGACCCTCGAAGATCGGGAAGGAGGTGGCGATCGGCCCGCCATCATCCACCCGCACCGGCTCCTCCGAGGCAAGCCCCATCACCAGAAAGGACATGGCGATGCGGTGGTCGAGATGGCTTTGTGCCGTGGCACCGCCCTTGACGTTGCCGAAGCCGCGGCCATGCACCGTCCACCAGTCCTCGCCCTCGTCGACCTCGACGCCGTTGAGGCGCAGGCCGGTGGCCATGGCGTCGATGCGGTCGCTCTCCTTGACGCGCAGTTCCTTGACCCCGGGCATGTAGGTCTTGCCCTGCGCGAAGGCCGCCACCACCGAGAGCACGGGGTATTCGTCGATCATGCTGGCGGCGCGCTCGGCGGGCACCTCGATGCCCTTGAGATCGGGCGAGAACTTCGCACGCAGATCGGCGACGGGCTCGCCGCCCTCCTCGCGCATGTTCTCGAAGGTCAGATCGGCGCCCATCTCCTGCAGCGTGAAGAAGAGGCCAGCGCGGGTCGGGTTGAGGCCGATGTTCGGCACCAGCACGTCCGAGCCTTCGGTGATCAAGGCGGCGCAGACCGGGAAGGCCGCCGACGAGGGATCGCGCGGCACGACGATGGTCTGCGGCTTCAGGTCGGGCTGGCCGGTGAGAGTGATCACCCGGCCCTCGTCGGTGTCTTCGGTGACAACCTTCGCGCCGAAGCCGGTGAGCATCCGCTCGGAATGGTCGCGGGTCGCCTCACGCTCGATCACCACGGTCTCGCCGGGGGCATTTAGCCCGGCCAGCAGCACCGCCGATTTCACCTGCGCCGAGGGCACGGGCGTGGCGTAGCGGACCGGGATCGCCGCCTCGGCGCCGACGATGGTCATCGGCAGCCGCCCGCCCGAGCGCCCGTAGGCGCGCGCGCCAAAGAGCGCCAGAGGGTCGGTGACGCGGGCCATCGGCCGCTTGTTCAGCGAGGCGTCGCCGGTGAAGGTCGCGGTGATCGGCGTGGTGGCCATCGCCCCCATGATCAGCCGCACGCCGGTGCCGGAGTTGCCGCAGTCGATCACATTGCCCGGCTCGGCAAAGCCGCCGACGCCGACGCCATGCACATGCCATGTGTCGCCGCGTTTCTCGATCTCGGCGCCGAAGGCCTGCATCGCCTTGGCGGTGTCGAGCACGTCCTGCCCTTCCAGCAGGCCGGTGACCTTGGTCTCGCCCACCGCCATCGCGCCAAGGATCAGCGACCGGTGCGAGATCGACTTGTCGCCGGGCACGTTGGCTTCGCCCTTAAGGCCCGCAGACTTGCGGGCAATCATCGGAATGGGGTCCCCGTGGCTCGACATGGCGCCTCTCCTGTTATCGCTCGCGCGCCTGATAGCAGCGCGATGCGCCTGCGTCCATCGCCCGTGGCGCGCGTCAGGGTCGATGCCGGGCCGATGCAGGGGCCGCTGCGACACAGGCGCCGCGGCCAGCCCTTCCGCCCGCGGGGCGCAGGCCACACCCGGCGCGCGCACCTGCCGGGGCGGCCACGCAACTTCGCGCCCCCCCTTGCCGATCGGGTTGCCCGCTGCCGCTGTCCGACCTAGGTCTGCGCGCAGGGAGGCGCACATCCGGGATCCCTGACCGATTCCCCGCACATCAAGAAGGTTCGCATGACCGATACAACGGCCGAACACGCCGCCGATCCGATGGCGCGCGGCGCGAAACAGGCGTCGGCGCGCATGGTGCTCTTCGCGCTGTCTCTGGGCGGCTTCGCCATCGGCACCACCGAGTTCGCCGCGATGGCCCTGCTGCCCAGCTTTGCCAGCGATCTCGGCGTCAGCGAGGCGCGCGCCGCCGATGCCATCAGCGCCTATGCGCTTGGCGTGGTGGTCGGCGCGCCGGTGCTGGCCGTGGCGGGGGCGAAAATGCGCAAGCGCATGCTGCTGATCTGGCTGATGCTGGCCTTTGCGCTGTTCAACACGCTCTCGGCCTTTGCACCAAGCTTCGCAACCTTCACCGTCGCGCGCTTCTTCTCCGGCCTGCCGCATGGCGCCTATTTCGGGGTTGCGGCGCTGGTCGCAGCCTCGATCGTGCCGCACAACAAACGCGCCACGGCGGTCTCGCGGGTTCTGCTGGGCCTGACCGTCGCCACAACCATCGGCGTGCCGGCGGCCAGCTGGATGAGCCAGTTCTTCGGCTGGCGATCCGGCTTTGCCGTGGTGGGCGTGCTGTCGCTGGCCACGGCGCTGGCGGTCTATCTCAAGGCCCCACGCACGCCGGCGGACCCGGACGCCAACCCGCTGCGCGAACTGGGCGCGCTGAAGAACCGTCAGGTCTGGCTGACGCTGGCCACCGGCGCGGTCGGGTTCGGAGGGTTCTTCGCGGTCTATACCTACATCGCCTCGACGGTGAAGAGCACGCTGGGCGCCTCCGAGGACATGGTCGCGCTGATGCTGATGGTCGCGGGGCTTGGCATGACGATCTTCAACCTCGCAATGGGCGCGCTGGCCGACCGCAACCTCAACCTCACCGCCTATGTCGCCTTCGGCGGCGGTGCCGTGGTGCTGGCGCTGTTCCCCGCTGCGGTCTCGGGCGGGCTGTGGACCATGGGCATCGCGGTGCTGTGCATGAGCGTGCTGGGCGGCGTCTCGACGGTGATGCAGACCCGGCTGATGAACGTCGCCGGCGACGCGCAGCAACTGGCCGCCTCGCTGCACCACGCAGCGTTCAATATCGCCAATGCAGTCGGCCCGTTCCTTGCCGCGCGGGCGATCGCCGCGGGCCATGATTTCCCCGCCTCCGGCTATGTCGGCGCGGCGCTGAGCGCGGGCGGCTTCGTGCTTTTCGCCGTGACGCTCTGGGATGCCCGCCGCAGCGGGATCGAGTAACGCGACATCGGGCAGAGCGCCTCGCACCGCGGCGCTCTGCCCTGAGGCCAGCCAAAATCGCCCCAAATTCGCCGGTCTGCCCAACTGCGCGGCAACAGCGGAAATAAGAACAGCGTCTTGCGCGATGCCGCGCCGGGGGGAGAGTTTCCCAGCTTCGGCGCTCTGCCTAATCACCGGTCCATGCTAGGCTTTTCAGCTAGAGCACCGTCCCGCCCGGCTCCTCCCGGCACGGCCGGCGAAAACTTGCAGACCCCCGCCTGCGCGCCGAAATAAGGCCCAATCCAAAGACATATCGAAAAGGCCACACCCATGACGTACAAAGCGACAGCCCTTAGCGCCGCGATCTTTGGTTTTTGCGCAACCACTGCACTGGCGGCCGACCTCGGCCCGCTGATCTCCGCCTCCGAGCTTGAGGCCGCCCTTGCCGAATCCGATGCCCCCACCGTGCTGGACATCCGCGGCGATGCCTATGACGACGGCCACATCGACGGCGCCATTGCCGCGCCCTACGGCCTGTTCCGCGGCCCGTCCGAGAACCCCGGCGAAACCGTTCCCGTCGACCGACTGGAAGCCACCTACGAAGAGCTTGGCCTCGCGCCGGACGCGCCCATCGTGATCGTCGCGCAGGGCGCCACCGACACCGAGTTCGGCGCCGCGGCGCGCGTCTACTGGACGCTGAAAAGCTCGGGCTTCACCGAGTTGTCGATCCTCAACGGCGGCGCGCAGGCCTGGGTCAACGCCGGGCTGCCGGTCAGCCAAGAGGCGGTGACGCCCGAGCCGACCGACCTCGACATCACCTGGAACGACGCTTGGACCGCCGAAACCCCCGAGGTGGCCGACGTTGTGGCGGGCGAGCAGCAGGCGCTTCTGCTCGATGCACGCCCCGAGGCGTTCTTCGAGGGCAAAAAGGCGCATGGCGCCGCCGAGAAGCCGGGCACCCTGCCCGGTGCCGAAAATTACCCCTACACCCGCTTTTTCCAGAGCGGCGCTACGGCGATCGGCCAAATCTCGGACGTGCAGGAACTGAAGGCCTCGCTGGGCGTCAGCGATGGGCAAGAGATCGTCTCGTTCTGCAACACCGGCCACTGGGCGGCGACCAACTGGTTCGCGCTGAGCGAGATGGCGGGCCTCGAGAACGTCAAGCTCTACCCCGGCTCAATGGTCGAATACTCCAAGACCGGCGCTGAGATGCAGAACTCGCCCGGCCTGCTGCGCAACCTGCTGAACCAGGTCACCGGGGGCAACTGATGAGTCAGGCAAGCCTACAGGGGGCGGCCCAGACCGCCCCCGCAGGAACCTTTGGAAAGCGCGCCGGGCTGATCCTCGGCGCGCTTGTCCTCGTTGCGCTGGTGGCGCTGTTTGCCGGCGCGCGCTACGGGCTGCTGCTGGCGATCGGACTGGGTTTTGGCATCGCGCTCGAAGGCATGCGCTTCGGCTTCGCCGGGCCGTGGCGGGCGATGATCCTGCGCCGCGAACCCTCGGGCGTGCTGGCGCAACTGCTGTCGATCGCGCTGGTTTCGGTGATCGCCATCCCGCTGCTGACCAGCCACGCCGGCGAACTGGTTGGCGCGCAGGCCCCGATCGGCTTTGCCATGGTCGGCGGCGCCTTCGTCTTCGGCGCCTGCATGCAGATCGTGCTGGGTTGCGGCTCGGGCACACTGGTCAACGCTGGCAGTGGCAACCCGGTCAGCCTGCTGGCCCTGCCGTTCTTCGCGCTCGGCAGCTTTGCCGGGGCCTACAACCTGATCTGGTGGACCGATCTTGGCTCGCTGCCGATCCTCACCCTGTCGGGCACCAGCGGCCTTGGCGTGACGCTGGTGCTGCTGGCGCTTGCCGCGGCGATCTTCCTGTGGCGCGCCGCGCCGGGCACGGTGAAGCTGAGCCGCCGCCATGCCATCGCCGCCGTGGTGCTGGCGCTGCTGGCGATCGGCAACCTGCTGGTGGCGGGCCAGCCGTGGGGCGTGGTCTACGGGCTCGGGCTCTGGGTCGCCAAGGGCTACGCGGCGGTCGGCGGAGACCTCTCGGCCTCGGCCTTCTGGGCCGCGCCGGGGTCGATGGAGCGCGTGCAATCGAGCGTGCTGACCGACTACACCTCGCTGACCGACATCGGCATCATCGCGGGCGCCTTCGGCGTTGCCGCATGGCGCAGCGGCGCGCTGGCCGCCAAGCTGCCCACCTACCCCGCCCGCGCGTGGGGGGCGACCATCATCGCGGGATTCCTGCTGGGCTATTCCTCGCGGCTGGCCTTCGGCTGCAACGTCGGCGCCTTCTTCTCGGGCATCTCCACCGGCAGCCTGCATGGCTGGGTGTGGTTCGTCGCGGCCTTCGCGGGCGCTTTCCTCGGCATCCGGCTGCGGCCGCTGCTGGGATTGGAGGCGCGCGCATGACCCGCGCCGTCCCCGCCTCGCTGGCGCTTGCGCTGCTGGCCGCGCTGCTGCTGTTCGATCTCGCCAACTGGGCGCCGAACCCCTATCAGGCTCCGGCAATCCTGGCCTTTGGCTCCGGCAGCGCCGCCAGCGGCGGCTTCTGCGGCGCCCTGCCGAACTGACCGCCCTGCCCAACACGACGCCGAGCGCGGCCCTCTTCAGAGTGGCCGCGCTTTTCTTTTTCCGGACCTGTCTTTTCCGGACCTGCGATTCTCCGCTGCAACCGGCTGAAATAAGGCGTAAATCGGCTTTTTGCGAAAAATTCACTCTGCCCGCCCTAAGGTCACTGCAGGGTTTGCGTTTGTGTGAATGGTGCTTGTTTGACCCTGCCCCTTGGGAACACCCGGTTATTTCTCTGGCCCGGGGG
This sequence comes from Salipiger sp. ABF4_146, assembly GCF_056161345.1. NCBI lineage: Bacteria > Pseudomonadati > Pseudomonadota > Alphaproteobacteria > Rhodobacterales > Roseobacteraceae > Salipiger > Salipiger sp. ABF4_146. Next base: position 20,596 of record NZ_JBSWYX010000005.1, on the reverse strand, counting down.
GTGTTTGTTTCTTTCGATTGCCGATTTTCATAGCTCCGCCCGGCATGGCCCCGCGCCCTGCCGGGCGTATTGCTTTCGGGCTCCGGACCCTTTGCCCACAAGCGTGCGGATCGGCGGCCAAGCCGACGCCCAGACGGCGGTCCCCGGCTTGGGGGGTGTCATTTCCGGCGCAATACACTATGTAGCTGCCCTGCAACCTATAAAATCAAACTCTGGCGATGCCGGAGGTCCCCAGCATGGCTTGCCGCCCCGCCGGGGCTCGCCGCGTCGCGACCTGACCCAACAGGGGACCTATGAAGAAATATCTGCTTACCACCGCTCTTACGCTCACCGCCGCCGCTGCCCACGCGCAGGACGACAGCTGTGGCGAAATTTCGATCACCGAGATGGGCTGGGCCTCGGCCTCGGTGGTCACCAATGTCGCCGATTTCATCCTGACCCAAGGCTATGGCTGCGACGTGACTGTGGTGCCTTCGGACACCATCCCCGCGATGACCTCGGTGGCCGAGAACGGCGATCCGGACATTGTGACCGAACTGTGGATCAACGGCGCCGGCGCGGCCTATGACCGGCTCACCGGCGAGGGCAACCTGATCGAGCTGGGCTCGGTGCTGGAACCCGGTGGCATCGACGGCTGGTACGTGCCCGCCTATCTGGTCGAAGAGTACCCGGAACTGGCCGAGATCGACGGCATCCTCGAAAACCCCGACCTGGTCGGCGGACGGTTCCACAACTGCCCCGAGGGCTGGGGCTGCCGCACCATCAACGACAACATGCTGCCAGTCTTCGGCGTCGAGGACGCGGGCATCGAGATCTTTGACCACGGCTCGGGCGAGACGCTGGCAACCTCGATCGCCGCGGCCTACGAGGACCAAGAGCCGTGGTTCGGCTACTACTGGGCGCCGACCGCCGTGCTGGGCAAATACGACATGGTGCGCGTCGACATGGGCGACTACGTCGAGGAATCCTACGAGGCGGCGCAGGACGAAGGCGCAACCGGCCTCGTGCGCAGCTCCTACCCGCCTGCCCCGGTCAAAACCGCCGTCACCGACAGCTTTCAGGAAGAGCACCCGGAACTGGCGGACTTCCTTTCGAAGATGACCTTCCCGGTCGACGACATGAACGACATCCTGCGCTGGATGGACGATAACTCTGCCTCGGGCGAGGAAGGCGCGGTCTACTTCCTGACCTCGCAACCCGGCGTTTGGGCAAACTGGCTCGATGACGCGGCGCGCGAACGTCTGAAATCTGTGCTGGATTAATGGCTGCGGCCTGCTGCATTGCAAACACCGCACCGGCCCCGCGCAGCACGCGCGGGGCCGGTTTTGACTCTACGGGAGGGGATCAGCCCCCCTGACCGCCCGAAAGCTCGACCCGCTGGCCCGACATCCACGCCATGTCATCCGACAGCAATGCCGCAACACCAGCATCGATGCCGTCCGGCTCGCCGACCCGGCCAAGGGCGATCATCCCCGCGACCTTCGCGTTGACCTCGGCAGTGTCGCGCAGCATGGCCCGCTGAAACCCGTGGCGATCTGGAAAGCTCGCCTGCATCACCCACGTTTTCGACAGCAGCAACACCCTGCCTTGGTCATTCGACCGCGAGGGTTAGGCGTTCGATCGTGTCCCCAGCAGGCGGCGGGCGGTGAACTCGACCGCCGCCGCGCGGGTGCGGCGGGTGCCGGGCACGGGCTGGTCTACGGGTTCGACAAATACATGCAGCCGGATCGGCCCGCCGGCCATCTGGTGCAGGGTCTCGGCGACCGGACACCGCCCTTCCCCGGACCGTCGCTCACTTTCACCGAACGGCGCCTGATGCCGCCAGCGCTGCGCGCCTTCGTCGATCATGTGAAGGCCGTCGCGCGCTGATCTGCCAAAAAGCTGCGCGCCCCCGAGGTCTCCCCCGGAGGCGCGCTTGGCGAGGGTAACTCAGATCACGACACGAAGACGTAGTCGAGATAATCGATCCGCAGCGGTTCGCTGCCGTCCGGCGTGCCCGACAGCGACACCACGTCTCCCGCTTCGAGCGAAACGCCGAAGGTCTGATGCGTGGCGAAGGAGGTGCTGTTGACGTAGTCGCTGCCCGCGTCCGCATCCCAGATGAAACTGTCGACCACCAGTTCGTTCACCAGCAAATCGAGCTCCGACTGGCCATCGGCTTCGTCGAAATACCCCAGGGTGAAGTTATACTGACCCGTCGCCTCGGCGAAGTCGAAGCTGGCGACATGCCCCCCCGAGCCGGTGGCCTCGATGAGCTGGTCTCCCGAGCCGTGTCCGTTGTTTTTCACCGTGAAGCCCTGCTCCAGCGTCATCGCCTCGGCCTCGATCCGCACCGGGTCCGAAGACGGCGGCGGCGTGGTCGGAACCCCGACGGTGAAGCTGGCGACAGAGGCGTTGGCCGCGACGGCATTGCCGCTGGTGTCTAGGACCTCCGCACCATCCAGCGCGACGCTGTAGACCCCGTTGTCGCCGGCATCCCAGCTGCCGCCGGGCGCGGAGACGGTGTAGGTCGCGGTGCGCGGCGTGCCATCGCTGCCCGCACTGAGGCTGACCCCCGTCACCGCAAGCGCCCCGCCCGGCCCGGTCACCGTGATGTCGCCCGGGTCGATGCTCGAGACATCGATGCCGGCGTTGTCGCTGAAGGTGATCGACACCGTGGTGCTGCCGCCGCCCGCCGAAGACACGCTGGAGGCGCTGGCCGAGGCGACCACCGGATCGGTCGTGTCCGGATCACTGCCACCGCCGCCTCCGCCGCCGCCACCACTCGTCGGCACGAAGTCGAGGAAGTCGATGCGCAGCGGCTCACCGCCATCCGGCGTGCCCGACAGTTGCACAACGTCCCCTGCGTTCAGATCCAGCCCCGAGATCGTATACTGCGCCGCAGAGGTGCCGTTGACGTAATCGGCCCCCGCGTCCGCATCCCAGGTGAAGGTCTCGATGACCGAATTGTTGACCAGAACGCTGAGCTGCGACTGACCGTCGGATTCATCGTAGTAGCCCAGCGTCAGATCGTAGGTGCCCGGCCCCTCGGCAAAGGTGTAGCTCGCGGTATGCGCCCCCGAGCCCGACGCCTGGATCATCTGGTCGTTCGAGGCATGGCCGTTGTTCAGCACCGAGAAACCCTGCAGCGAGAGCGTTTCGGCCTCGACGCGGAACGGATCACCCACCGGCTCAGTGCCGATCTCGACATCGAAGCTGGCCAGCGTCGCATCCGCGGCCACCGCGTTGCCGCTGGTGTCGAGCACTTCACCCGAGAGCAGGGCAACGCTGTAGCTGCCTTCATCCGCAGCGTCCCAGCTGCCGCCCGGGGCGGCGAGCGTGTAGGTCGCGCTGCGCGGCGTGCCGTCGCTTCCGGCACTGAGGCTGACCCCGGTCACCGAAACCGCCCCGCCGGGCCCCGACACTGCGATGTCACCGGTATCGATGGTCGACACGTCGATGGCCACGTCGTCACTGAAGGTGACGGTCACCGTGGTGCTGCTGCCGCCCGCCGACGACACGCTGGACGCGCTCGCCGAGGTGACGACTGGATTGGTGGTGTCGGTCGGATCACCGCCGCCACCACCGTCGCCACTTGTGGGCAGGAAGTCGAGGAAGTCGATGCGCAGCGGCTCGCCGCCGTTCGGGGTGCCCGACAGCGTCACGACATCCCCCGCGTTCAGCACCAGATCAGAGATCGTGTACTGCGCCGCAGACGTGTCGTTGACGAAGTCAGAGCCCGCGTCCGCATCCCAGGTGAAGGTTTCGATGACCGAATTGTTGACCAGAACGCTGAGCTGCGACTGACCGTCGGATTCATCGTAGTAGCCCAGCGTCAGATCGTAGGTGCCCGGCCCTTCCACAAAGGTGTAGCTGGCGGTATGCGCCCCCGAACCCGACGCCTGGATCATCTGGTCGTTCGACGCATGGCCGTTGTTTTGCACCGAGAAGCCCTGCAGCGACAGCGTTTCGGCCTCGATCCGGAAGGGATCGCCCACCGGCGCGCTGCCGATCTCGACATCGAAGCTGGTCAGAGAGGCATCCGGAGCCACCGCGTTGCCGCTGGTGTCCAGCACCTCGCCCGAGAGCAGCGCAACGGTGTAGCTGCCCTCATCCTCCACATCCCAGCTGCCGCCGGGGGCCGCGAGCGTATAGGTTGCGCTACGCGGCGTGCCATCGCTGCCCGCGTTCAGGCTGACGCCGGTCACGGTGAGCGCCCCGCCCGGCCCCGACACCGCGATATCGTCGGTGTCGATGGTCGAGATGTCGATCGCCACGTTGTCGCTGAAGGTCACTGTCACCGTGGTGCTGGTGCCGCCCTCCAAGAAGACATCAGGCGCGCTGGCCGCGGTCACGACCGGATCGAAGGTGTCCTCCCCGGTCGAGATAAAGGCCGAGTTGGAGGCGCCGCTCGAAGGCGAGCTGCCCTTGTACATCTCCCAGAAGTCGACGTGGAAACCCTGACTGCGGCCCGCCAGCGTGATGGTGTGGAAGCCTGCCGACAGATCGAACGACGCGGTGAAGTTGGGATCGGAGTCCGACACGCTGTCGATCTGCCCGGCATAGCCCCAGTTCGTCGAAGCGCCGTAGAGCTTGACGAAGCCACCGCTCGAGACGCTGTTGGTCGAGTTGGTCTGCAGCGCCTCGGCGTCGTCGTCGATGCGCAGCCAGATGTCGTTGCGTTGGTCGCTGGGATCATTGGTGTCACGCGACGAGCGGACACGGAAGTTGTAGATCCCCTCTTCGCCCTCGGGGATGAACACCTCGTAGACCAAGAAGCTGTTGTCCTGCGGCGCGTTGATCGAGGTACTGCTCTCCTCCGCACCCCAGAAATAATGCCCGGTGCCTTGGGTGTTGTCCTGCGTGCCGGGATCGTCGCCTTCCACATAGGTCCACTGGCCGCCCGGGTTGGTGCCGCCGTTGGCGTTCGGGTCCTCGATCTGCACCTTGAAGCGCGCCGAACTGCCCGAGCCGATGATCTGGTAGTAGCCCTCGGCACCCGGCGTTCCACCGCCGCCGCCTTCGACCGGTCCGCCTTGATTGGTCAGATAGACCCGGTCGGTGCTGCCCAGCGGCATCTGCGAGGACGCATCGATGACCGACGCGCCCACAACTGCCGGCGCAGTGTCGAAACCGTTGGTCCATGCGGTGCCGTCGAAGTCCTCGCCGCTGTCGGGGGTGGTCCAGTCAAAGGCATTGTCCGGCAGGGTGGCGGTGCCGCCAGCGCCGATGACGATGTCATAGAACTGGAAGTCAGCGGCGTTGCTGGCCTGGAACTCGGGCTGTGCGTCGGCCAGCCGGTCCTCGACCAGCTGCGCGATACCGCCCGAGGTGTTGGTCACCGGGTTGAGGCCACGGCTGAGCGTGACGCGCACGGTGTCCCCGGGCGTGCCTGCGACGATGATCTCGGGGATCGTGCCGCCGTAGGTGCCGGTCGAGGACGAGCCGGTGCCGTTCACCGAAACCGTCGCCGTGGCCGCGCTGCCGTTCTGCGACGCAAAGCCGGTGCTGCCAGCCTGCGTGCCCTCGCCGCCCAAGTAGCCCGTGGCGAACGTGCCGTCATCGAACATCACGGTGAAGCTCGACCCGATCAGCTCGGCGCCCGAGACACCGCCCACGTCCCAGCCGTTGACCGCGCCCGAGTCGATCGCGTTCTTGGTCAGGCCGGCCACCGAGTTGGGGTCCATGTCGCCTGAGAACCCGATGGTCTCGCCGGTATCAAAGCCACTGCCGTCGGCCTTGATCACCAGCCCGCGGAAGCCGCCGCTGGAGGCAATGCCGTTGCCCGTGGTGTTGGGCAAAGGATCGTCTCCGGCGAAGATATAGCCGCTGTTGGTATCGAAGTACGCGCCGGTCTCGGACCCGCCGCTGTTGATGTCGAAGTCCTTGGCAACGCTGTCACCGCCAGACCCGTCCGCATCGACCACGCTGTCGCCGTAAAGCGCGTTGCGGAAGTCGACCACCACCGCGGCGATCTGCTTGTCGCCGGTGTTCTGCAGTTCGAACGAATTGCTGCCGTAGTTGGAAGACTGGACGTTGTTGTTGCCATCCATGATCCGCAACTCGGCGCTGCCGACGTCTCCGGAGCTGTAGCTGCCGTTGGCATCCACGTCGGTCAGCGCCTGCAGGATCGACAGCGCATCGTCCGGATCAGAGGGCGGATCGACCGGCCCGCCGCTGCCCTCGGTCAGCTTCATGCTCTCGACCCCCACGGTGAAGGCACCGCCCGCCCCGAAGTCGGTCGAGGTCACCCCGAAGGCCGGGACGATCGACGATGTGCCCGCCAGAATTCCAGCCATGGCACTGCCCGCATCCGGGGTGATCGTGCCCACGGTCCCAGAGGCCAGCACCGCGCCGCTGTCATCAAGCAACTCATAGAAGCCGGTGAAATTGCCCGCCGAGACATCGGCCGCCAGCGACAGCTTGACCTGCGCGAAGCTGGTCGCCGTGACGCCGCCCGGATAGGGGATCTTCAGATCCGTGCCCGAGAAGCTGCCGCGCCCTGAAAGCTCGAACCCGTCGCCGGGGTTGCCGGTGACCAGCTTGAGGAAGTCTCCGTCCGCACCGGTCGAGGCTCCCGCCGCGCCGGTCAGCGAGACGATGAGGCCGTATTGCGAGAAAGTCTGCAGTTCCGCTCCGCCGAACACCGGGTTGTCAAAGACGCCCTCGAAGGTGAAGTCGCTGGCGACATCGGCAAGGAAGGTAAAGGCCTGCTGGCCGTCGTTGGTGTCGGGATCGGTGGTCTGGAACTGCAGCCGCCCGCCGCTGACCTGCGCGCCGTTGTTGGTGGCGTAGTTCAACTCGGCCGTGCCGTCAGCGGTCTGCGCCGCGCCGGTGAATCCGGCGGCGAAGGGCGAAGTGCCATCGGCCATGGTGGTGAAGTCGAGCATCACCTCGCCCAGATCGGACAGCACCACACCGGCATTGCTGGCATCATAGGCGGCGCGATCGGCGAGGTTGGCGATGCCGTCCCCATCGATGTCACCATCTGCCGAGTTAAGCAGACCGTCACCGTCGAGATTGCCGCCAAGCTCCTTCGCCGGATCATAGCCCACAGGCGGCTCGCCGCCGCCCAGCGACAGGGTCAGCCCCTGCGTGGTTTCGACGTTGAGGTTTGGCGTTTCGGCCAGATCCGCAACCTCGCCAGCGCCCAGCGTCACCTCGATGGCGCTGCCGTCCACCCAGCCGCCGCTCGGTGCGGCGATTTCGTAGCTGGCAACCGCCCCGGAGAGGCCAAGGAAGCTGACCGCGGCCGCGACCGGCGCGCCGCCGATGGCAAGCGACAGGTCGCTGTCGCCCAGCGTGCTGGCGTCGATGCCGCTCAGGTCGCTCAGCGTGACGTTCACCAGCAGCGGCGACGTCGCGTCCGACGGGTTCGACAGGGCGATCACCGCCGTTGGCGCATCGGTGTCGACGATCGGTTCGCCCGACAGGATCTCGATGGCGTTGATGATCGGGTTGTCGCTGCCGTCGATGCCATCCTGCAGGAACGAGATATCGAGCACCCCGTCGCTGACCGAGGCCTGATAGCTGATCACCGACACATCGCCCGCCGCACCGCTGGCGGACGGATCGAAATTGTCGAGAACCCCGCTGGTCGTGCCCTCGACGCTGATGTCGAAGACCCGCTCTCCCACGGTTTGATTGGGGCCATAAAGCTCGGCCATGTAGAGCCGCACAAGGTAGCTACCGTTGCCCAGCAGGTCGCCCACCGGGATGCTGTAGGTGAACGGGTCATTCGACGAGCGCGCCGTGTCGAGCACCGCCTCGGGCACATCCTCGGGGATCGCGGCAAGCGTGCCGCTGTAGCCTTGCACATCGCCCCGGTCGTTGGTGGTGCTGAGATAGGGGCTGTTGGGCGCACCATTGCCGTCACCGCTCCACGCCGGACCATCGTCCAGCGCCGCGACCTCAGGACCGTAGGCGTTGATCCGCAGCAGAACACTCGGGCCGGTCGCGCCATCCGTCACGTCGAGCGCGAAGCTCACCGGCACCTCACTGTCGAGCAGCCCGTCGTTGGCATAGACGGTAATGTCGTAGCTGCCCGCCGCCGTGGTGTCGGCCACCTGCAGCGTGGTGCCGTCAAGCGTGACGCCCGCAGGCAGAGGCGCGCCGCCGGCCAGTTCCACCCGCAGCACCGGCACATCGCCCAGATCGACATCCGTCAGCACCAGCGCCGAGAGATCGACGCTCGTCGGGGTGCCTTCTTCAGTGGTGGCCGGCGCAATGGTGCCGGTGATCGTCGGCGCCTCGTTGACCCCGGTCACGGTGACCTCGAGGTTCGCAGATGTCACGGAAGCCCCGTCGCTGGCCGTGACCGTCACCTCGTAGACGTTGTCGCCCTCGACGTCGGTCGGGGCCTCGAAGTCCGGTGCCGTGTTGAAGGCCAGAGCGCCCGTGCCGGGATCGATCGAGAAAAGCGCCGCATCCGCCCCACCGTCGATCGCATAGGTGATCCCGCTGCCTTCGGGATCGGTCGCCGGGATCACCCCGAGATCGGTCTCGTTTTCGGCAGTCTCCAGCGCCGTGTCTCCGGTGAAGACCGGCGGCAGATCAGCCAGCGCCGAGGTCAGCTGCACATTCGAGAAGGTCAGATTGCCGATTTCATTGTCATCGTCGTCGTTGATGAACACCATGTGCGAGAAGGTCTGCCCGGCAAGCTCGCCCAGAGGAATGACGAAGCTGACGGTGCCATCTTCGACGCTGTAGCCGCCGTATTCCTGCTGCGCGTAGTTCGACCAGTCCTGTCGGCCCGCCAACTGGAAGATGATCTGCTGCGAGTTGCCGAAGGAGTTGTTGGTCTCCAGACCGATGGCCATGATCTCGCCGATCTCGGTGGCGCTGAAGTCAAAGCGCAGCACCGTTTCAGCGTCGATGGTGAAGCCGCCCGGCAGCGCCACCTTCTTCCAGGTGTTGCCGGTCATCTCGAGCGAGTTCGGCGTCACCGCGATCCCTTCGGGGGTCAGGTCATTGCCGGCGTAAGAGCTGATCTCGAAGGTGCTGAAGTCGACGTCGAGAACGCCATCGTCCACCGGCGTTCCGACCACCACAGTCGCCGTGCCGGTGGCCGTGCCGCCGCGTGCGTCGGTGATCTGGTAGTCGAACAGCGCGGTGCCGACAAAGCCCGCCTCCGGGGTGAACACCACCTGCCCGTCCTCCAGCGACACCGTGCCGCCGCTGCGCGCGGTGACACCGGTCAGCGTGATCTCGTCGCCGTCGGCGTCGCTGTCGTTGCCGGTCAGATCCGCCGGGACCAGCGTCAGCGCCACGTCGGTGTCGGTGGCAAAGTCATCCTGCACCGCCACCGGCGCGCTGTTGACGTTCAGCGTCACCGTCGCCGTGTCGACCCCGCCATCGGGATCGGCGATGGCGTAGACAAAGCTGGCCGTCCCCGCAAAGCCGGGCGTCGGGGTGAAATAGATCAGCCCGTCTTCGAGAACCACCTCGCCGTTCACCGCCGCCGAAACCTGCGTGACGGTCAGCGGGTCGCCATCGGGATCGCTATCGTTGGCCAGAAGATCGGCGGGGAAGATCGTCGCCGTCTCGCCGCTGGCGATCGACAGATCGGGGTCATCCACCGCGATCGGATCGAGGTTGGCCGCGGTGGTGCGCACGAACTGCAGGTTCGAGAAGATGCCCGTGGCCGCATCCGCCACGTCGTCATCATTGATGAAGTGCAGATACTGGAAGCTTTCGCCAGCCCATGCCCCAAGCGGGATCTCGAAGCTGACCGAGCCATCGCCGGCCTCGTAGGTGCGGAACCCCTGCTCGGAGTACGAGCCCCAGTTCTGGCTGCCGCCAAGCTGGAACAGCACCTGATCGCCTTTGCTGAGGAAGCTGTTGTCGTTGCCAAGGCCGATGGCCATGATCTCGCTGGTCTGGTCCGACGAATAGGTGAAGCGCATCACCATGTCCGCGGTCACTTCCAGCGGCTCGGCCAGCAGCAGCTTTTTCCACGTATTGCCGGTCAGAGCCAAGGTCGCCCCGGCGTCTTGGATGCTATAGGCGCCGTTGAGGTCTTGATCGTCGAAGGCGCTGAGCGCAGCGGCATCGAACACAACGTCGGTGATGCCGGTATCGGGCGTCTCGGGCAGCACCTCGAGGGTCACCGTGGCGGTCGCCGGTGCGCCAAAGGCGTCGCTGATCGTATAGTCGAAGCTGGCGGTGCCGGTGAACCCGGGCGTCGGCGTGAAGGTGATCTCGCCATCCTGGAAGTCCACCGTGCCGTTCAGCGCATTGCTCACGCCATCGAAGCTGATGGCATCGCCATCGGGATCACTGTCGTTGCTCAGCAGCATTGCCGGGGTGAGGATCAGCGCGCTGTTGATCAGCACCTGCCCCTCGTCAGGCGTGGCGGTGGGCGGCGTGTTGGTCACGCCGTTGACGGTGATGATCAGCTTGCCGTCCTGCACAATGCTCTGGATTTCGCTGTCGCTGTAGGTCTCCTCCAGCGTCACCGTAGTGTCCACGGCCCCGTCGCCATCGGTATCGATGCCGAGGGTTGTTGAGCCTGGGGTAGCGCTGATGACCGTCGCATTGGCATCGGCCCCCTCGACCACCAGTTGATCGCCGGCGGTGAAGCCAGACACCATGGTGCCATCCAGCTCTGCGCCGGTGCCTGTGACCGTATCATTGCCGCCGTCGGTGAGATTGACCTCGTCGCCCGCGCCCGAGCCGACGCCGATCACGTTGTCACCGCTGGTGCCCTGCACGTAGACCGTGCCCGTGCCCGTGGCGTCGAAATTCTCGACGGTGCCGGGCATCTGGTACGGCGTCTCCGAGGCGCCGACCTGACCGGTCCCGCTGTAGACCAGCGTGTCGATCTCGTCGGTGCCGCCGCTGTCGTCCACCGGCAGGTCCTGCGGGTCATCGACCTGCTGCTCGCGCTCTGTGGCATCGTTCACATCCAGCAGCAGCGCCGCGCTGTCATCGGGCGAAACGCCAATGGTGATATCATCCACATCCACGCTGACCGACAGCTGCGCGAGCGTCTCAAAGTCGAGCATCACGCCCGCCTGCAGATGCAACTCGGGACCGGTGCCGGGATCGACGATCTCGAACAGTGCCGCATCCGCGCCCGACAGGGTCAGGTCATTGCTGCCCAGTGCGTCGTCGGTAATCACGATGTCGGCGATCTTCACCGAGGTGGTGGTGTCGACGTTTTCGTCGATCGAGGGGAGTGCGTTGGCCAGCGCGACGCTCGGGGCCACATTGGCCACCGGCCCGCTGATCTCGAGATAGTCCCATTCCCCGACAAAGCGGTTGGCATCGCCATTGCCCCAGTCGGTGATCGACACGCCATAGGCGATGCCTCCGGTGCCGCCGGTGAGCGTGTTCTGCCCCTCCAGCGCCGCCGCCAGAGACCCGGTGATCTCACGGGCCGCCGTGGTGATCGTGGCGATCTCCGCGTCGCTGGCATCGAGCAGGATCGCCGTGCCGATCAGCGTTGCCACGTTGCCCGACTTGTCGACGTCGATCCGGAAGACAACCGCGGCCACGTCCTCTTCGACGACCGGCGGATTTTGCCCGCTGAGAGCGATGTTCTCTTCCTTGACGCCGGTCAGGCTGTTCTCCTGCGCCAACTGGATGCGCGGATTGCTGCCCGCCCCGCCCAGAACGAACTTGATGTAGTCGTCGGTGCCGCCCGCTCCGAGGGTGATGCCAAAGGACGCGTATTGCAGCGGGATCGAGCCGAGGAAACCAGCCTCTATCCGCCCCTCGACCGAAAAGCTGTCGACGCCAGAGACATCGGCCCCGGACTGATAGTTGTCCTTGACCGAGTTATTGGCCCCCGTGCCGGTGTCGTAGACGTCGGTTTCGCTCGACTCGATCTTCAGTTTGCCGCCTTCAATGAGGCTCGTCGCCTCGGTCGTGCGGTCACCATAGGGGTCCTCGGCAGAGGCGCCCGCCGGGCTGAGGGCCGGGTTCACGAGGATCCCCGAGAAGCCCGCCTCGGCGCTGAACAGATCGGCCGTGTCGGTGTCGAAGTCCTGCCGGAAGCTGACGTTCTCGGCGAGCACCTTGCCCATGCCGTTCTCGCCGTCATAGGCAAAAGGATCGGCGGTGTTCGCAATACCGTCGCCGTCGATGTCGGTGGGATCAGAGCCATCGCTCTCAACCACCGCGCGCAGTGTGACGCTGGTCAGCGCACCGCCCTGGTTGAGCCACAGCGTGTATGTCCCGGCCCCAAGCGGCGCGGTGAAGCCGGGGAAATCGGCCCCCTGCGCATCGTTCGGATCGCCCGCGGCAAGGAACGGCAGCAGGTCGTTGTTCAGATTGCCGTCGCCATAGACCATCCCCGCCAGCAGCCCGTCACTGCCATCGGGCGCGCCGGTTACCGGATCGACGGTGATCGCGCTGCCCTCCTGCAGCCCCATGAAGCCCGCGTTGTCCGTGCTGGTCGACGCGTAGCCGTCTAGGAACAGCGCGCTCAGCACCATGCCTTCAGGCACGGTGAAGGTGATGTAATCGCGATCGCGATCGCCGGGCTGACCATCCCCCTGCTGGCTGGCATAGAGGACGTTGTCGCCGATCTGCATCGCGCCGACGTCGCTGGGCGCAAGCCGGTCGTCCGAGAAATCGCCAACGACCACCGGATCGGTGCCACCCGCGCCATCGAGATCATGGCTGTCGGCCGGGTCGTCCTCGGTCAGCGTCGCGGTGCCGGTCGCGGCTGCCGCGTTCACCGCGTAGCCTGCGGTTTCCACCGAAAGCAGCGCCACCGAGACGGACTCCGCCCCGTTCCAGCGCGTGTCCGTCGGAACCGGCACCACATAGCTCGCCGCGCCATCGACAAAGCTCAGCGTGACCGGGGTCGAGACGCCATCCACCGACAGGGTGAGGTCCAGATCGCCGGTGAAGCCAGCATCCGGCACGGTGAGAGTGAAAGTGACGTCCTGATCTAAGCCATCACCGATCTCGGCGATCTCGCCGGGCCCCGTGATCGACACCAGCGTGTCGCCCGAGCTGGGCGCGGCGCGCACCACGATGGCGCTGATCTTGGCGTTGTCCATCGCGTCACTACCAAGCGCGTCGAACACGACGTTGAGCTGACCATCTGCCACCACGGCGTCGAAACTCTTGACGATCTTCACCAGCGGCGCGCCGGTGTCATTGCCCAGCACCCCGTCGCCATCGTCGAAGAGATCGTAGTCATCCAGCACCGGATCGCCCTCGATCTCCACGTCGAAGATGCGCGAGCCGACGCCCTCGCCGTTGCTCACCCCCTGGTAGGTCTCTGCGAGATAGAGCTCGACCACATAGGTGCCATCCGGCAGGTCCACGTCGAGCGAGAAGCTGTTCGCCCAGCGTTCCGAGGTGAACACGTCGTCGGGCAGCGCCGCGCCGGTGAAGGTCTCGCCGCTGCCGTTGTTGTTGGTGCCGCTGCTGGTTGCCCCGGAGAGGTCCCAGAACCCGGCGTCATCGGCGACGAAATCCGCATCGCCCAGCCCATAGGCCGCGCCGTCCACGGCGGCGCCACCGGCGTTGATCGCCAGCAGCACCTCGCCCGGCTGCGGAGCCGAGCCGAAGGTCAGGGTCACACCGTCGCTTTCGCCGCCCGTGTTGAGGTTCGGCGTGGTCGCCAGATCGGCAACCTCGCCCGAGACGACGCTGGCGGTATAGGCCCCCTCGGCCCATCCACCCACCGGCGCGGCCACGCTGTAGATCGCCGTATTGCTGGCGTCATCGAAGGAGCTGAGGCTGACCGCACCCGCCGCGCTCGGCCCGCTGACCGAGATGTCCTCGGCGCCGATGCTGGTGGGGTCGATGTCCGACGCGTCGGTATAGACCACGGTGACGAGCATCGGATCGGTCTCGGAGGCCGGCGCGGTGATCTCGACCGCCGCGCTCGGCCCGGTGGTGTCGCCCACCGGTTCGCCGCTGTACTGCGGCGACGAGACCTGCAGGAAGTCCCAGCTCGCCTCGAAGCTCTCGAAATCGTTGTTGAAGTCTGTCGACGTCACGCCGACCTGCGCGCTGCCCGCCTCGATGGCCGACAGCACCTCCGGCGGCAACGGCAGCGGCGCCGCCGTCAGGAAACCAGCGGTCGCCTCGGGGCGCACGCCACCAAGGATCGCGCCGCCCGCGTCATAGAAGGTGACGATCTGCGCCGCCTCGTCGGCAACCGTGTCGATACGCAGCGAAAGTTCGACCTTGGCAATATCAGCCAGCGCGAAGGGTACGGCGGCGGCGGCAGAGATATCGCTGAGCATCGGCTTCTGATCGAGCACATTGTGCGACCACATCTGCACGGCGTTGCCGCCATTGCCGCCCAAGATCAGCTTGAGGTGCTTGCCCGCATCCTGACCGAGCCCGTCGGCCGTGGCGATAACGATGCCCTGCTGTGCGTAGTTGGGAATGACGCCGGAGGTGATGCCCTGATCGGCCAGCGCCTGCGGGAAGGGGTTGTCGAACTGCGTGGTGATGTAGATCTGCTCCAGCGCGCTGTCCGATAGGTCCATGGTCTTGACGAAGTCGTTCTTCGAGGCGGTCGAGTCCGCCGACGACAGGTCGCCGTTCGAGGTGTTGACCACCAACTGGCCGCCGGTGACCGAGACATCCACCGACGCGTCCAGCGCCCCGCTGCCGCCCAGCGCCCCGTCGAAGCCGCCTTCCACCAAAGGCGCGCCATCGGTTTCGAAATCGAGGTTCAGAAGCGTGCCGCCCGAGGGGATCTGCAGGCTGCTGTCGCTGGCCGCGATGGTGACCGTTCCGGTCCCACCGTCGATCGCCGCATCCCCCGAGCCCATGGTGGCCGAGGTGATCGTCACATCAAAGCTCTCGGCCCCCTCCTCGGCGGCGTCGTCGACCGTCGGGATGGTCACCTGCACAAAATTCTGTCCGGCCGGGATGACGACGGGCGAGGCCGGGGAGGCCACACCATAGTCATCGCTCGTCGCGCTGCCCGGCGTCACCGTGAAGGCGATGGTGACATCTTCGCTGGTGTCGCCGATGCGGGTGAAGGTGAGCACCGCGTCCTCACCCTCGTTGACCGCGACATCGGCCACGGAAACCGTGGCGGGCGTATCTGCCGCGATGGCATCGTAGACCACGATGGCGTTCCAGCCCGGCTCGCCGCTGTCGGCGTTCACGTCGATGACGATCTGCCCATCGGTCACGGTGACGGTCTTGGTGATGGAGGTCGGCGTGTCCGCCCCACCCGCATCCGTGAACGCGTCATAATCCGACACCCACGGCTCGCCGTTGATCGTGTAGTCGCCCTGACGATTGCCGCCCGTGGTGTGATAAAGCTCGGCGAAATGCAGCTCGACCACATAGACCCCGTTCTCGATGGGATAGCTCGCGGTGAAGGAGCCCGCCGCGGAGTCGCGGTAGGTGTGCAACGCCGAGCCGTCGAGCGCGAGGTTCGATCCGGTGGCACCCAGCAGACCGTCAATGTTGCTCGAGGTCTTGGAACTGGGGCTGTAGTAGGACGGATCATCCGCCTGCAGGTCGATCCCGAGGATCGTATCGCCGGTGATCGCGCCGCCATAGGTGGTGTCGTTGTCACCATCCAGCGCCGCGGTGCCGTTGCTGACAGGGCCGACGTTGATCGCCAGCGCCAGCGCGCCTTTCACCAGCGTGTCCAGTCCCGGCTCCAGAATGAAGGCGCCGCTGGACGCACCGGTGCTGTTGCCCGCCGCATCCTGATAGGCGCCGGCAGCAATCGAGATCTCGCCTTCGCCATTCGGCCAGGCACCCCCGGTCGCGGTCAGCGTATAGTCCAGCGTCGCGGTGGTGCCGCCGTTGCTGAACGTGACCTGCGGCGCCGAGACGGTTTCGGGCACGATGCCCGAGAAAACCAACTCAGAACCGTCGAGCCCGCTGAAATCCGCAGCATCGAAACCGGCGTTGTCCTGCAGCACCACGGTGGCGGTGCGGGTGCCGTCCTGCACGCTTTGCGGGTTGTCCACGTCGATCGAGACGATCTCGGGGTTGGTGGTGTCCGCCGGCGGCTCGTAGGTGCCGCCCAGCTGCCAAACCACCAGACCGGAGAGCTTGGCTTGGTTCTCGTCGGCGACGGGGAAATTGATGTCGAGCGAGCCGTCGGTCACCTCGACCTCATAGCTCTTGATCAGCAACTCACCGTTGCCGCCCGCTTCGGCGTAGACGTCGATGTTCGAGAAGACCTCGCTGCCTTCGACCTGAAGATCGAAGACGCGGCTGCCGACACCGCCCGGCCCCGGGAACGGATCGCCGCCGAAGTAGATTTCGGAGAACAGGAAATCGACAAGATAGGTGCCGTTCTCCACGTCCACCTGATAGCCGAAAGAGCTGGCGTTCGAACGCTCGGAAGCGAGGATCGCATCCAGATCGGTGTCCGGGAAATCGTAGGATTGCGCGGCGCTGTTGGTATAGGCCTTGGTCGATCCCGGCGTGGTCCAGAAGCTGCCGTCTGCCGAGCCACCCCCATCACCGAGGAAGTCGAGCTGAAACTCGCGCAGGGTGCCGCTGACCGAGCTTCCCGCATCCCCGCCCGCGTTGATCGCCAGCAGCGGTGTCAGCGCCGGTGCGGTGGTCACCACCAGACCTTCTGAACTGTCGGTGAAATTGAAGATGCTGTCGCCCTCTGTAGGGTCGAAATCGACAAAGTCCGGCCCGGTGAAGGCGATCTGGCTGCCGTTGATTGTCACCAGCGCTGATCCCGCCTCATAGCTCACCACCAGCCCGTCGGTGCTGGCATCCGAGACGACAAGCTGATCTTCAGGCGTGAAGTCGGTGATTGCATCACCTGCAAGGTCTGACAGCGTGCCGACAATCGTGTCGTCGCCATCGCCCGATGTGATCGTATTGGCCCCGGCCCCGACGACAATCTTGTTGCCCAGATCGTTGGCCGCAATGGTGAAGTCGGCATCCGAGCCCGATCCGTCGAACTCCTCCACATCCGAAGCAAGCGCAAGCTCCGTGTCGGTGCCGGTATAGATCACCCGGTCATAACCGCTGGTGCCCGCCTGCCCGACGTCCGCCGCGGTCGCAGCCTCGATCTCGTTGCCAAAGGCTTCGATCTCGATGTTGTGGAAATCGATCGCCTGCAGCGGGTTGCCATCGCTGGTCTCTGCCACAACGCCAATGGCCGCGCCCGAACTGAGCGTGGTGTCGCCGTCGCTGATCGTATGATCGCCAGTCAGCACATCCTGCAACACCCCGGCGGGCAGGCTGAAGCCGCCAAGGTCGATCTCGGTAAAGGCCGTACCGCTCAGGCTGGCGTCATCGCCCAGCCGGTAAAAGGCGCTCACAGCAAAGCCGTCGTCGATGTCGACCTCGAGGCGCAGATCGATCAGATCGTTGCCGCTTGTGGTGAGGTCAGGCACCGCGACCTGAGCCAGCGCCGTGTAGCCGCTATCGCCCAGTTCATAGCCGACCTCGATTCCGGGCACGCCACCGACCTCACCAAACACCAGACGCAGGAAGTTCGACTGTGTACCGTCGCCATAGACCATCCCGACCAGTTGGTCGGCGGCGACGCTCGTGCCCACCACCCAATTCTTGGCGGTGACCGTGGCCACCACACGCCCGACATCCGGATCAGGATTGAAGGCGGTCTGCAGGGCGTCGCGCGCAGTATTGGCCTGACCGACCATCGTGCCCGGCACCACCTCCTTGATCTGCAGGATCGGCGCATTACCCCCGGGGATGATGTTGCCCGCGATGTCAAACAGGCCATCGGCCTGCTCGGAGGAATTCAGCAGATCGCCCGCGTTCTGCAGGTAGGTGCCGGTGCGCGCGTCTTGGTTCGCGGTCGCCCCGGCCTCTTGGATGTTGTCGGTGCCGGTGCTGCCTGCCAGCGGCCCGGCCAGCGAATTCGGCCCGTCCAGCGCCGCGCCCAGCAGGCCGGTGTTGCCCGCCAATGTCCCATTGAAATCCGTCGACTGCGGGTTGAAGTCGAGCACGATCTTCTGCCCCGCCGACAGGTCGAACCCGTTGCTCGCGCTGAACTCGAACGGGTCGTTGTATTTGTCGACACCATCGAGATCCCAGTCGTCAGGATCGACGATTTCGGATCCGGCAAGCGGCACCGCGCCATTGTCGGGCTGCAGCACCTCGATGTAGACGGTGAAACCGCCCTGATTGTTCTGGCCGTAAACCGCCGACCAGATCGAGCCCTGAAACGGCTGGCTCAGCCCGCGCTCGGCGAAGTCATCCCCGATGGTGGCCAGACCCAGCGGCTGGCCCGAGCCCTGATAGACCGCGCGGTCGGTGGCCTGCGCGTTGGTGCCGCCGGTCGAGGACATCGAGCCATCCTCGTTGCGGCCCATGATGATCAGGTCGCCGCCGTTGTAGACGCTGGCGATGATCGCGCCGGACATCTTGACGTCGCCCTCGTCCATGATGGTCGAGGTGTATTCGGTCAGGCCGTTGATCGAGCCCTTGCCGCTGTCGAGCGCCCCGTCGGTCTTGCCAGCTTCAAGGTAGTCGCCCTCGATCGGGTTACGCCAGTCGACGATATCGGCGATGTCCGACGGCAGCCCCGCCTGCCCCAGCAGCGTGCCGCCCGACGGCGCGGAGCCGCCGGTTTCAACCGCCACGCCCGAACCGTCTGACAGGGCGTAGATATCGTATTCGACGCCCGGTGTGACGGCGATGATCTTGTCACCCAGATCTCCGGTACCAAGCGCGCCGCTGGCGGACTCCACCTCTGCCATCCACGCCTTGACCTGCGCGTAGTCATCGCTGCCCTCGTCGTAGCTCGACAGGTTCGACACAAGCAGGAAGGCGTTGTCCGTGCCGCCATCGGGCGAGAACAGCAGCCCGGCCTTGGCACCTTCGGCCCGCGTCGGGTTGGGATGGCCGCCGTAGACATAGGTCAGCCCATCCGGGCCGGTATAAGTCGCCACGGGTCCGTTGCCGCCCACCGACAAGGTCCGCCCATCAAGATCGTCCGAGCGGGTCACCTCGTGGAAATTGTCGTTGTTCGACGGATTCCACCCGCTGGGTTCGTTGATATCGTCGCTGGAGTTGCCGTCGCCGTTGTTGAGGTTGGTCGCGATGTAATCGGGATCCTGCGCGTAATCTGTGGTGCTGCCGTTGTCGCCTGCCTCGCCGATCGGACGCCCGCCCCAGCTGTTGTTGGCGCCATTGTCGTAAGTCCAGACGCGCCCGTCTTCGGTCACCTCGACGTCATAGGCATTGCGATAGCCGGGCGAATAGATCGAGACCAGCCCATCGTAGTCCAGCTTGGCGCTGTTCAGGCCATCGTTGCCGCCATTGGGATCGTTGTTGTCCTCGGCGCCCGAACGGGTTGGATCGTCGAGCGTGGGGAGATCGTAGATATAGCTGCGCCCGTCGCCATCGGTCTGCGCGCCGATCGCCTTCAATCCGCTGACATCAACCTCGAGGATCGCCGCCGACAGCGGTTGCTCCTGTTGGCCGGCAAAGTTGTTGGAGGGCGCCCCGGTGTTGGCGTTGCCCCCTTGCGCCACGATCAGCCGTTCCGAGATCAGGATGCCGTTCTCGTCCACCTCTTGGATCATCTCGAGGCCGTTGGTCGCGTGGTTCTCTTCCGATCGCGGCAACCCGCGAATGATATCCACCTGATCCCAGCTGTCGGCGCCGGTCTGCTCCATCATCGTGATGACACCGGAATTGGTGTCGAGGTCGACGTCGTTGCCAGAGCCCCCGGCCCCGATGCGCTTGTCGCTGGAGGTAACGTAGATGGTCGTGGCCGCAACGTTGCCCGCGGCTTCGGTCGTCAGATTTCCGCTGGCATCAATATAGAGCGCATTGCCGGCTGCGTCGTATTGCTGCGTTACGTCGATCCCGGTCACCTGACGGCTGGTGCTGCTGCTCAGGCTGCCGTCGTCATTGTGGTTCTGGATGTCGAGTTGCATCGACTCGGCGGATTCGACGTAGAACGAGACCGTATTGTCGTCGTCATTCGGATCCGGGTCGCCAAACTTCACCGTCAGAACGTTCACCGTCCCGCCATTTTCGGTGACGTAGAGCCGCCCATCCGGTCCCCAGACCAACGCGGTGGGCTGCGAAAGCGAAACCTGACCATTCAGATCAAGCGAGCTGGATGAGAAATTGTTCGAGACGACCATGATGATGCTCCGGCGCATAAGGCGGCCAGAGAGCAAAATTTCTTGAAAATCTTTAACTTAAAAATACCAAAAAACCGGGCAAACCCGAAAACACGTGAACCGCATAGAGATTTAAAAGAAACTCTCCCCCAGACCACAAAAAATTAAATATGAAATAAAATACCTATCGAAACCCTAGAAACAAAAACAATACCTGTCAAGAACTACAAATTTCATCCAAATCAGCAACTTACCCAAAGAATCGCGCAAGCGTTTTGGAACCGGGTATTTAATAAACAAAGCAGAGGCGAAAAAACAACCCAAGGGTGTTCATCGCCCCAGCCACTCCACCAAAATAGGAAGCTCGCAGTGCGGAAGCCCCCGTGACCCTATGGTGAATTTAATCAGATGCGATGGTCTTCGAATAACACCTAGGAAAACCGCCTGGTCAATTCAGAACAACCATAAGATGCAAGTCATCAAGTGACCGATGGTTCCAAACGTTTAGGGTCAGGACCCATTGATTTGGTTGGACGAGCGTGATTCACCGTTCGAAAACGAGCGGTGAACATGTCTGATCTTTTTTGGCTGAGCGA